>NZ_JBEZHK010000007.1:204475-289248 GCF_040650555.1 Streptomyces sp. NPDC048664 | reverse complement strand
GTGGAAGCCGTCAACCACCACACCGACGAGGAAGAACGCACCATCCTCAACGGCGCACGCGAGAACGTCGCGACGGAACGGCGCGAGGAACTGGGGGCGGCGTTCCGGGAAGAGCGTGAGCGTCAGTTGGAGGCTGGATGCGGCTCGATCGACAACCTCCGCCGCATCCTCAACCCCTGACCACACCCCGGCGCGGCCCACCACACCTGGGCCCGGCGCGGGGTCCCACGCCGAGGTCGGAGTGCCTTGAGGCGGCGGAGGCCGGTGATCGCGCCGTCCAGGCCGAGGTAGCCCAGGTCGGCGAGCAGGCCGAGGAGGGCCGGACACCTTCTGGGGGATCTTGGCGCGGCGGGCGGCGGTGATGTCGACAGCGCTGCCCGGCAGGGCGGCGGAGGCCCACAGGAGGATCCCGTCGGGTGCGCAGACGGTCTGGACGTTCACACCGTGGCGCCGGCGCTTACCCAAGTAGTGACGTTGCCGGCTTTGCGGGCCAGGCGTACCACGTCGGTGAGCCGGATCGCCCGCGCGGCCAGTTCCGCGATGCCCTGCTCGATGTACCGCCAGCAGGTGGACACCGAGATGTCGTGCGGGGCCGCCAGCTCGGCATGGGCCAGATTGCTGCGCAGGAACGCGATGGTGAGGGTGGCTGGAAGGCCCTCGGTGTCCTCGGCGGTGCGCCGGGATTCCCGGCGCACCGCCGTCATGGCGCGACACACACCGTCCGACCGGCCCAGGAACTCGACGAACACCGGGGCCAGACCAGCCACGATCACACCCCTACTGGTGATCATTGCGTGGTGTCGCCGATCGGTCAGGCAAGGCAGCAGTTCGGGACCCACGCAGCCACACGACCATCACGACCGCAATCTCAGTAGCGCGTGTATTGCATTGTGATCCATGGGTGCGGGGGACCCGGAATGGGCCGGTGCGTCACGGAAGTTCCTCACCCTCGTGTTTTAGGCTGTATATGACGGTTCGTCGGTTCTAATGGGGCTCGTGGTGATGGCGTCTTTGCGGAGGCTGCCTCCCATTCCCCAGCGCACGCCCATGGCGTGTGAGATCGCTTCCAGGAGAGGGGCACCTCGTCGTGACCGACGACGTTCACAAATGGGCCGGCAGGGGCTGGCGCGGACTGTGGCCCGCCCCCCGCCCGCCGGGCGGGGGGCGGACCAGGTCGGGTTTCGAGGTGGTCGCGGGCCGGGCTTCGAGGGCGCGGTTGGCGTGCCGGGGTCACCGCTGCGGTGTGTGCTGTGCTGACGGGTGCGGGGACGTTGCCGGGCATCGCCGACGCCACGGCTGCGGGCCGTCCCGGCGGCAGACAGGCTGCCGCGGTGGTCAGTCAGACGTTCACTTTCACCGGCGCTCCGCAGACCCTGATGGTTCCTGCGGGGGTGGTCGTGGCGATCACCGCGGACGGGGCCGGCGGTGCCGACAACACCGGCACCCCCTGTTCCGTCACGGGGACGGGTGGGACGGGGGCGCAGGTGGTGACCACCCTCCCGCTGACCGGCTCTCCCACAACGTTCACCATCAACGTCGGCGGAACCGGCGGCAAAGGCTGCAACGGCACCGGGACGGGGGGTGCCGGTGGATTCAACGGCGGCGCCCCAGGCGGGGGTTTTCCGCTCAGTGGTTTTCATTTTGAAGGGCCGGGTGGGGGCGGGGCCTCCAGCATCAGCACAGGTGGCTCCTTGCTGATGGTCGCCGGGGGCGGTGGTGCCGCAGGCGGCACCGGATCGGGCTCTACGGGAGGGAACGGAGGCAACGGCGGGACAACGCCGGATGCCACCGGCGGTACCGCGGGAAGCGCCGCCGGCAATGGTTCGCCGGGGCAGGGTGGGGGCGGTGGCAGCACCAGCACCAGCACCGGCGGTGCCAGCGGGGCCAGCGGCACCGCTAGCCCCTGTGCGGTCATGAACGGCGGACCGGGGAGCGGGTTTTCAGGTGCCACAGTCGGTACCGGTGGCACCGGGGGCCGCTTCGGCGGTGGCTGCGCCGCCTCTGTCATCGGTGCAGGTGGGGGCGGTGGTGGTGGTTACTTCGCCGGCGGGGGCGGCGGCAGCGGGGCCGTCAACGGCACCGGCACCTCGGCGGGCGGGGGCGGGGGCGGTGGAGGCAGCAGCTTCGCCACCCCGACGGGCACCGGCACGAGTTACGCGCTGTCCACGATCGGGACAGCGAACAACAACGGCCAGGTGATCATCTCCTACGCCCCCCCTGGTCCCAGTCTGACCATCGGCAAGAGTCACAGTGGCAGCTTCGTGCGGGGGCAGTCCGGTTCCTACACGCTCACGGTCGGCAACGACGGGACCGGCCCGACGGACGGCAGTGCGGTCACCGTGACCGACACACTTCCCGCAGGACTCACGGGGACAGGGTTGAGCGGTACGGGATGGTCCTGCACTCTGGCCACCCTCATCTGCACCCGCAGCGACGCCCTGGATCCGGGGGCCAGCTACCCACCGATCAGCCTCACGGTCGATGTCGCCTGCACCGCCCCTGACGACGTCACCAACACGGCTACCGTGACGGGCGGCGGGGACACCGGCACCCATACCGCGACCGACCCCACGACCATCACCGGCGTCTGCCCGCCCACGCTGACCATCGGCAAGAGTCACAGTGGCAGCTTCGTGCGGGGGCAGTCCGGTTCCTACACGCTCACGGTCGGCAACGACGGGACCGGCCCGACGGACGGCAGTGCGGTCACCGTGACCGACACACTTCCCGCAGGACTCACGGGGACAGGGTTGAGCGGTACGGGATGGTCCTGCACTCTGGCCACCCTCATCTGCACCCGCAGCGACGCCCTGGATCCGGGGGCCAGCTACCCACCGATCAGCCTCACGGTCGATGTCGCCTGCACCGCCCCTGACGACGTCACCAACACGGCTACTGTCACGGGCGGAGCCAGCGCCCCTGACACCGTCACCGACCCCACGACCATCACCGGGGTCTGCCCGCCCTCACTGACCATCACCAAGCATCACACCGGCCACTTCGAGAAGGGCAGGAAGGGCACCTACACCCTCACCGTTGCCAACAACGGCAGCGGCCCCACCAGCGGAACCGTCACCGTCACCGACGCCCTCCCCCCGCAGCTCAGGGCCGTCTCGATCAGTGGCGCCGGCTGGACCTGCACCCTGGCCACCCTCACCTGTACCCGCGACGACGTCCTGGATCCGGGCAGCAGTTACCCGCCCATCACCCTCACCGTGAAGGTCTTCTGCAAGACCCATGAGAAGGCCGCGGACACCAAGCGCGGCAGCAGTATCCAGGTCAACAACACAGCCACTGTCACCGGCGGCGGCAGTCCATCCGACACCGCCACCGACCCCACCACCATCAGGTGCAACGAACATAACAAGCACCACCGACCGAAGCGGCATGAAAAGCACGGACGGAAAAGGCACTTGCCCCCCGGCCGCCGCTGACCAGCAGACACAGCCCCACGGCACTGAACAGGTCAACTGCCCCTGACCGCCCACACGCGAAGACCGGTCCTCTCGGCGAAAGAGGGAGGAGCGAAGGCCCTTTGCTGAATAATCAGACCTGTTCGGGAGATCGCTTCTGCGACTTCGGACGCAAGCCATTGAGCGTGTTTCATCTTCGTTGTTGCTGGTGGGAGGCCCTTGACGAGGTGGTCGTGGAGGCTCTGTCGCTGGTCGGATACCCGAGTTCGACAGTTGATGGGCATGCGCGGGCGCTCGGGGCTCTCACCTGGGGTGATGGGGAAGGACGCGTATGCCCACAGGGCTCCCAGCGCCCTGCACAGAGCGGGGAAAGCGCGCGAGGAATGAGATGACGAACCATCAAATACTTTTGCAGAGCGGTAAATTCCCCTGCTCCTTCATGCTGGAAAGGCAGATGCAAACCGCGGACGTTCCCGGAGGCCGAGAGCGTGGCGGGCACCGGTGGGCACACGGACTGTGCCCACCAACTGTCGAACTCAGGGGATAGGTTGATCGTCTTTGGGTCGATGCCGGGGATCATGGAACGTCACGGTGGACACCGTCCGCTCACGATGACGTGATGTCAGAAGTCCCTGGTAGATGCGTGTTCCGTGACGAATGCGAGCACCGACAAGGACCCCGAGTGGCTCGTCTACCAGGCGGGTTGTCGGGTGTCGGCCGGTATGCGGGGCTGGCTCGCCGACAAGATCGCGGCCCGGCATGCGGCGAACGGTTCCCGCTGGCGTAAGAAGGACGCCGTCTTCCAGGCCACCCTCACCATCGCGTTCCTGCGCAGCAATCTGACCTATGCCGAGCTGGCGGCCCCGCACGATATCTCGGTGTCCACCTGCTGGCGCCGGTACATCGAGCAGGGCATCGCGGAACTGGCCGCGCGGGCGATCCGGCGCTCAGCTGAAGTGGTGGCGCGTCCTGGCCACCGAGCTGCGCTGCCGGCCCGGACGCGCCACCCGGATGGTCAAGCCGTCCTCGCCCTGCACCACCGCGAGCAACAGCCCTTCGCATGCTGATCGTTACCGGAACGTGCCCACCGCGAGGAACCATGATCCCCAGGATCGACCCAAAGATGATCAGCCTCACGGCCAGGAAAGGAGCCCGCACAAGCCACTCGCCAAGGGCCTCCCACCAGCCAGAACGAAGATGAAACGAGCTCCTTGGGTCCGGGCACATGTCCCGCCCCGGCGTTCTCCCATCCAGCCCCGACTGACCCGGAGCACGATCCAGACGCCGTTCAGCCTGGCATCTGTGACGGGTGCCTGGTCGCCGGCAGGGAGAGCATCACTGGCAGAACGGTCTGTGCGCACTGCCGTCTCCGCCGCCAGCGTCCAAGGACAGCAGCGGTCTCTGGGCCGATCCCCCTGGATCCGATCTCGAGCAGTGCAGTATCGCGGTGAAGGCGGGCGCAGGTGTGGCGGTACGGTCCAGTTGTCGCTCTCAGAACACCTCGCTCCGGCTTGCGCCGGTCCGGGCCAGGGACGGAAGGGCCGGGAGGCTGCGCAGGTCCCACCGCGCATGGCCCTCCCGCCCCCGACAACACCACACCTACCCTCACGGACCCCTGGGACTCCCTCTTCGTCCGGCGATGCCCGGTGGGTGTGCACATTTTTCAGACATGCATATGGGCCCGACCATCCAGAACGGTCAGGCCCATATGTGGGGACGCGCTGTCAGATCACCATCGATACCAGCGGCCGCGGCCGCCTCCGGCATCCGTGGAACGCATCACGAAGCCAAGCAGCCACAGCACCAGCACGGCCACCGCGACCCACCAAAGGATCTTGATGGCGAAGCCCGCACCGAAAAGGACCAGAGCAAGAAGCAGCACAAGAAGCAGGGGAACCATAGTCATCAACCTCCTGCGGCACCGTATGCCCGGCAGGCCACCCTCCATTCCCTCGGTGACACGTTGTTTATGACGGGAAGGTAGGGGCACCAGAGACTTCGCCGCGACAGCGGCACCAACCGCTTACGAGGAGGGGCATTCCATGACTGCCGGCGAGAAGGCCAAGGCGAAGACCGAGCAGGCCAAGGGCAAGACCAAGGAAACCCTCGGAAACGCCGTCGGCAACGACCGGATGGCCGCCAAGGGACATGCGGAAAAGGCCACGGGCGACGCCCGCGAGGCCAAGGAGAAGACCAAGGACGCTTTCAAGCACTGACATCTTCCCCAGCCCACCCCATCCGGGGTTTCCGGCGGTATCGCCGGAAACCCCGGATTTCTGCTGCAGTGGAAACTCCCGGGTCAGCTGAAGAGTGACGGGCGCGGCGGGTCGATGACACCCCGGCCGCCCACGCAGCCCTTGTACAGCCCAGTCGACACCACTCAACTCACCGGTGACCTGTCTGCTCGACCGGCCTCAAGGCTCGGTCCGGGAGATCCCAGCGGCTGCGAGGTCATCTCTCCCAGGCGCCCCGGCCGGCTTGGCGGTGTCCCCGTCAGGTGCTCCAGTGTCGCCGGGCACGAGCAGGTCATAAGCGCCGGTCAGGTGCAGCACGCGGGCGGGGTGGCCCCGCAGGCCGCTGAGGGCGAGTTGTCCGTCGTCAGCAAGGAGGCGCCGGCGCAGCTGGAGCAGAAAGTTGAGACCGCTGGAGTCCATGAAGGTCACGCCGGACATCTCCAGATGCAGAGTCTTGCCGTTGAGCGGGATGACGAGGGTGGCCTGGGCGAGGGCAGGGCAGGTGTGGAGGTCCATCTCCCCTGCGACGGTGATCACGGTACGGTCGGCGTACTGCTGCGTCACCACATTGAGGTCGTTCACGGTTCGCCCCTCCAATCGGGGTCGAGCCCATCACGCCCCCACCACGGGGGCATCAAGCGCGCAACTACTGGCGAGCCGCGCACAGCCAAGCAAGACCACCCGCACCCTGCCCCGGCCACTGTGGTGGCCATACAGGTCAGCGCGGGGTCTCCCACCAGACCAGGCTGGTCATTCAGCAAGCCTCGCACACACCGGCCCGGTTCCACGACCCTGCACACCCGTCCAGTGGTCAAACAGACCACACCGCCTCGCGATCACGTCCGCTGCCCTGCCTGCGCGACAGGCCCTGGCCGTTCCGCCAACGCAACTGATGCGAGAATCACCCAGGGCATGCCCCTCGTACACGGCGCTCGATACAGCTGCCTCGCTCGAGCACAGAGACCAGTAGCCATGAGTGAGATGTCAGTGGGTATGTGAAGCGATACGAAAAGGGACATTCCGTGATCTCGACACAAAGAACGACGACAGGACTCGGCCCATGCTCAGCCAGCTAGGTCTGAAGCCACCCCTGAGCCAGGAAGAGGCGGCGCCTTTGCACTACTTCACCGTCTGGGAGACCGGGTCCGCCCCCATCTCCGAGGCCCGCCAGGCCGTGCGCGCGCTGCTCTCCCGGGTCGGATACCGGCCGGATCACCGCACCAGCCAGGACGCCCAGCTCGTCGTCAGTGAACTCGTCACCAACGCACACCGACACGCCCCCGGCCCCGGCAGACTCGAGCTGGAAGTCATACCCGACGCCGCGCTGCTACGGATCACCGTCCGCGACAGCTCCCCCCACCAGCCTCAGCTGCAGCCGCCCGACCCCGGCCGGATCGGCGGCCACGGCCTCCACCTCGTCACCCGCCTGTCCACCAAGCTGCACACCCTTGCGCAGGAAACCGGCAAGCAGGTCGTCGCCCACCTCCACCTCCACGCCGCCGACAAACAGCGAGCGGACGGATCCGGCTGAGGCACTCAGCAGCCGCGAATCCCAGCTCGCGACTGGCACCAGCACCGACCGCGCGTGATGTCGCCGAGGGAGCGGTCCAGGCGGCATGCCGCAGGCCACTTCCGACGGCCGGCATGGACAAGGCGATTCCGCCGATGCCGCCAGCACCCACGCGGCCTGGGAGTGGCGCGGCGCCGGCAACAGGCTCAGTGGGTGGTGAGCATGCCCTCGCGGAGCCGGGCCAGGCAGCGGGACAGCAACCTGGAGACGTGCATCTGGGAGACGCCCAGGCGCTCGCCCATCTGGGCCTGGGTGAGTTCCTCGACGAACCGCATGTGGATGATCTGCCGGTCCCGCTCGTCGAGCTGGGCGATCAACGGTGCCAGAGTGTGGAAGTCCTCGACCAGCTCAAGAGCGGTGTCGTCGAGGCCGATGAAGTCCCGCAGGGCGCTCTCGCCGTCCTCGCCGGTCCCGAGCGCGGCGTCGAGGGAGGCGGAGGCGTAGCCGTTGGAGGCCAGCTGGGCCTCGCGGACCTCGTCCTCGGACAGGCTCATCAGCGCGGACAGTTCCTTGACCGTGGGGGTCCGGCCGAGCCGGCTGCTCAGCTCCTCCTTGGCCCGGGCCAGCTGCACGCGAGCCTCCTGCAGACGCCGCGGAACGTGCACGGCCCAGGAGGTGTCACGGAAGAACCGCTTGATCTCGCCCACGATGTACGGGATCGCGAAGGACGTGAACTTCACCTCACGCGACAGCTCGAACCGGTCGATCGCCTTGATCAGCCCGATCACCCCGACCTGGACGATGTCCTCCATCTCCTCCGGCCCCCGGCTACGGAACCGGGACGCCGCGAAACGCACCAGGGACATGTTCATCTCGATCAGCGTGTTCCGCGCGTAGCTGTACTCCGCCGTCCCCTCCTCCACCACCGCCAACTGGTGGAAGAACAACCTCGACAGTTCACGGGCGTCCCTGGGCGCCACCCGGGAGGGGTCAGCGACCTCCGGAAGCTCGGACGTCTGCGTCCGCGTCCGCGTTGTCGTCGTCATAAGCGTCATGCCGTTTCCCTCCCAAAGTACGGACACACCACTGCTCCATGCACAGACCCAGCCGGCGGGCCGGCGCTCACCCATTGCCGCTTCTCGCTCACGAAGGTCGCGGACATGGGCGCCGACCTGTCCCCCGTCGACCTGCCGCCCATCGATGAAGGCATGGGCTGGAGACGCCGTTGCCCTCCTTCTCGCCCGGCTCCACCCGGCGGGCTCGCGGGGCACGCCACGAAGAGGCTGAGGGTATTGGTAAGAGCCAGCAGGCGCTCCACCGCAGGACTGACGGCGGTGAGGGTGACGGCTTTGGAAACCGAGCCGGCGCGGCTGTGCATGCGAAGCAGGACATTGAGGGCGGAGCAGTCGCAGAAGCCGACGCCCGAGAGATCCAGTTCCAGAACCCTCTTCGTCCGGTCGAGTGCGCCGCTCAGCGTCTGATGCAGCAACTGCTCGCAATCCACATCGAGTGCTCCGGACACCCTGACCACGACCCTGTCACCCATCACGTCGAGGACCATCGCCGCCGAGGCGGGCGCCTGAGCATGCCCCGACGCGGTATCACGCTCCGCACCCACTCCCGTACCTGGAGAGGCCGTCGCACAGTGGGACATGTCAAGCTCCCCGCTCATGCCGTCGTCTCGGTCCCTCCTAGGATCACCCACCCTGCCTTTCACGTCAACCAATGCATGAAATGTGATTCATCCTTTTGAACACGTGAATCGGGTCCGTATCGTAGAACCATGGATCGAGCACCGGAACCACACGCAGGCTGGACGTTTCTCACCAATCACTCCCGGGTGCTGGCAGCCATCGCCGAAGATCACACCATCCGCGTCCGCGACATCGCCGTTCGCTGCAGGCTCACCGAACGAGCCGTGCTGAAGATCATCTCGGATCTGGAGCAGGGTGGGTATCTCACCCATGTCCGCCAAGGCCGCTCGAACGTCTACCACGTCTCCCCCGACACGGCCCTGCGCCACCCCGCCGATGCCCCTGCCACCGTGGCAGAACTGCTGTCCATCCTGATCCACCACGAGTCCGGGCACCCCTCGGCGGCGGTCCCCGAAGAAGAGCAGGGCAGCGACTTGCAGTGACGCGCCACGCGTCGCAACACGGGACGGGGAGCCGCCCCGTGCGCGGCCCGCTGAAGGCCGGAGCAGGCAGGCGGACAGGCGCAACCCGCACCGGTGCACCGTCACGGCGCCACCACGGTCGCGAGGCGCGGAGAGGGCGTCGCATGTCGCCCTTCGGCCGCGCTGCGTCCTGCGTCCTGCGTCCTGCGTCAGGAAGCCTGATCGCCTCGTCGGGACCGCCTGAGGGGCCCGGTCAGCCGCGGTGTCGCGGTGAGGTCGGCGCCCAGCGTCTCGGTGAGCCGTCCGGCTGCGGCGTCGGCCGGCTCGCCAGGGTTCCCTTCAGACACGGCCCGGATGTGCGAACCTTCGCCATCCCGGAATCCTCCCTACGCCAGGATCGGTCCGCGCTTTGTGCGAGGTCGATCTGCAACCAGCTCCACGTCGTGGACACCGTAGGCGCCTGATCGCTGGAGTTCCCGCATGAGTTCACCCCATGAGCCAAGGCCGGTGACAGTGCCCATCAGGTCGTAGCTCCAGCGGGACCGTCATCGCGGCGACCGGGTGTGGGCCGCGGCCGCCGGTCTCATCGGGTTCGGGACGGCGGCGCATGGGCAGCTGGTGGGGTCCGCGGTCGGTGACGGCTCCCCACTCCTCCTCTCCCCCTCCCCCAGCCTCTCGATCAACCAGCAACGCAGCAGGTCAGCCACCACCCGATACGCCGACAGGCCCCCATCCGGGCGTCACCAGGCGCCGACGGACCCGACTTGCCACTCCTATCGATATTCGATAGCTTTCCATCGTGATTCGATCAAAGGAGTGGCGTTGGGCAAGGTGACAGTGCTCGTGCTGCGCGCCGTGATGGTGGCACTGCACGCCGGGGCGGTCTCCGCCCAGGCGCTGATGGTGGCGATGCTGACAGGCGCGATGAGGGAGAGCATCCTTGTGGACCGCCGCACTCCGGTCCTCGTGATCACGATCATGGGCGTCGTGACGGTCCAGGTCGTCCTGGTCTGCGTGTGGCGGCTCGTGACGATGGCGCAACGCGGAACGGTCTTCTCCCACGCCGCGTTCCGCTACGTCCATCTCGTGATGGGCGCGTTCGTGGCGGCCTCGCTCCTGGTGCTCGCGCTCGGGGCGGTCCTGGCGCCAGGCGATGTGGTTCCCCCGGGCGTGGTGGCTCTGTTGGGCGGGGCCAGCCTGGCGATCTTCGGCAACGCACTCATCGTGCTCGTGCTGCGGATGCTGCTCGCCCAAGCCGTCGCACGCGACGTCGAGGCGTCGCAGCTGGGGGCCGAGTTGGCCGAGGTGATCTGATGCCGATCGCCGTCGACATCGACGTGATGCTGGCGAAGCGGAAGATGTCCGTGGGCGAACTGGCGGACCGCGTGGGGATCACACCCGCCAACCTGGCGGTGCTCAAGAACGGCCGGGCCAAGGCGGTGCGCTTCACCACGCTCACAGCGCTGTGCGAGGTGCTCGAGTGCCAGCCCGGAGACCTGCTGCGCTGGGAGCCCGACGGCCCCGGGGAGGGGGACGGGGCTGCGCACGACTCCGGAGCATCCGTCCCAGCCGGCTCCCCGCCACGGTGACCACGGTCGCGGTAGCCGGCCGCCTGCACGCGATCACCAGGTACGACGCCCTCCACCATCCCTGCTGCGCGACCCGCTCCGCCTGATCTTCAGCAGGCTCCCGAGTGACGACCTGACGACGACGTCCGCACAGCCCATCGCGGCACGGGCCTGGCCGTAGCGCCCGCAGCCGGTCGGCGTCCACCGCGCGCCGCACTCACCGATGGCGGACTCCACAACGAACAGAGCAGACATGACGACAGCACGCCTCCCCTATCGCCTCGGGGGCACAGACAGTGCCGACGTACTGGTGGTCGGGGCCGGCCTGGCCGGACTCAACACCGCCACCCTCCTGGCCCGACAAGGCCACGACGTGCTCCTGGTCGAACGCCGGACGAACCTTGCCGGCGCGATCCGCACCACAGGAATCTTCGTACGAAAGACACTCGACGACTTCCCGCTGCCCCCCGACTGCCTCGGACCACCGATCCGACGCGTGGTCCTCTACCCCCCTGGCCTACGCCGCCCGGTCAGCCTCGTCAGCCCCCGCGACGAATACCGGGTGGGCGACATGGCGCCACTCTACGAAGCGACGGCAGCCACCGCGGCCGACGCCGGCGTACGCATCGCACTCGGCACTCGCTACGCCGGCCGACAGGGCAACGTCTTCCACCTGGCCGGTCGGGACGGACCGGCCACGGTCCGGGCCCGCTTCGTCGTCGGCGCCGACGGGGCCCGTTCAAGAGTCGCCCGCGACCTCGCTCTCGACCGCAACCAGCACCTGATCGTCGGCGCCGAAGAGGTCTTCGAACTCCCCGGAAGCGACCAGCCGCCGACCTTCCACTGCGTACTCGACCCCTCACTCGCCCCCGGCTACCTGGCCTGGGTGATCAACGACGGGCAACACGCCCACGTCGGAGTCGCAGGCTACGCCGACCGCTATCCAGACGGTCTTCGCCGTGCGATGGAGCGGTTCAGCACCTCAGCGCCCGGACTGACCGGCATCGAACGTCCCGAAGCGGTGGAACGGCGCGCTGGTCCCATACCCGTCGGCGGCCTGCTGCGCCGGATCAGCTGCGCCGACGGGCTCCTCGTGGGTGATGCGGCAGGCGCGGTCTCCCCGCTCACTGCCGGCGGCCTGGACCCGTGCCTGCGACAGTCGCAGCTCGCGGCCGAGGTCCTCGACGACGCGCTGCGCACCGGACGTCCCGACACGATGGCCAACTACGACGGAGCCGCGCTCCGGCCCCATTTCCGCGGGCGACTCATGCTGCGCGGGCTATTGGCCCGCGTACGGACGCCCCCCGTAGCAGCAGCGGGATTCGCCCTGCTGCGCACACCGTTCGGCCGGGCCGCGGCAAGCCGAGTCCTCTTCGGCGACAGATCCTTTCCCGACCCCACACCCAAGTGAACCCACTGACCGAGAGGCCGAGTCATGCCCACTTCCCCCGTACCAGCAGCCACGAAGCTCATCACCACGATGGCGGGGCTGGCTGTCACCTGCGGACTCCTTACGGCTTGCGGTAGTGCCAAGAGTCCCGACGTGACGTACAAAGCCTGGATCGAAGGGGGCAACCTTCAATCCGTCAGGCACGACTACATCGATGGCGCCAACGGCGCGGTGAGCATGCCGGCCAAGGTGAGCGGAGCAACATGGAGCACCCGGGAGGACGGCGGGCACACTCCACGCATAGAGGTCGTACCTACTGGCAAAGGCGTGGCGCACTGCCTCCTGCAGGAAGGCGACGACCACGTTCTGGACCAGCAAGAGGGAGCTGCGGGCCAGCCGGTGACATGCTCCGCCCAGCGGTAGCGCACGACCCCCGCCGCTCTCCCGCCACCGGCCGGGATCGATCCCGGCCGGTGGCGGGGAGTCCCGGGAGGCCGTGACGGCCCCGAACCTGAGCTGCTGGACGCTCCTGGGATCCGGTGCCCCTGCTGCGGGGAACCAGCCAGCGGCCGCACCTCGCGCCCGGCTACGTCGACCTGTACGCGCACCCGCTGTCGGCGCTTCCGAGCACGTTCCCGTGGCCGGCGCGGGCCGCCGGCCTGGGCGACCAGGGCGGCCGGGTGCGCGGTGGCGAGCTGGTCGGCGACCACCCTCACCGTTCGGGGCTGCGGCCCTCAGGTACTTCCGGCCGATGTGCGGAATGTCCCCGACCCGCTTCTCCTGGCTGTCGTTGAACAGGCACATCAGAGCTACCCGGGCCGGGTCGGCGCCTTCCATCATGAAAGTCGGCCACACTGAGCGCCCGTCGATCGGCGTGCGTCAGGCGACGGTGACGGTGACGAACGCCCGCAACTACTGCACCGAGGTGTCACGCGAGTAGCGTCGGCGCAGTGCGCGCAGCTGGGCCACCTGCTGCTCGAAGGACCGCACCTCCGCGGCTCCGACGTACGGCACCGGTAGCCAGACGACGGCACCGTCGCGCAGCCGGGCCGCGACACGGAGGTTGGTGCTGTGGAGGCAGGGGGTCGCCAGCCTCTACCCGCACATCTTCGAAGCCGACGATCGCGTCCCACTCCAACCGGTGCCACCGCAACAGGGTGCGGAACCTCAGCCCCGTCGGGCCCGCCTCGACTCGACGCCCGAGCATCGTGAGGGCGCCCACAACGGTCGCCACGCCGATGGTTCCGGAGAGAATCCCCCACTTTTCTGCCTGCGCAACTCCGAGTCCGGCCACGACTCCTGTGGCAATCGCCGCCAGTGCGGACAACGCGATCGCTACGCGTAGGGACTTTCCGCCGGACCGCAAGGACAGCCGGACCGCAAGGACAGCTCACCATGATCAGTCACCCTCTCATCCTGTCACCCGCCCACCGCCGCATCCAATGTGCCGATCGCACCGGCCAAGCTCCCCTGCCTCCGAGATGGCCGACCGTGACGCTCAACGTGGCCAACCGAAGCACTGGGGCACACCGGCCGAGTCATCTCACGTGATCGACATCCCATGGCAGCGACCGCGTCCGCGCAGGTGCCCGAGCAGGGCGGCATCGTCGGCGTGGGACCGGGCCGGGTCGCTGCCTTCTTCGGGCCGCTGCCGGTGGAGGCGCCGCACGGGATCGGCTCGGTTCAGGCACGGGGGTTGCGGCGCTTCGGGGTCGCCACGGTGGCTCCCGCAGCAGCGTCGGCGCCACGCCACCGAAATCGGGAGCGGTTCGAACGTTCGTGCCGGTCTGGCGGATGCCCTTCAGGCGAGGTGACCAGGAATGTCACCCGGACAAGGACCCGTGACGAGTGCTTCGTCGCCCCTCTTCACGGGCGGCCCTCGCCACAGGAGGGGCCACCGAGCCTGCGCCCCGGGAACGCACGCGGTCACCAGTACCTCGGCGATGTTCACGACGACCTGCAACGCCTGCTCACCTACCACCTGCGACCGGGATGTCCGACCACGTCCTCAGTCGAGTGCGCGCTCGTAGACGAGGAAGCCTTCGTGCCGGGCCACTTGGTCGTAAAGCGCACGTGCCGTCACGTTGCCGACGTGAGTCTGCCAATAGAGCTTCTCGGCACCGGCTTCCCGTGCCACCGCGGCCGTCGCCTCGATGAGCGCCCTGCCCGCTCCTTGGCCGCGGGCTGCGGGCACGGTGAACAGGTCCTCCAGGTAGCAGTAGGCGCCGGAGGCCCACGTGGACCGGTGCAGGATGGAGTGGCAGATGCCGATCAGTTCACCGTCGCTCCAGGCACCCAATGCCGTCATCGGCTCAGCCGGGTCACTGAAGCGCGCCCATGTCAGGTCGGACACGCTCGGGGGGAGTGTGTGGTCGTAGAACTCGAGATACGCCTGCCACAGAGGCTCCCAGGCGGTGCGATCACCGGGTGCCAGGGGGCGCACGTCAAGATCGGGGTTCTGTGGCACGGTTCCTCACAGCCAGTCGAGAGCGGCCGTTGACGGGGTGCAGGATATCCGGCGCCCCGCCTGAGCCCGGCAGCCGATGTCCGCAACGCCCTGTCCGCCCTGGTGGAGCAGGGCTGAGGACCGCCGACCCCCGGCTCTGCTCGCACCCGCCCGACACGAACGCCTTACGGCCCGGACACCCGGCCTGCGGGCGTCTCAGCTGCACGTCGGTGCCGTCGAAGCGCAGCCCGACGGCCTCTGCCTCGGCGTAGGCGACCACGCCCTCGATGGTGCGCAGCCGGATGCCGGGCCGGTCGGGCACGGCGAACCCGCGCGCCGCAAGCAGCGGCCGGAGCTGGCGGATCGTGGCGGACGCCGGGGAGCGGTCCACTCCGAAGAGCACAGCCAGAGCTGAGTGCGGAAGATCGTGTCGCACATGCGTGAGCGTGACCAGCACCCGGTCGACGAACACCAGACGATGCTTCGGGCCGGCACCGGCGGCCGCGCAGGCTGATGGGTTCACGTCTACGGGCGCCGCGCCTCACACCGCCTACGCCCGCCGCAGCTCCCACTGCTCCTTCGTGATCTCGTACCGCACACCCCCGTGCTCGGAACCCTCAACCGCCATCATGTCGTCAGGCGTGGGGATGCTCTCCGCGAGCGTCATCCCGAGCTTCTCCATGACGTTGCGCGAAGGGCGGTTCACGGTCATCGTCTCGGCCCAGACCATGCGAATGCCGAGCTCGGCGAACCCCTTCGTCAGCAGCGCCTGCGAGACCTCCGTGGCATAGCCCCGGCCCCAGGCCGCCCGGCGCAGGCGGTAGCCGAGCTCGGCCTCCTCACGCGGGCCGCTGCGCAGCGGACGCAGGCAGAACCAACCGACGAACGCGCCGCCGTCCTTCTCCTGCGCGGCGAACAGGCCGAGGTCGTGATCCCAGCGCTCGTAGCCGGCAAGGATGCTGGGGATGGCGAGGCGACGCACCTCCTCCGGCGGGGTCGGAGCGCCGCCGGTCAGGTAGCGCATCACCGCCGGGTCGCTGTCCAGCTCGATCAGCAGGCCCGCGTCGGCGGCGGCGAAGGGGCGCAGGGTCAGGCGCTCGGACTCGAGGTAGGTGGTCACGTGAGGATCATGGCTGAGACGGGTGGGACGGGCCAGGGAGTTTTCGGGCCGCACCTGTCACCGGGTGGGGTACTGGAGGAACAGCACGGCGCGGCCGCCTTCACGCCACCGCCAAGGACCTCCTCTACCGCGCCCCAGGCCGTAAGGAGTCCGGCGCCGCTTCACTGTCCATACCGTGCAGGTCAACTACTGCTTGTCGTGGCAGTTGCCGACCATCACGATCAGCCTGGCAAGCCCGTACCGGGGCATCACCACGTCTGCGGTGAACCTGAGGACCAAACCAGCGCCGGCAACCGAGCCGACCAGACCGAGAAAACGGATCGCACCGTCGATCATCAGCTTCGCGATGGAACCAGGGCCACTCGTCTCCGCCTTGAAGTGCGTCCCGCCGACCCCACCACCGCAACCGGCCATCCGAGAGGAACCACCAGCCGATGTCCATATGGCCTTCCATCGTTGCCGTTCTCGGTACCCTGGCCGGCGCTCTGACCGCCGGACTCCTCCAGCACCGCTCAGCACACACCGCACGTGCCGAGGAACGCGCCGGTCGTCACCGCCAGGACCAGTTCGACGCCGTCACCGACTTCGCGGCCGCCCTCGACGCGCACCGCTCGGCGATCTTCCACCGGGAGCGCCTGGCTCTGACCGAGGCAGGCACCGAACACCAACTGGAGGCCCAGACGAGATCCCACGACACCCGCGCGGCCGTCACCGCGCCCCACATCCGCCTCCAGATCCTGATCCCCGAGCTGGCCGGCCCCGCCCAGCAAGCCGCAGATGCCACGTACGCACTACGCAAGGCCATCGACCAGACCGAGCTGGACGCCCGGCGGCATACGGCCAAGGAAGCGTCCGCCGCCTTCGTCGCCGCGGCCGCCACGCTGCTGAGCCCCGACAGCCGCTGACCACGGGCATCGTCTGCCAGCGACCGGACCTCCTGTCGGCGCCCAGGCCATCCGCTCGGCGCCCCTCGCATGCTCCCGTGGCCGGTATTCCTGAGCCCTTGCTCACAACACAACGAAGGCCCCTAACCGTACTTCAGAAGCGGTACGAACCATCACCCCTGGCGCAGCGGCCCCGCAGACAGGAGGAGCAGGTTCCGCTGCTGGGCCCGCGGGACCGGTGCGTCACTCACGTACCCTGCGGTGCGCACGATACGCCCGATCCCGCCCCACCACCCAGCCGGACACACCTGTTCGCATGCGAGTGGGCCCGACCGTGTCGGCCGGACCCACTCGTCCTCGCGCGTGGCGCGCTCCTCGCGCCGGATGCCTTCCGGCTACCAGCGGTACCAGCGGCCCCGACGTCCGCCGCTGTCCGCGGAACGGACCACGAAGCCGAGCAGCCACACGATGAGCACGAACACCGCAATCCACCACAGTGCCTTCAGGGCGAAGCCCGCACCGAAGAGGATCAGAGCCAACAGAAGAACCAGAAGCAGGGGAACCATCGATATCAACCTCCTGGCAACCAGATGCCCTTAGTTCATCCCTACAAGCACACAAACAATGAGTTACTTCCAAGGGATGAGGGGCATACGAGCGCCGCACCCCGTGGACGGTTCCCCCGCGCGGGGACCTCACGCACCACACTCACCTTGACATGTCGCTCAAGGTAGTGCCTTGGCCTTCGATGTGTACCGGTCGTGACGAGGATGACCGGCCTCAGCAGGTGCAGCAGCCGGTGGGCATGGCGATCCCACCCGCGAGCTGGAACCGTCGTAGGACACCGTCCGGTAGGCGCCGAAGCGCACCCCGGACGGGGTTGGGCGGCCCAGCGGTCCGGCGGGCACCTCGTACAGTGACCACACCGGCATGCACTCCCAGCCGACGGCGAGGTCCTGCGGCTCCGCGGCAGGCCTGCCCAACCGGTGTGCCATCCGCAACGAGCTCTACGCCCTGCGCAACAACGCCTAACCGGGGCCACCGTGCACTTCCACATCGACAGGAACGGAGACCCCGCCAACACCGCCGCGATCACCACCGCCCACCGCCTCGGCCGGCCCCTGGACGGCCTTACCGCCATCCTGTTGAACGGCGCGTACGCCCGAAACATCGACGGAACTCACCCATGGCCACGGGTTCGGGAGCGCGGCCGTCCGCTCCGGCTTGCGCCCCCGGGATGTGGCGGCGACGGGCCCGGCGAAGGCGTGTCGTAAGCTGCGCCGGGTTCTGGTTCAGGGAGGCATGTGTGGGGCGGGATACGGTCCTCGGCGGCCGGTACGAGCTGGTGGAGAGGCTCGGGCAGGGCGGCATGGGAACAGTCCATCAGGGAGTGGACCGGCAGTTGCGCCGCACCGTGGCGGTCAAGCTGCTCTCGTCGGAGTTGGCCCACGACCCGCAGTCGCGAGCCCGTTTCCGGCGTGAGGCGCACGCCGCCGCCGCGCTGAACCACCCAGCGGTGGCCACCATCCACGACGTCGGCGAGGAGCCGCACGAGGACGGGCCTCGTCCCTACCTGGTCATGGAGTACGTGCAGGGCACCACTCTGGCCGAGGCCCTGCGAGAGGGCCCGTTGCCCGTCGCCGAGGCGATCACCGTGGCCTGCGCGGTACTGGACGCGCTCCAACACAGCCACGAACGCGGCATCGTCCACAGGGACATCAAGCCCTCCAACATCATGCTCACCGGACCCGGCTCGGTGAAGGTCCTCGACTTCGGCATCGCCAAGGCGTTCACCGAGGCCGCCACCCGCATCACTGGCAGCGGCGCGGCCATAGGCACCCCCGCCTACCTCTCGCCCGAGCAGATCAGCGGCGCGGAAGTCGACCACCGGGCCGATCTGTACGCGATGGGGTGCCTGCTGCACGAACTCCTGACAGGACAGACCCCGTTCCGCGGTGAATCGCCGTTCGCCGTCATGCATCAGCACCTCTACGCCGAACCCGAGCCGGTCTCCCGGCTCCGACCGCAGACACCGCCGGCAGTCGAGACGGTGATCCTGCGCGCACTGCGCAAAGACCCGGCGGAACGGTTCACCGATGCGGGAGACATGCGCGCCGCCCTCGCCGACGCCCTCACGCAGAGCGTTCTGCCGACGGCCCAGGCCACCCCTCCGCCGCCCCCCTCCCAAGCGATGCGGTCCAGTGGCCGAACGGCATCCCGCGACAGGTTCCGTATCTCGCTGCGTCCTTCCGCCGACAGTGCTCTCGCCGTGCTCGGCTGCCTCCTTTCGCTGCTGTGCGCACATGTCGATCTGGTGGAGACCCTTCACTTCGGCCAGGTCGCCGTCGCTGCCTCAGTGCTGGGAGCGGTGGCACTGCCATGGTCGACACGCTTGGCGTGCGCGGTGAGCTGGGGACCGGTGGCCGAGGCCGTGGCGGTCAACTCCGAACTGCGGCGTGCCGAGCTCGGCTGGGCCAACTCCTACGTTGCCATCGCCGTCCTGCTGGCAGCGACTGCCGCCTGCTGTCTCGTCAGCGCGATGCGCGGTCGGGAACGGAGCGCCGGCTCGCTGATCGCCTTCTGGTTCAGCGCCACCGCATCGATCTGGTACTTCTTCGACGACCTGCACAAACTCTTCCTCTTCTACCTGCTCCTGCCTCTGGTGACGGTTGCCACCCTGTCGTGGCAGGCCACCGAAGTCCTGCGTCGGCGGGCCAGGAACACGCAGGCGGCGACACCGAGGCCGGCCAGCAGCGTGGCGCCGTAGGACCGCCGGCCCACGGCCGCATCACCGCGGAACCTCAGGGCGTGAAGCTGCCAGTGGCTCGCCTGCGGCCTGCCGCCTTCGGAGGCGTCGATGGGGCGGTGAGCGGTGGGCGTTACGAGTCTTCCGGCTGGAGGAGGACGGCGCAGTGGGGCTGTGTGCCAGCGTTCATGAGGTCTGATCGGCCCTCAGCTCAGAGCCCGTCACCCGTCATGCTTGGGTGGAAAAATGCGACCGACCGACGCTGTGCCGACCGAGGCAGCTTCGGGGTGGTGCAGTCGCTGTCGTCAGGCAGACGGGTGGCGTTGTCTCCCCGTGCGGCGCTGAGCGTGCCTCCGGAAATCTCACGACACCCCTCCACGATACGGCGACCGGCACGGTCGGTATGTGGGCGCCGGCCACTCGTGCACCGCGTCCCGGGCCCCCAACAGGCCGCCCGCCAGAGTGAGAAGGAACACCCCGGCAGAGATCGCCGCCTGATGCGCCTCGAAGCCGTCCCTTCCCCGGAAGGACCCCCTGTCCAGTGCGCGCGCCAGAGCCCCCCGTACCGGCGATGACGAAATGCGCCAGCTCATCCCCCCACCCGGCCCCGGGCCGTCCCCATGGCCACAACTGGGTGCCGAGCGCACACGCCAACCCGATCGGCACCACCATCACACCGGCCCACGCCAGAACCCGGCACAGCGACCGGCCCCGGCGTCCCCACCGCGCATGGCTGCCCCCTCCCCTCGCCGGCATCGCGTCGGCCGCCGATGCCCAGGAACGCAGAGCCGACGACTGAACCGAACTCACGTCAGGTGGGCAGCCGGTGTCACGCAGGTCGGCACTGGTGAGCACGGACGATGGTGGATTCGACCGCGACGAGGACTCAGTCGAGATCGCCCTCAGCGTCGGCCTTGGGCCGGCAGGGCAGTGATGGCCCTCTCCCAGCTCGCCGTCCACGGCCGGCCGGCGCGAGGCCGATACCTCCCCCCCATTCCGTTCGGAGTCGAGGGGCCGGCAGAGGACCGTGGCGCGGGATCAGCTGAGTTCCGGTGGACGGCACCATGATCGGAGAGGGGAGGTTGCGCGTACTGAGAAGACTCGCTTTCAGGCCGAGTTACCCGCCGTTTTTTTCCGCCCGGTCGGGACGGAAGATCTCCTCGATGGTCAGGCCGAAGACATCGGCGATGGTGAACGCCAGAGGCAGACTGGGATCGTGCCGCTCGGTTTCGATGGCGTTGATGGCCTGGCGGGAGACCTGGCACCGGTCGGCCAGGTCGGCCTGGCTCCATCGACGAGCCGCACGCAGTTCACGTAGTCGGTTCTTCACAGCGTGCCGTCACCGGTTCAGGCGGGTACGCAGGTCGGCGATCGTCATCCAGAGCCCCACGCCGCCAAGGAAAATAAGTTGCGCCACCTGATGGAGCTGGATGATGCCTGCGGCATCGAGCAGCGTAGCCACTTGCAGCGCCACGAGGACTGCGGCGAAGGCGATGGCCATGCTCTCCAGCTGAATTCTGCGCAGGTACTCGTCCGTGCGCCGGAACGCCCGAAGCAGCACCCAGGCGATGGCGAGGGTGAAGACGACAGTGGTCGCGATCCACCAGTCCTTCTGGGCGGTGCCCGGACTGGGGCTGCTGCCCAGGGCCAGGGCTACCACACCCAAAGCGGACACGGGTACGCCGTCGATGAGTACACCGCGGCGAGCCGCGCGCCTCACCTGATCCTGCTGAATCTGCTCTGTCATGCAACGAATGTAAGGTGCCCTTTCCATCAAGTCAAGACTCCTTGACTTGATGGAAAGGGTACCTTACATTCTGGCCATGCTGAACGAGAGACGGCTCCCGACTCGCCGAGCACTGCTCCGTACCGCCGTGGCATCAGCCATCACGTCCGTTTCCATGGCCACCGCGGCATCCGCCCGTTCGCGACCCTCCACGGGCTCGCCGATCGCCGCCAACGTCACGCCCGCTCCGGTGCGGCTTCGCCTGCTCGCACCAACCGGTCCGCACCCCCTGGGCACGGTCTCGTTGCACCTGGTCGACCGGGCGCGCGTCGATCCGTGGCAGGTATCCCGCCCGGCGCGGGAACTCATGGTCCAGCTCTGGTACCCGGCACACGCCGCCCATGGCCACCCACCCGCGCCGTGGATGTCACCCGGCGCCGTCCCCTTCTTCGAGCGGGAACAGGGCGTCCCGTCCGGCACGCTGCGGTTGCCGACCACACACGCCACCTGGCCGCACCGGTGGACCGCGGCCGGTGCGGGAGGCCGGTCGTCCTGTACTCACCGGGCCTGCACAGCAACCGCAGCCTCGGCACTGTTCTGACCGAGGAACTGGCCAGCCACGGCTACCTGGTCGTGGCCATCGACCACACCTACGACGCCGGCCTGGTCGAATTTCCCGGCAGCCGTGTGGAAACCTTCGCCATCACCGGCGACATCGACGACACACTGATCGCCAAGGCCCTCGCCGTCCGTACCGCGGACACCCGGTTCGTGCTGGACCAGCTCACCGCGCTCAATGCCGGACACAACCCCGACGCCGAACGGCGACCCCTGCCACCCACCCTCACCGACGCGTTCGGCCTGTCCCGCATCGGCATGCTCGGGCACTCACTCGGCGGCGCCACAGCTGCCGCAGCCATCCGCGCCGACCGGCGCCTGCGGGCCGGAGTGGACCTGGACGGGAGCCTCCTCGCACCTGCCACCACCAGTGCCGACCGCCCGTTCCTTCTCTTCGGCAGCGACCCGGGCCCAGGCCCGGAGGATCCCACCTGGGACCAGTTCTGGACCAGCCAGAACGGCTGGAAACGCGAACTGGCCCTCATCGACTCCACCCACACCTCGTTCACCGACCTGGAAACACTGCTCCCCCAGGCCGCACCCATCCTCGGGTTGACACCCAGCCAGGTGAAGCAGGCAATCGGCGCCCTCGCCCCACACCGCGCCATCCACGCGCAACGCGACTACGTACGAGCGTTCTTCGATCTTCATCTGCGCCACCTCGACAACCACCTGCTCCAGCGCCCCTCACCCCGCTACCCGCAGGTCCGGTTCATCCGATGACGCACCGACCACACCCGGTACCACGGCCGCCCCTCGGGCGGGACTGTGGATCGTTCGGCGCAGCTCCCGATCACGGAAGATGCATCGACCGCAAAGGGGGCTCGAGGCGCAGGGTCGGGGACGTTCCAGGTGCGGGCAGACCAGCAAGATCCATGTCGCTGGCGACCGGAAGTGCCGCCCGTTGGCGTTCGTCCTGACCGCGGGCCAGGCCGCGGACAGCCCGCAGTTCATCCCCGTCCTGAAGAAGGTGCGGGTGCGCGGGCCCGTCGGCCGCCCACGCACCCGGCCGGACGCCGTTACGGGGATAGGGCGTACTCGTCCCGCGGAAGACGCGTTCACCTGCGCGAACGCCACATCAGGGCGGTCATTCCGGAGAAGTCGGACCAAGCCGCCAACCGGAGGAAGAAGGGCTCCCGGGGCGGCCGGCCCGTCAGCCGCGACGCCAGCCTGCACAAGGAGAGGAACACCGTCGAGCGCCTGATCAACAAGCTCAACTCCTGGCGCTGCATCGCCACCCGCTATGCCAAGTCCCCGGGCAGCTACCTCGCCGGACTCCACCTCCGCGCCGCGATGGTCTGGATCAAGGGTCTCACCCGGGCCGCTCCGTGATCAGGACTCGGCTGTCACTCCGCCGGTGACCAGGGAGCGGAGCGCAAGTGCGCGACGCTGTGCCGGGCGCGGCCCTCCGGCGGCCCGCCGGCCGCCTTGCCCACGGCGACCATGGAGACGATCGCCCAGCCCGGGTTCGGGTCCAGCTCCTTGGTGAGTCCTTCCAGGTCGAAGGCCCGGAATTGGTGCGCGGCCAGCCCCATTGCCTGTGCCTGAACAGTCATGTGGGCGATGGCCTGGCCGAGGTCGTAGTCGGCGAACTCGGAGTAGAGCAGCTGCGTGTCATCGATGTGCCGGCGCGTCAGCGTGACGACGAGCAGGCTCGCGTCCGTCGCCCAGCGGGCCGAGCTCGGCGCAAGGTGAGGGAGCAGCCGTTCGTGCTCCGGCTCACCGGGCCTGCCGGTGAAGAAACCCCACGGCTGGGAGTTCCCCGCCGACGGCGCCCACGCCGCGGCTTCCAGCAGCAGCCCGAGGGCGTGGTCGTCGACAACCGCAGACGGATCGAATCGGTAGGGGCTGAAACGCCCGGCAAGCAGCGGGTGTATGCCGCTGGGCGGCTCCTGAGGATGGTGCATGTTCCGCTGCAACCGGCGACCTCGAGTGCGTATTCCGGCCGGTGCGAGCGCGGCGGGTCTGACGGGTCGACCTCAGTTCAGGTGCCGGGTGAAGAACTGGGCCGCAGCGTCCCCAGCATGCTGAGGGACGCCGGTGTGCCCGCCCATGTTGGCGTGCAGTGTCTTCTCCTTGGAGCCGAAGGCGTCGAACAGGTCCAGGGCCGCCTGCCGGTCGTTGCCCTCGTCGTCCCATTGCAGCAGGACGTGCAGAGGAATCGTGACCTGGCGGGCCTCCGCGAACGTGGCGCGAGGCACGAAACTCCCGGCGAACAGAACGGCGGCCGAGATGCGCGGCTCGACCACCGCAAGGCGGACGCCGATGGAGATCACTCCCCCCGAGTACCCGACCGGGCCGCCGGTTTCGGGCAGTGCGAGGAGGGCATCCAGAGCGGCCTGCCATTCCGGGACCGCCTTGTCGACCAGCGGAAGGATGAGAGAGTCGATGATCTCGTCGCCGACCGGCTCTCCGGCTTCCATCGCCCGGCGCAGGTCGGCACGGGCCTGCTCGGCGGCGGGCAGGCGGGGCCGGTCACCGCTTCCGGGGAGCTCGATGGTGGCCGTGGCGAAGCCGACCGCCGCGGAGTGCCGGGCCCGGGCCACCAGTCGGGGGTACGTCCTGCGCAGCCCGAGGGGAGGGGGGCCGAGCAGGATAAGCGGCGCGGCATCGGATGCGGATGCCGACGCGGGCGTCCACAGGATGCCGGGGATCTCACCGAGGGTGAATTCGCGTTCGAGGACGCCGTCGTCGAGGCGTTGCTCGGAAGTGAAGTGCATGGTCGTGCCTTTCGGGAGGCTCAGAGACGGCGCTCCCGGACGACCACCTATCGCCCGACCGTGACCCCGGAGGGGAGCACCCATGTCGATACTGCGTTCACGGGTACCACCTCCTCGTTCTCTCGCACGGCCCCCGGAAACGTAACAGCGGTCGCCGTGGTCCGCCAACGGGTTTTCACGGAGACCTCTCGGCCCGATCCGCTCGACCTGTCTGTCCCACCCTGGCCAGCACCCCGCCAGACCTTCGACGAGAACCCTTCCACTCTCACTCGCTGCCTGATCCGGCGCTACACGCCGGTGGCGCCGTCGATGCGTTCCCGGACCAGGTCGGCGTGGCCGTTGTGGCGGGCGTACTCCTCGATCATGTGGACATAGATCCAGCGGAGGTTGACGTCCTGCTCCATGAAGCGGCCCGTATCGGTCAGAGCACGGTCGGCGCAGTGCTCGCGGGCGCGGGCGATCTCCGCTTGCCAGGTGGCGAGGGCGTCACTCAGGGCAGCGCCCACACAAAGGGCGAAGCCGCCGTCGGGGCCGTCCGGGTCGGCCTGCGCGTCGTAGATGGGCGGGGCCTGTTCTCCGGCGAGGATGCGCCGGAACCAGTTCCGCTCCACCTCCGCCATGTGCTGGACCAGGCCGGTCAGCGTGAAGCCGGACGGCGGCACGGATGCGACGGCGGCCTGCTCATCGTCCAAACCCTCGCACTTCATGGCCAGTGTGGTGCGGTGAAAGTCGAGCCAGCCTTCAAGCGTCGTGCGCTCGTCGGCGTTCAGGGGCGGCATAGGGCGATCGATGGCGCTCATCGGTCGATTATCGCCAGCAGCCGAAGCCGTCGACAGGCGGGGCCTCACCACAGGGCGGACGTTGCTCGGCTTTGTGCTCGTAGCGGCGTGGGAATCGGAGGTGCGATGCGATGCCGGATGCTCGCTGGCACCGCCAATGTCGCAGGTGGCGATGGTCCACTTCCGCCGCTAAGAGTCAGCCGCCCGGCGGCAACGACGGCGCGGAAGTGCCTGATACCGCGGCCGGCCTGCGAGCAGGTCAGGCGGGTGGTGGCAATGAGCCGGCAGGTGTGCAGGGCCGCTTGGCGCGCCTCCCTCAGGGCGACACGGACAGGTCCCGGCGAACCGTGGGGAGGCCTTTCGTCCGGCAGGAAGACCAGGACGACCCAGGGCCGTCCCAGAGCCCCGCGGACTTCTCACGGCAACTCGGGACGACGGCTTCGTCGTCTCGGTGGGCACACGCCACACGATCGTTCCGCACTCCGTCGATGCCGCCGCGCTGCAGCCCCTGCTGCGACGGGCTGGCTACGGTTCGCTGAACTATTGGGCAAGTAGGGCGAATTGGGGGCCCGAGACGTCGAGGCATAGGTTGACGACATGATGGACGGGGCGAACTCCGCGGCGCAGACCATGCCGCGGGAGCAGCAGAGAAGGGGGCGGCATGCCGCGCGGCGGAAGAAGGACCAGGGCGGGCTGGCTCGTTCGTCCCTGTTGATGGCTGTTGGCACGGTGGTGTCACGGGCAACGGGACTGATCCGCCAAGTACTGCAGGCCGCAGCGCAGGGAACAGGCTTGTTGGCCAGTACCTACAACACGGCGAACACCGTGCCGACGAGCCTGTACACACTGCTGATCGGCGGGGCGCTCAACGCCGTGCTGGTGCCGCAGTTGGTCCGAGCAAGGGCAACGCAGCCCGATGGCGGACGTGCCTACGAGCAGCGGCTGGTCACCCTCGTGGTCTGTGTACTGGGCGCAGGAACGGCGCTAGCGGTGTGGGCGGCGCCGCAGATCGTGGGACTGTATATGCAGGACACCCGGGACAGTCACAAGGCCTTCGAGCTGACGGTGACCTTCGCGAGGTTCCTGTTGCCGCAGATCTTCTTCTACGGGCTGTTCGGCATCTACGGACAGGTGTTGAACGCGCGCGAGAAGTTCGGCGCGATGATGTGGACCCCGGTACTGAACAACGTGGTGCTGGTCGCCATGTTCGGTGTCTATTCTGGGGCTGATGACGGTTCCTGACCGAGTGGAGGACATCACCGCCAACCAGGTGCAGGTGCTGGGGATCGGGACCACGGCAGGAATCGCCCTGCAGGCCCTGGCGCTGATCCCGTTCGCGCGGGCAGCCGGGTTCCGTCTCCGCGCGCGGTTCGACTGGCGGGGCACCGGCCTGGGCAGGAGCGTCCACGCGGCGAAGTGGACGCTGCTGTTCGTCCTGGCCAACCAAGTCGCCCTGACCGTAGTGACGAACTACGCCAACGCCGCCGACCAGGAGCTGCCGCAGGCCGGCGCCGGCTACTCGGCCTACACCTACGCGCAGACCATCTGGATGCTGCCGCAGTCGATCGTGACGGTGTCCCTGGTGACGGCCCTGCTGCCCCGTATGAGCCGGGCCGTCGCTGAGGGGCGCATCCCCGATCTGCGCGCGGACCTGTCCCGGGTGCTGCGGATCAGCGGCGTGGTCATCGTGCCCGCCGCATTCCTCTTCCTCGCCCTGGGGCCGCAGATCTCCTCGCTGCTGTTCGCCCACGGGGCGGCGGACGCCGCCTCAGCCCGCCCTCTGGGGTACATGCTGCAGGCGTTCGGACTCGGGCTCATCCCGTTCTCCGCCCAGTACCTGCTGCTGCGCGGCTTCTACGCCTTCGAAGACACCCGCACTCCGTTCTTCATGGCGACCTGGATCGCGGGGGTGGACATCGTCCTGGCCACCGTCTGCCATCTGTTCCTGCCCGCCCGCTGGGCAGTCGTCGGCATGGCCGGGGCCTACACCCTTTCCTATGGGGCTGGTCTCGCACTCACCGCGCATCTGCTGCGCAGGAGGCTCGGGGGTCGTATCGACGACGGCAGTCTGCGCCGTACCTACCTGAAACTGCTCTGCGCAGCGGGCCCGGCTGCGGGGCTGGGGTGGGCTGCAGCTCGTGCGTGCGCGGACCTGGGAAGTGGGACGTGGCCTACGGCCATCGCTCTGACAGCCGGGGTACTCACGACGACCGCGGGGTATCTCCTTCTCGCCCGGCTGATGAAGATCAGTGTGTGGCGTCGCTTGCCCGGGATGCGTTGAGTGTGGGTTGACGGGCATGTGGACGGTCCTGCGCGTGGCCGGCGATGCGGTCCGTCCAGTCGCGTTTGGGCAGGGAGACTCACCGGGACGTGCTGCTCGCGCTGATACCTGTGACTTCAGCAGGGCCTGACGCGGGAACGTCGGCTGCAGGGGCCAGGCGGGCGGCGTGGCGACCAGCGACTCCGTTGAGGTTGGGCCCGGAGCGCATGTCGGTCGATCGCAGGCTCAGTGGACGAAGCGGGTTGTGGGCCGGCGAGGTGGCAAGTCCGCATGTTGGTTGTTCCGGTGCCGGGCCGCGGTCCTTTCGCTCGGCTCCACCAGTGATCACCGCCGCTGCTGCCGCAGGGCAGCAAAATCAAGGGGCGCGGCCGCTGTGGGCACGGCTAGCATCCGCAGTCGCGCTTCCAGCATTCACCGATCAAGGAATCCGCCGATGCCGAGTCGTCCGTCCGTTGCCATCGCAGAGTTCTCTGTCTCCGACCCTGGGGACGGGCCCTACGGAATCACTGCCGGACCAGACGGTGCACTGTGGTTCACCATGGTCCACCAGGGACGGATCGGCCGTATCACGCCCGGCGGTGACGTCACGGTCTACCGGATCGAACCGGCTTCCAGCGGACCATCGATCATCACAGCAGGACCCGACGACGCACTGTGGTTCACCGAGTTCCGCAGCCACCGGATCGGCCGCATCACCACGACCGGAGACATCACATCATTCCCGCTGCCGACGGCGGATGCCGGGCCGTTCGGCATCGCCGCGGGCCCCGATGACGCACTGTGGTTCACCGAGGCCAACGCCGACCTCATCGGCCGCATCTCGCCCGACGGGCACGTCGCCGAGTTCCCTCTCCCCCTGTCGGGAGCCTTCCCGTCAGCCATCGCCGCCGGCCCGGACAACCGGCTGTGGTTCACGATGAACCAGGCGAACGCGATCGGCGCCATCGGACTCGACGGCGACGTCACCGTTCACCCCTTGCCCACACCGGCCAGTGCCCCGGTCGGCATCACGGCCGGCACCGACGGCGCCATGTGGTTCGTCGAGATCGGCACCGGCCAGATCGGACGGATCACGCCGGACGGGAAGGTCGACGAATTCGCCCTGCCCGACCCTGCGTCACGCCCGCACGCCATCGCCGCCCACGCCGACGGAAACTACTGGTTCACCGAGTGGGGTGCCAACCGCATCGGCCGGATCACCCCTGACGGCCGTATCGACGAACACGACCTCCCCAGCCCGGCCTCGGAACCCCACGGCATAGCCCAAGGGCCGGACGGCGCGATGTGGACCGCTCTGGAGATCGGAACGATCGCACGCCTCACCACATCCTGAGCTGGAATCGCGGCAGGGACTCCGGCCCAGAGCATCACCCCCAGGAGTGGGCTTCCGGGCGCAACACCAATGCCCACCGACCGAGACACGAGCGGAGCCTCGCTCCGAAGGCTCGAACGGACCGGCGCCGTGGACGGGCGCCTGCGACACGACCGGCGGGCGGCCGACCTGCTCTGGGACGAGCGGTTGCAGCACGGCATACTCGTACTGCCCGACGCGCGTGCGCGGGCTTTGCGGTGCGAGGCGTTGTGTTCCTCCTTCCCGTCAGGGAGTTCGGTCTGGCCTTTCTCGCGGCGATGCGGGATGACCAGGCCGGTGCCCCGGTAGCCGCCGTCCGCGATGACCGTGGTCGTGCCGGAGTACCGGTAGTTCTTGGAGTGCTCGGCAATGGTGTACCAGGGTGCCGTCCGCGATGAGTACGGTGCCCTTGCGGAGCCGCTTGCCCTGCTGAAGCGCGAGCGCGGGCCCGAGGTGGCCGATGACGCGGTCGGCGGTCGACTTGGACACCCCGCACAGCGGGTCGGGCGTGCCCGAGGCGGCGGATGAGTAGATCACGGGCCTGGTCGTCGGTCAGCGTGTCCAGTCTCGACGGCGCAGCCCCCCGAGCGACCGGCAGCGGCCGTACCTGCTCGGCGTCGCGGGCGTTGTCCAGCACTACAAGAATCCGCTTGCCCACCAACATGCCGCGGAGCAGTGCGGACCGCGCCGGCAGCCCTGCCGGGAGGCGGCGCGGTGGCAGACCCAAGGCGCTGCGGATCCCGTGCGGGCAGTCGGCCAGGTCCAGGGCGGTGTCGCCCGGTCCGTAGCCGTGGAGGTCCAGGTGGAGCTGCCCGTCGGAGAACCGCGGGGTGACCCGGTGAGCCCAGTGCGCCACCGGCAAGGTCCTGCCCACGCCGGCTGTCCCGGAGACCGCGGTCAGCCGGACGGTCGCCAGGGCTGCTGGGTCGGGCCGTGTCAGTTCGTTCTTGTGGGTGATGACGTCGCTTACTGACACGGGGAGTTGAGCTGAGATAGGTAGCGCTGTAATGGCGGGGGGCGTGGTCGGGCCCGCAACGACCGGAGGTACTGCGGGGGCGGGGGGAAAGGGCGCAGTGGCGGGGACCGGCGGTCTGGGGCCGGCGACAGGTAGCGGGGCGGCTGCCGCCGTCGCGACCACGGCGCCCAGTTCGAGGTCCGGGTCCTGGCGGAGGATCCGCTGATGGATGCCGACCAGGGCGGGCGAGGGCTCCACCCCGTACGCGTCGACCAGGACGGACCGCGCGTCCTGGAAGGCGCCCAGCGCCTCGGCCTGCCGCCCGGACCGGTACAGGGCGATCATCAGCTGGCCGCGGAGCCGCTCCCGCACCGGGTGGGCGCGGACCAGTTCCTCCAACTCGCCGACGAACGGCCCGTGTCGGCCGGTGGCCAGCCCCGCCTCGATCCGGTCCTCCACCACGGTGAGCCTGAGCGCTTCCAGGCGCACCGCCTCGCAACCGGCCGCGGGCAGGCCCTCGAACTCCGCGAGGGCCGCGCCGCGCCACAGCGCCAGGGCCGCGGTGAGCGACTCGTGTGCCGGCCCGGGGCGGCCCTCGGCCAACGCCTCGCGCCCCCGGTCGGCGAGCCGTTCGAACCGGACCGCGTCGACCGTCTCCGGGTCCACATCCAGCTGGTACCCCGGCGGACGGGTGACCACCGGCTCCCTGCGGCCACCGCTGGGCTGACCGGACATCGCCCGGCGCAGCCGCGAGACGTAGGTGCGCACGGTCCGGTGCGCGTCACCTGGCGGCCGCTCCCCCCACAGCTCGTCGACCAGCGCCGCAACGCTCACCGTCCTCCCCACGTCCAGCAGAAGCCGGGCCAGCACGGCCCGCACCCGCGGTCCGCCCAGCGGTATCGCTCTGCCGTCCACGACTACTTCCAGCGGACCGAGTAACCCGAACTCCAAGCCGCCCTGCTGGGTCGCCACCGGCGATCCCCCCTCCCCCTCGGTTCACCCTCAACTCCCGCTGCATGTAAGGCCGCAGGCGATCCATGCGCAGCGTCCACGGTGTACGATTCCGCGCGCGCAGATGTTGCAGGGGCTGCGCGGTTCACTTGCCCGTCGTGCAGCGGCCCGGCTCGTGGACCCGCCACCTCGGCGTCGGGGGCACTGATGGTCCAGCACAGATCAGCGGGGCGGACGGCACAGGTGGACAGCTTCACCGACTGGCGCGAGCTCATCTGCGAGGCGTTCCTGGCGCTGACCCCGGAGTCGGACCGGCGCGACGGATTCACCGGTGCGGTGACCCAGTGGCAGTTCGCCGACCTGAGCCTTGCCCGGATCGACTCCCGGCGCCAGAAGGTCAGCCGCACCGACCTGGACATCGACCGCACCCCGCGCCATGGCTACTACGCCAACCTCCAGCTGCAGGGGGTCAGTTCGATGACGCAGCAGGGCCGTTCCGCCGTGCTGCGGCCCGGTGACCTGGCGGTGGTCGACACCGCGCAACCGTTCGCCTTCGACTTCCCCGAGGGCTTCGTGCAGCTCTCGCTGTACCTACCGGGCCCGCTGCTGGAAAGCCAGCTCGGGCAGGGCGTGCCGACCGCGACCCGGGTGGACACCGGTGCCGGGGTGGGTGCCGCGGTCCGGCACGCGCTCGGCGCGTTGAGCCGCGGCGACCTCGCCCCGGACACCGCGGCGCGACTGGCGGGCCACACCTGCGGACTGATCGCCGTGGCCCTGGAGCAGCCGGCCGTCGCCGACATCCCGGCGGTGCGCGGCGACCGGTTGCACCGGGCCGCGTTGGACGACATCGACGAGCACCTCACCGACGACGACCTCTGCGCGCCCACAACCGCCCAACGCCTGGGGGTCTCGGCGCGGCTGCTCTACGCGGTCTTCGCCGGGCGGCGGCGCAGCTACGCCACCGAAGTGCGGCACCGACGCCTGGAGCATGCCTGGCGTCAGCTGCAGGACCCGGCACGGTCCCACCTGCGGGTCATCGACGTGGCGGTGTCGGCGGGGTTCGTGGACGTCACCAGCTTCCACCGGGCGTTCCGGCGCGCGTACGGGCGTACCCCGCTGCAGGTGCGGGAGGGGGCGACGGGCCCGTCGGTCGGGAGCACCTGACCGGGTGCTCCCGACCGGCGGACAACCGCGCCGTGCGGGTCAGGAGATGACGATGTGGACGAACGCGTTCACGGAGTTGAGGCACTGGTTGCCGGTTCCGTTGTCGTGCGCGGTGTACCCGTTGTCGCCGTAGTTGTCGTCCTGGTAGCCCAGGATCAGGCTGCCGCCCCGCCCACCGACCACGTACTGCCGTCCGACGACGTCGAGTAACCGGGCCAGGTTGCTCGTCGCGCCCGGGATGGTGATCAGGCCGTGGTACAGGTCGTTGTCCGAGGCCGGGTCGACGTACCGCTTCCAGGTCAGCCCGTGGCCGCCGGTCTGCACGCAACCGCCGGCGTTGACGGTGACGTGGTCCCCCGGCAGGAACGAGAAGTTGTACGTGGTCTGGAGTGTGGTGACCACCGGTTCGGTGATGGTGCAGTCGATCGGCAGGGTGGTGCCGGAGCATCCGGGGCTCATCGACAACGCCTTGGGCGTCACCGCCGGAGTCCGGCGGACGTTGCGGTTGATCGCGGCGGACGCGGCACCGGACCGGGCGGCGGTCGCCACGGTTCCGTGCTGCGGGGCCGCTGCGGCGGCGCCGGCGTTCGTGCTCACCGCCGCTGCCGCCATGAGAGCGGCGGCCGCGACGAGCGTGATGCGCTTGTTCATTCGATGCACTCCTTGCTGGACTGGTGTTTCCTGACGACGCCAGTCCTACGAGAGGCCCTCGACAGTTCGTTTGCGATACGTCGACAGCCCACCGACCCGGGTGGAGCGAGACCCGGCGCGAGCGGCCCCGCGGGCAGGCGTGGGGAGTCGATCCGTCGCGACGCGTGTACGGGTGCGTCGTGCAGCAGTGCAGCAGTGCAGCAGTCCAGATGGCAGGAATGACCGCCATCGTGCTGCACGACCTGGGTGCCCGCGCGGAAGCCAGACGATGGTTCTCCAGCGCCGCCGCAGCCGGCCAGGAATACGGCGACCGCCAACTCCTCGCGTGGCTGCGGGCCAGGGAGACCGTGGTCCCGCTCAACTACAGCGCCCCTCAGGCAGCGGCCACCCTCGCAGCAACCGTCGCCGCCCGGGCCTACGCCCTCCCCACCAGCCCGAGCGGGCCCGCGAAGCGGTCGACACCGCCGACGCGTTCATGGAGCGGCCCGACGCCGACGCGCGCGCCGACACCTGGCTGACCCACGGCGCGCAAAAGCCTCTGCCCACCCTCGGCAAGGCTCTTGCACAGGAGTGGACTCGCGGGCGCAGAGGGAGGTCACCTACATGAGGGCCGGGTCCTGGGGCTCATCAGAGCCCTCAGCTACCTCTGTTCGCAAGCAAAGCACCCAGAATCAGCGCCGCGCCGATCGCCAGCCCCGGATACCACCCGCCGATCCCGCAACCGATCATCACGAACACGCCACTCATGACAAGCCCCACCGGGGCACCCTTCGCCTTCATGCGCCGCATGATGGCAGCTCTGCCCGAGGGCGCACACACCACCGACATGGATTGTGACCAGAGGGGGACACACGACCTTCCCTGCCGGAGTCCTCGCCCGGACCCTGGTCGGGCTTTCCGCCCCGCACGACCGGCGGCGACGGACAGTCCATCGGGACGAGGGGGCTACCGGATGCGCGCATCACCCGGTAGCCCGGCCTCCACCCAGAGTGGCGGCAGGTGTGATGAGCACGGACGGGATGCGGAGCAGTGGCGGGGCCACGAACTACCGGGACATCCTGACGGACCTCGTCGGGCGACGATCCCGCAGCCGAGCGTCGGCGGGCCTTCCTGGAACTCAGCGCTCTGGGCTTGTTCTTCAAGGTCGGATCGGGCAGTGGCGACATGCGGCAGCGGGTGACCAACCGCCCCGGGCAAATCCGATGGCACCGACAACCTTCCGGCGACGAGACTGCGCTGGTGAACACCCTGCCACCGCCGAGCGACCCGTCCTCCAGCCGGTACGGGACCCGCGCGCCCGCGACCTCGTTCTCGACTATGCGGACATGCACGCCCTGGTCGCCGGGCTGGTTCTGCCCGGCGGCGCCTCGATGTACGCCATGAGCGCGATGGAGACCTCCCGCGAGCTCATCCGGCACTCCTACTACCGGTACGAGTTCGCCACCGTCGCCGTCACGCACTCCCTGTTCGCCCTGGAGCACGTCCTTGCCGAGCGTCTGGCCACGAACGAACCACTCCACACCCTGATCGAGCGGGCCGCCGACGCAGGGCTCATCACGGCTGGACTCGCTGCCGAACTCGACCGCAGCCGATTGCTCCGCGACAAGCTCACGCAGGGCGCCGAGTCAAGTGCCGCCCTCCGCCCGGTCCAAGCCGTCGCAATGGTGCGTGCCGTCTTCGATGCCGTCTCCCTGCTTCTTCGCCCACCGTCGACGGCAGGGGCGTCAGCCCCCGACGTGGGCAAAGCACAACCCGAAGACGGACTCGCCCGGCTGTGGGAGGACCACCTGCGCGCACTGTTCCCCGACGGTTTCCGCGGCGTGGACTTCGACGGCGTAGATCTGGTCCTCCTGGACGCCGATGTCGCCGGCCTCGTGCAGAGAGAGCTGAACGGCGGACTCGACGCCAGTGGCGTCGCTTGCCTCTGGGGCCGCATCACCGACCTCGACAAGATCGTGCCCCTGATCAACGAGGAGTACTGCGCCTCCTACTTCACGAAGCTCCGGACGATGGCCCAGGTCGCAGCAGCGCCCTACATCCCCACCGCGACCTGACCACCGGGTGAGAATCGGGGCCTCCCACGACCCTCGTCCAGGGTCTGGCTCGATGACGTTCGATGCCGCCGGGCATACAAACGGCAGCTCCGGCGGAGGAGGCACCGCCGAGTCCATCGTGCCGCAGAGGAAGCCGGTGGGACCGCGTCCGGCGGCACTTCTCCCGCCAGCTCGTGCGGAGTGCGCCTTGCCGGCCCGCACCCGGTCAGGAGGACGTCCCGGCATGCCGACCGTTGCACGGGGCACTCTGATGGCGTCCAGCACCGCATAGGACATCGTGGAGTCGTTCACGTTCCCCGCCGTCACGACCAGCGGCGCGGGATGCCGCGAGGAAGAACGTGTAGCCATCTGCTCGCGGTGGCCGGCAGGGGCTCCTCTTCCGTCATTCCCCTGGGCGCTGGGTGACACTCTCGCGGCCCCATCTGTGCGGCCATGAGGATGGTTCGACCGCTTCTCCCGGGGGCGGCATTCGTTGGCTCTTCATGATCCCGCCGGTGCGGCCGGCCGCACCGGCGAACTCGCGACCAACCCGAGGAGCAGCTTCATGAAGACAGTCCGGATGGCGATGGTGGCTACCGCCGCCATGCTGACTCTGAGCGGCGCGCAGGTGGCGTCCGCGGCGTCGGGAGATCCCCATCCTGTGCCGGGGCACCCGAACACCGCGCCCGGCGCTCCGCACCACTCGCCGGGTGCACCCCACACACCGCCCGGGGCTCCGCACAACCCGGCGCCCGGTACGCCGCACCTCCCTCCGGGGGGTCCGCACAACCCGCCGCCGGCACCCGGTGGTCCGCACAACCCGCCGCACGGGGGCCCGCACACCCCTCCCCCGCCGCCCGGCGGTCCCCACCTGCCTCCCGGGGGTCCGCACCTGCCGCCTCCGCCCCACGGAGGCCCGCACCTCCCGCCCGGCCCCGTGTTCCCCCCGCCCGTCCTCGGTAACTCGACGGTCTTCCTCGGCGACGGCGACAACGGCAGAGTCGTACGGGCCAGGGTCGGGGACCTGGTCAGGGTCCACCTCTCGGGGCGCAGGGGCGACGGCGTGATCTGGGCGTGGGGCTCCCCCATGACCAGCTCCGGCGTGCTCAGGATGGTGAACGGGGGTCCCTCCCGGAACGGGGACAGCGACGCGCTGTTCCGGGTCGTACGCCCGGGCCGTGACTCGTTGTCGGACAGCAGCCAGTGTGTGGTCAGGGCGCCGGGCCGCCGCTGCCCGATGATCGCACAGCAGTGGATGGTCACCGTGCTGGCACGGTAACCAGAACCCTGACCGGGCGGCAGGACCCGAGCTGCCGCCCGGCCCTGGTCGTCGACGCCGTCGCTCGGCCGCTGGCCGCTATCAGCGGTGGATGATCCGCGACTCCGCACGCTGCGGCCGCCGGGTGGTCAACGGTCCGATCTGCCGTGACTGCACGGGCATCGTCCGCGACTTCTTCTGCGACCACTGCCTTGGCGTCGAGCGCGCCCGGGTGCTGCGCCAGGGCGGGCTCCCCCTGGTCGAGGACCTGGTCGCCGCGGACGTGATCGACACCGCCGAGAGGGACGTGGTGCAGGGCGGTGAACTGGGCCTCCATGCGGTTGGGCCAGGGGTTGCGGAGGAGTCGGCCAGGCTGCGGACGCGGAACGTTCCGGCTGCTCACGGCTAAGAAGGAAGCGGGACGTGGAGCGCGAGATCCTGCGCCAGGCGACCACCTCGCCACCGCTTCGACCAGGGGGAGTCCACTCCGCGATAGCCGAGCCGAATTCGAAGGTAGAGCCGCACGCAGTGCGCGAGCTCAGCCTCCGTGGTCACTTCCGGGTGTCAGGCCGCCGCCGTGTCCGCGGCCAGCGCCTCGCGCAGCGAGTCGTCCGCCGCGCCCAGGGTCAGACCGGGCGTCAGCTCGTCGGCCAGCCGTCAATCGCGGGTCATGACTGGATGGCCTCCCCGAGCGATGGCATCCAACAGCCGGAAGCGGCGTTCCTGCCGCGGGGTCGTGGCCAGTCCCCCGGTGACGCGGTCAGGCCGGTTCCGGTACGGGGCGCGCGGTCGGCCGACCCGGTGCGCGGGGACCCGGAGCAGGAGGTCGTCGCGCGGTCGCACTGGGATTCTCGTGTGAGGCGGGTCCTCGTCGCGGGCAGCGAGGGAGCCGGCTTGGGAGGGGGGCCAGGGCGATCCTGCCGGGGGCGCGGTGCGCGGTTTGCCGGCCTTCGCCGTCACCTGTCCTGAAAGAGCGTTATGTTTTGTGCGGGCGGGATAGGTATGCGTCATGACTGACCACATGGGGACAGGGCACCCGTACCCCCTCGGTGCCACCTATGACGGTTGCGGTACGAACTTCGCCCTGTTCAGCGAGGTGGCCGACCGCGTGGAGCTTTGCCTCCTCGACGACAGTGGCGCCGAGCGGCGTCTGGAGCTCAGGGAGCGCACCGGTCATGTCTGGCACGCGTTCCTGCCGGATGTCCGGCCGGGGCAACGCTACGGCTTCCGTGTGCACGGCCCCTACGATCCCGCCGCCGGGCAGCGCTGCAACCCCGGCAAGCTCCTGCTGGACCCCTACGCACGAGCGATCGACGGCATGGCCGATCAGGACGCCTCGCTGTTCGGCTACCGGATCGACGCACCCGACGAGCCGAACCACGACGACAGCGCAGCGCACACCATGCACTCCGTCGTGGTGGACTCCGTCTTCGACTGGGGCGAGGACCAGCCACCCGCCCGGCCCTGGCACGAGACGGTCGTCTACGAGGCACACGTCAAGGGCCTCACGAAGACGCACCCGGATGTCCCGGAGGAACTGCGCGGCACCTACGCCGGCCTCGGCCACCCCGCGGTCGTCGGCTACCTGAAGGACCTCGGCATCACCGCGCTGGAGCTGATGCCCGTGCACCAGTTCGTCCAGGACGGCGTCCTCGAGGAGAAGGGGCTGTCGAACTACTGGGGCTACAACAGCATCGGGTTCTTCGCCCCCCACAACGCCTACGCCGCCACGGGAACCCGCGGCGAGCAGGTCACCGAGTTCAAGGCCATGGTCAAGGCACTGCACGAAGCCGGCATCGAGGTCATCCTCGACGTGGTGTACAACCACACGGCCGAGGGCAACGAGATGGGGCCGGTGCTGTCCTTCAAGGGCATCGACAACGCCGCCTACTACCGCCTTGTCGACGGTGACGCCGCGCACTACTACGACACGACCGGCACCGGGAACTCGCTGTTGATGCGCCACCCCAACGTGCTGCAGCTGATCATGGACTCCCTGCGCTACTGGGTGACCGAGATGCACGTGGACGGATTCCGCTTCGACCTGGCGGCCACGTTGGCGCGGCAGTTCCACGAGGTCGACCGGCTCTCGGCCTTCTTCGACCTGATCCAGCAGGACCCCGTGATCAACCGGGTGAAGCTCATCGCGGAGCCCTGGGACATCGGCGACGGCGGCTACCAGGTCGGAAACTTCCCGCCCCAGTGGTCGGAATGGAACGGCGAGTTCCGGGACACCGTCCGGGACTTCTGGCGTGGGGAGAACGGCACGCTGGCGGATTTCGCCACCCGTCTCACCGCCTCCCGCGACCTCTACGACGACGGCCGCTCGCCCTGCGCGTCGGTCAATTTCGTCGTCGCCCACGACGGTTTCACGCTGCGCGACCTCGTCTCCTACGACGACAAGCACAACGAGGCGAACGGCGAGGACAACGCGGACGGCGAGAGCCACAACCGCTCCTGGAACTGCGGTGCCGAGGGCGACACGGACGACGGCTCCGTCCTGGCCCTGCGCGACAGGCAGCAACGCAACCTGCTGACCACTCTCCTCCTGGCCCAGGGTGTCCCGATGCTGGCGCACGGAGACGAATCCGGCCGCAGCCAGCGCGGCAACAACAACGCCTACTGCCAGGACGGCCCGCTGTCCTGGATCGACTGGTCACTCGCCACGCAGAACGCCGACCTGACCGCCTTCACCAAAGTCCTGATCCGCCTGCGGGCCGAGCACCCCGTGCTGCGTCGGCGCGGCTGGATCGCCGGCACGCCGCCCCGTGACGGCGCGCTGCCCGAGGCCGCCTGGTTCCGCCCGGACGGCGCCACGATGGGCGAGGAGGACTGGTCGCGACCGGACGCTCACGCCGTCGGCCTGTTCCTCAACGGCGACGCCATCGCCGAACCCGATCCGCTGGGCCATGAGGTGCACGACGACTCGTTCCTGCTGCTGTTCAACGCCTGCGGCGACGACGTGGACTTCACCCTTCCCGAACCGTCACACGGGCGAACGTGGCAGACCGTCCTCGACACCGCCGAACCGCAGGGCGCCGACGAGACGGAACACAAGGCGCAGACCCTCATGACCTTGCAGCCACACAGCACGGTCGTACTGCGCCGCACGTCGTAGAGCACCCGTCATACGCACCCGACCCGAGCGCGTGCTCACGCGCTCGGGTCGGCACCGCACCTGCGGCGGGCGTACCTCGGTCAGTGGGTGGTGAGCATGCCCTCGCGGAGCCGGGCCAGGCAGCGGGACAGCAACCTGGAGACGTGCATCTGGGAGACGCCCAGGCGCTCGCCCATCTGGGCCTGGGTGAGTTCCTCGACGAACCGCATGTGGATGATCTGCCGGTCCCGCTCGTCGAGCTGGGCGATCAACGGTGCCAGAGTGTGGAAGTCCTCGACCAGCTCAAGAGCGGTGTCGTCGAGGCCGATGAAGTCCCGCAGGGCGCTCTCGCCGTCCTCGCCGGTCCCGAGCGCGGCGTCGAGGGAGGCGGAGGCGTAGCCGTTGGAGGCCAGCTGGGCCTCGCGGACCTCGTCCTCGGACAGGCTCATCAGCGCGGACAGTTCCTTGACCGTGGGGGTCCGGCCGAGCCGGCTGCTCAGCTCCTCCTTGGCCCGGGCCAGCTGCACGCGAGCCTCCTGCAGACGCCGCGGAACGTGCACGGCCCAGGAGGTGTCACGGAAGAACCGCTTGATCTCGCCCACGATGTACGGGATCGCGAAGGACGTGAACTCCACCTCACGCGACAGCTCGAACCGGTCGATCGCCTTGATCAGCCCGATCACCCCGACCTGGACGATGTCCTCCATCTCCTCCGGCCCCCGGCTACGGAACCGGGACGCCGCGAAACGCACCAGGGACATGTTCATCTCGATCAGCGTGTTCCGCGCGTAGCTGTACTCCGCCGTCCCCTCCTCCACCACCGCCAACTGGTGGAAGAACAACCTCGACAGTTCACGGGCGTCCCTGGGCGCCACCCGGGAGGGGTCAGCGACCTCCGGAAGCTCGGACGTCTGCGTCCGCGTCCGCGTGGTCGTCGTCATAAGCGTCATGCCGTTTCCCTCCCAAAGTACGGACACACCACTGCTGCCGGCCGGAACGCGACCGGCGAGCCGGCGAATACCCCTTCATTCTGCATCCATTCCGGGGTCGCGCACGCCGTCGGGATCCTGCCCCGTCCCCGCATCCCGGCGCCTTCCGCGAACCGATGAGTGCGCGGAAGGCGGGACCACTCCCTCGACCCGTGTCCCCGGAGCACGTCGTCCGACGTCGTCACCCACGTCTCGAGGACCGACCGTGCCAGCGCTGGAACCCTCCGGCCGCGGCCCTGCATTGAACACGGCATCGAGGCCTGTCATCACCAGGATGCGCGACAACGCCGGCCGGACCCCTGCCAGCACGAACTCCGCCCCGGCGCGGCTTGCGCTCTCTCTGGCCCTCAGCAGCGCGGCGAGGCCGGACGAGTCGCAGAACGGCACCGCGGACACGTCGACGACCAACCTGGCCGGTCCCTGACCGAGGCACTCGGTGAGGACGGCGGTCAGTTCCGGGCCCGTGTCCAGGTCCAGTTCACCGAACACGCCCACCTGGGCCGTGTCGCCCTCCCGGACGACCAACGTGGTGATCGCCCCCACGCGGCTCATCTCGCGTCCCCCCGGATCGCGGTGACCACGGCGGACACGATCTCTGCTTCGGGCCGCCGGGCCGCCTGGCGCGGTCCGGGCACGCAGCCTTGTTGCCTCCCAGGCCGCTGGGGTCTGGGCCCAGGCACAGGAGTACGGAAATACCTGATCATGCCGCTCGGATGCCCCGGGAGATCGACACCTCTCCTCCTTCTCTCCTTCGACAAACGTGAGAAGCGTCTCTGTGCGGCCAGGGGGCCATGAAGGGGCGCGGCTGCGCGGGCGCGTGCGGAACGCGGCAATCAGAATGCATACAGTGATCACATGAGGGAACCCGCCGGATGAGAGCAGGCATCTGCTCCGTTTTCGTCCGCGGGCGCGACCCGACCGGGGTGCGCGTGCCGCACGGCTCGGGCCGAGGTAGCGGTCCGCCTGTCAAAGGAGTGTGTCGCTGTGTTGCTGCCTGCGGAGAAGGAACTGCTCTCGATCCTGGCTCGCTTCGCCGAGATCCGCATCCGCCACGACCTGCGGCCCACCGGCCACTCGAGCCGAGAGCTCGAGGACATCACCTACACGCTGTGCGTCATGACCGGCACCCGGACGATCGACAAGGCCCTCGCCGCCGCCGACGCCCAGTTGGAACAGCTGCGAGCCAGCCGTCAGGCGGCCACCGGGACGGATCCCGTCCTGGCAGCCTGACCAGACCACGCGGTGGCCTGCACCGCTCGCGCCCACCGCCAACGGACCTTGTGCGGCTTCCTCGTCAGCCGTGGCGTGACGGGGCGGTTCGTAGGCCGCCGAGCAGCGTGGCGAGGTAGCGGTGTGCTGTTTCGATCCGGTCGGCGGGAGTACCGTCGTGGACGTTGACGGCGTGTGCGATGCCGCACATCAGAGGGACGAGATCGGCGGCGGACAGGTCGGGGCGGACCGCTTCGGCCTGGTGGGCGCGGTGGAGGAGTTCGGTGCCGGTTGTCGTCAGCGCCTGCCTGAGTTCCGTGGTGCGTGGGAGGACGTCCGTCGGCGCGGCGGTGACCAGCGGCAGGGAGGCATCGGTGATCTGCGCGTGGAGAGTCCGCGTCAGAAAGCCCTCGAGTGCGTGCCAGGGGTCCGTGTCGGCCAGCGCCTGTTCGCCGTGGGCGGCCAAGGCCTCCAGGCAGGGGGTGGCCACGGTCTCCAGCAGTGCCTCGGGGGTGGCGAAGTGCCGGTAGACGGTACCGACCCCGAGTCCGGCGCGGCGGGCGACGTCGTTGAGCTGCAGGGTGACGCCCTGGTCGACCAGGGCGCGGGCGACGGCGACGATCCGGTCCCGGTTGCGGGCAGCGTCCCTGCGTAGCTGTGGGGTCGTCATGTGTGGCCAGTCTCTGTCGTGTGTCCCGTCATATATGTCGGCGTCCGATCATACGCAGCGGTTCCCGATCGGGGGCGGGCGTTGTGACGGGCGGCTGGGTCACCCCACCCGCCCGTGTCGTCTGTCAGTGCCGGTCCTGCTGCCTGCCGAGGAATCCGGTGATGATCTCCAGCCACTCCTTGGGCCGTTCCAGGAAAGGCAGGTGTCCGGTGGCGAGCGCGGCGGTCGTCGCGCCGGGGACAGCCTCGGCCAGCTGGTGCTGGAGAGCTGCGGGTATCAGGGGGTCCTCGGTGGTGACGACGACGAGGGTCGGGACGGTGATCGGGGCGAGGTCCGCGCGCACGTCGACGCGCCGGACCAGGTCGACCTGGGCTCCGGTGCCCGGCGGCAGGGCGAGGGCCGTCTGCTCGGCGGCGGCGCGTACCTGCGCCGGGGTGAGGGAGTTCAGCACCGGCGCGCCGAGGGTCAGCCGGGTCAGGTACTGGGCGAGCAGGACGTGCTGTCCCGACTCGTAGAGCTGGTGCCAGACCGCGGCGGCCAGGTCGGTTCGCGTGTCCGGACGGGCGAACGTGGCGGTCAGGACCAGGGAGGTGACGCGTTCCGGGTGCCGGGCCGCGACGCGGATCGCGACCGGGCCGCCCAGCGAGTAGCCGCAGACGGCGAAGGTGTCGAGTCCTTCGTCGTCCGCCGCGGCCACGAGTTGGTCCGCCAGTACGTCGAGCTCCAGGGGCGTGGATGTGGTGGGGTTCTTCCCTGAGCCCGGGTAGTCGACGCCGACGACGGTGTGCCGCGCGGCGAGCCCTTCCATGATCGGCCCGTAGTTGGCTTCGATTCCGCCGCCCGCGCCGTGGGCGAGGAGGAGGCCGGGGCCGGAGCCGTGGACGATGCGCGCGCGGGCGTCGGGGAGTGGGCTGGTCATGGAGGTGTCCTCGATATCTGTCGAAAGGGGTGCAGGGACGGGTGGGTGGGTCGCGGGGTCCCGGTTCCGGGGTGCCCGAGGGCGGCCGGTGCCCGCGTCACGGTGGTGGGGAAGGGGGTGGCCACGTCGTGGGGACGAGGCCGGCCGAGCCGAGGCTCACCGGCGCAGGTGTGGTGCCTGGGTGCCGGTGCTTACCTGGCCGGGACCGGTGCGTGGGCTTGACTGAGCCGGCGTACGGCCTCGGCGACGCGGCGGTCGGTGGCCGGGCGGAACGGGGCGACCGGACGCGCGTCGGGTCCGATCACCATGCCGGTCCGCCCGGTCAGCACGTGGTCGGTGGCGGCGATGATCGACGGCCTGGCCGCCGCGGACGCCGGGCCCGAGGTCGAACGTTCGAACTTGCGGCGCACCAGCGGCCACATCAGTCGCAGGGCGGGAGAGACGATCCTGGGGTCGGTCAGGGTTCCGTTGGTCATGTCGGTCGCGGCGCCACCGGGGTCGGCGGCGAAGACCGATACGCCCGTACCCTCCAGCCGCGCGGCCAGGTCGAAGGTGTAGGCGAGGTTGGCGAGCTTGGCTCGGCCGTACCAGTGGAAGCCGTAGTAGCCCCCGGGCGGCTCGACTGCGTCGAACACCCGCTTCGCGACCCCTACCGCACCCGAGGTCACGTTCACGACCCTGCTCGGTGTGGCCGCCACCAGGGTTGGCAGGAGCAGTTCGGTCAGCAGGTACGGCGAGAGGTGGTTGACGACGAACGAGGCCTCGACACCGCCCACCTCTCGCCGGTCGGGGAACATCGCCCCGACATTGTTGACCAGGACTGTCAACCGATCCCCTGAGGCTGAGTGCTCGGCTGCGATCCGCCCGGCGAGCGCGCGCACCTGGTCGAGCGAGGAGAGGTCGGCGGTCAGGAATCGAGCCGGGTGCGCCGGGCCTGTGGCGTTGATCCGGTCCGTCGCCCGGGCACCCCGGTCAGGGTCCCTGCCGATCACGGTGACCGCGAACCCGGCGCCGGCAAGCCCCAGCGCCGTCTCCACACCGATGCCGGCCGTCCCGGCGGTGATCACGGCTGTCCTCATGTGTTCCTCCACCCCCACGCAAGAATCGGATAGGTCATCCGATTACTGGAGGGGACGCTACCACACACGCGGATTTCCTATCCGCTTAGCCCGTGGTCGATGCGGGGTTGTCGAGTGCCGTGCGGTGCGTCCCCGACCGCCGGGAGGCCGAGCGCCGGTCCTGGTGGTACGCGTCCTGAGCAACTCAGGACGCACATCAACCGGCTTTTCGACGGAGTTGGTCGCCGCGACCGTCGACGCGGCGAACTGCACCCGTCACCCGCCGGAGCCACTCCGCGGTGGCCGCACGCCGGCCTGCGGCGGGCCTCGTGGCGGACGGACGAGGCGTCAGCGCAGGCCGCCGGAGGCGAGGATGACGTCCCCGGTGATCCAGCGCGCGTCGTCGGACGTCAGGAAGGCCACCAGCGGGCCGTAGTCGTCCGGGGTGCCCGTGCGGCCCAGCGGGGTGCCGGCGATCGCCTGTGCTTCCTGATCCGAGCCGGGGAATCCCATCGCCCGGGTGCCCTCGGTGTCCGACGGTCCGGGCATGATCGCGTTGACCCGGATGCCGCGCGGGCCCAGTTCCTTGGCCGCCACGACGGTGAAGGCGTTGACGGCGCTCTTGGACGCGACGTAGAGCGAGGAGTACGGGGGGTAGGTGAGCGTGCCGGCCGTGGAGACGTTGACGATCGACGCGGTGTCGATGTCGTCCTGCGCGGCCAGGGCCTGCGTGGTGAGGATCGTCCCCAGCAGGTTCGTGGTCATCTCGCGCTGGAACTCCTCTTCGGTGATGTCCGACAGCGGCGCGAAGGCGGCGACGGCCGCGTTGTTCACGAGGACGTCGACCGGTCCGTACTCCTCGCGGGCGCGATCGAACAGATGCCGCACGTCGTCGCCACGGGCCACGTCCGCCCTGACCGCGACCGCCCGGCCGCCCTCGGCGGCGATGCCCGCGACGACCCGCTCCGCGCCCTTCGCGTCCTCCCTGTAGTTCACCACGACGGCCGCGCCGGTCCCGGCCAGCGCCTTGGCGATCCCCGCACCGATACCCTTCGACGCGCCCGTGACGATCGCCGTACGTGCGTTGTTGCTGCTCACAGTGACTCCTCGAACGTTGATGCCTGCGGAAGTCACCGTAGGAAAGCCCATAACTGCTGGGAAGTACCTACTTTTTTGTAAGCTCATGAAGTGATGGAAACTCAGCAGGTCGCGACGGCAGCCCGGCTTCTGGCCCACGACACCTTCGACAACAAGTGCGCGCTCAGGCCGATCATGGATCAGACGACGAGCCGCTGGGCGACTCTGATCATCTCGGCCCTCATCGCCGGCCCGCACCGCTTCGCGCAGCTGCACCAACGGGTCGGCGGCATCAGTCAGAAGATGCTGTCGCAGAACCTCAAGGCACTGGCCCGGGCCGGGCTCGTCGACCGCCATGTCGCGCCCACCAACCCGCCCCAGGTCACCTACAGCCTGACGGAACTCGGTGTCAGCCTGGCCGGGCCGCTGACCGAACTCATCCAGTGGTTCGGCCTGCACGGCGACGAACTCCTCGCCGCCCAGGAGCACTACGACAGCCGGGAGGGGTCACCGCGCGCGTGACCGAGAAGGGCGGGTGACCTCCCAGGCCGCCTCGATCATCTCGAAGATCTCGTCCACCCCGGCTTCCGGCTCGGCCGCTTCCCGGGCCAGCGCATAGGCGTCGATCACGAACCTCGTCCGCGAACTGCGCCCAGGCCGCGGCGTCAATGGGCCACCACAGGGGCCCGGTCAGGGCAAGCCGAAATCCCGTGGAGCCCACGTGCGTGGCGTGGAATGATCTTCGGTGACCTCTGCTGGAGAGGAAGGCTGAAAAGGTGTACGTACCGCCATCCGCGCGAGTTCTCGATGACGACGAGCGTGAGCTCGTGGAGCTGGCACGCCGCACCATAGACGCGCATACCGACGCCGGGCCCGACGAAGACGGGATCCACACGATGGGCGCCGCGGTCATGGCCGCCGACCACCGGATGTTCGCCGGCGTGAACCTCTACCACTTCACCGGCGGACCCTGCGCCGAACTCGTGGCGCTGGGAGCCGCGCGAGCCCAGGGCGCCCGCCAGATGCGCTGCATCGTGGCCGTGGGAAACCACGGGCGCGGGGTCGTCGGTCCGTGCGGGCGCGATCGGCAGGTCTTCGTGGACTACCACCCCACCATGCGCGTCATCGTGCCCACGCCCGCAGGGCTCCGGTCCGTTCTCGCCGCCGACCTGATGCCGCTGGTTCAGCGATGGACTCCGGAGGCGGGCATGAACGATCTCGACCCATCGCTCCACCAGGACCCCGAGACGGCCGGTCCCCCGATCATCCGGTTCAACCCCCGCTACCTCGAAGACGTCCGCTCCGGCGCCAAGACCAAGACCACCCGCTTCCGGGACCCGGCCCAGCTCGGGCCGGCACGGCTGGTGTTCGAGAGCGACCCCGAGGTCGTCCTGCCGGCCGAGGTGACCGGCATCAGGCACTGCCTGGTCAGCGAACTGACCGACCAGGACGCCCGAACCGAGGGGCTGACGACCTCAGCCGAACTCCGGGAAGTCCTCAAGGGCCACTACCCGGATCTGGCGGGAACCGACGAAGTCGACGTCGTCACCTTCCAGATCAACGACGGGACAGGCCCCGCTTAGACCGCCGATGCACCAGCGGCGGCTGGGTCGCAAGGTCACGACGACCACAGGGGGCTTGTCGCTTCGGGCCGGGCCGCCCGAAGCGACAAGCGCTGTCAGAAGTCGTACGGCTTCTTGGTGCTCCAGTTCAGCACGTCGGCCTCGTTCCAGCTGAACTGCGGCTTCTGGCCCGTGATGTCGACCGAGTAGAAGGGGCCGTCGTGGCCGTCCGCGCCGCGCAGCGCGAGGGCGAACGAGTTCGCCGTGTGGTGCTTCGCGCCGTAGTCGAAGAGGTTCACCGCACTGTAGACCTTGCCTCCGGGCTGGAGGGTGATGTGCTTGCCGCCGCCCGGGTTGTCCTTCTTCGAGTGCGGGAGGGCGGCGGCGTCGACGTCGCCGAGCTTCACGGCCGGGTACGAGGTGACCCAGCACGGCTTGGTGCCCGCGTTCGACGCGGTGACCAGCAGGTGATCGCCCTGCTGACCGGCGAAGCGGTGCACCGCGGTGAGCAGCATCCCGTCTCCGCGGCACTGCTGGGCGCCGGTCGTCGTGCTCTTGCTCGCGACCTGGTCCGTCCCGCCGGAGACGGTCGCCGAGCCTGCCCCCTGCTTGCTGCCACCGCCGCTGTCGGCCTGCTCCGTGCCGCTCTTGCCGGTCCCGTTGGACGTGGAACTGCTCTGCGCGGTGTCAGCGGTACGATCGCCGCCCGCCGCCTTCGAGCCGTCGCCGCCGCCACAGGCGGTCAGGCCCAGCGCCAACGCGGCGGTGACGGCCGCCAGGGTGGCGGAACGGACGGTACGGCGGGTCTGGTGCGTGGTCATGATGAGAACTCCCCCACGGTCTTTCATGGCTGCGGCACCTCCCCCTGCTCCCGCAGGGCGGCCGCCCGAGCTGTTTCGCTACACCCCGTGAGATGACGCCCGACTGGGCGCCGTTCACCCGGTTCTGTCCGCATTCGGTAACAGAGCGGCTGGGCACGGACACGCCGGCCGCCGAGCCCCAGGCGGGAGGTCGACTCGTACGGGGCGTGAGGCGGCGGACGGGTCCGGCTCGCGGAATCGGCGGCCGCCGTACACACATGCGGCGAGGGTGTCCCCGGAGCGATTCCGGGGACACCCTCGCCGTATGAGCAGTCGTACGAGCGTCAGCCCTTGAAGGCGTCCTTGATCTTCTCCTTGGCCTCGCGGGCGTCACCCGCGCTCTTCTTCATCTGCCCTTCGGCGGCCATGCGTTCGTTGCCGAGGGTGCGCCCGAGGGCCTCCTTGGCCTTGCCCTGAGCCTGCTCGGTCTTCGCCTTGGCCTTCTCGCCGGCACTCATGGAATACGCCTCCTCGTCGCTTCGGATTCCGCTCTCGCGGTAACCCCCTGCTGCCCCGGCGGTTCCTTCACAAACAAGGAGTGCTCGGTGAATAGGGTTCCATCGGCAGGGCATACGGCGGGTCAGGAGGTTGATAACTATGGTTCCCCTGCTTCTCGTTCTGCTCCTCGCCCTGGTTCTTTTCGGTGCCGGTTTCGCCATCAAGATTCTCTGGTGGGTGGCCGTGGCGGTCCTCGTGCTGTGGCTGCTCGGCTTCGTCATGCGATCCACCAGCGCGGGTGGTGGCCGCGGCCGCTGGTACCGATGGTGACCGTGGTGACCTGACACCGCGTTCACCCATACGTGTGGGGCCCGACCGTACTGACGGTCGGGCCCCACACGTATGCTCCTCTTTCTCGGCCCCTTCTCGGCTTCTCAGCGCAGTTGCTCGGCCAGTCCGACGATGATGCCTTCGGGGCCGCGGAGGTAGCAGAGCAGATAGCTGTCCTCGAACCGGGCGATCTCGCCGACGAGTTCGGCGCCGTGAGGGCGCAGGCGTGCGACGGTGTCCTCGATGTCGTCGACGGCGAACATGACGCGGTGCGTGCCCAGGATGTTGTGCGGGCGTTTGCGCGGCCCGGCGCTGGTCGCGGCGGGGCTGCGGTACCTGGCCAGTTCGAGCCGGCTGTGACCGTCCGGGGTCCGGACCATCGCGATGTCACAGCGGACGCCGTCGAGTCCGGTGCACTGGTCGGCGAAAGGACCCTCGACCTCCGCCCTGCCCTCCAGCTGCATACCCAGCTCCAGGAAGAACGCGATGGCGGCGTCCATGTCCTCGACCACGATGCCGACGTTGTCCATCCGCAGTACCGCCATACCGGCTTCTCCTTCTTCCTCGTGCTTCGTCGTGCGGCCGGTGGTGGCCGCTGCTGTCCCTGGGACGGAGACGGTGACACGTTCTCGACATCCGCGGGCCGTCGAACCCCGGAAAACCTGGATGCCGTTCCCGCGAAGGCGGTCAGCCGCATGGCGCCTTCCCAAACCAGTGCACGGTGCCGGGCCGCTCCGGTCTCCGGGACGGGAGGTCGTCCCGACCCGTCACGGGCGTGTCGGGTCCAGCCCCTGCAGCAGTAGGTTCAGGGTGAAGGTGAACCGGTCGTGTCCGGTGCCCGAGGTGAGCTCCCGCGCATGGGCGACGGTGTGGGGGAACCGGTCGGCCGGCAGCATGCGCAGCCGCTCCTCGATCTCGGCGGGGTCGATCACCCGGCCGTCGGCGTCCTCGCTCTGCCGGCGGGCCGCGGACGCCTCCAGGCAGTAGCCCGCGATGTAGAGGTAGGCCGCGTCGCTCGTCCAGGCCGCCTGTCGGGCGGGCGCTCCGCCGGCGAGCAGGATCGCGAGCATCCCCTCGCCGACCCGCAGGGTCGCCAGGTCGGCGGGCACCACGGCGAGGGCGGCCTGCGCGATCCCCGGGTAGCGCAGAAACCGGTCCCGCAGCTGTGCGCACACGTCCATGAACTGCTCCCGCCAGCACGCGGGGTCCGGCGCGGGGAGGGTGACCTGGGAGCACAGCCTCCCGATGAGCAGGTCACCCAGCTCCGCTCGGTTCCGTACATGCGCGTACAACGACGCGGGGCCGGTGCCGAGCCTCGTGGCGACCATGCGCATCGTCAGGTCCTCGAAGCCGGCCGACTCGACGGCTTCGAGGGCGGCGTCGATGATGCGCTCCACGGTGATGGGGGTCTTCTCCCGGCCGGCGGACCGGCGCGCTCCGGTCTCCGCGTCGGTGTTCCTGGCCGAGATCAGTGCCGCCCACTGGTCTCGGGAGATTGCGTCACGGCCTGCCCGTCGTCCTGCCATGCCGCCACCCTACCCGTTGACGAACAATGATCGCCACTAGAACAATGTTCGTTGTACGGTGTGTGCATCACCACGAAGGGATCACCATGACGACCTCGGTCTCGATCATCGGAGCGGGTCTCGGCGGACTCACGCTCGCCCGGATCCTGCACCTCCACGGCGTACCCGCCACCGTCTACGAGGCGGAGGGGTCCGCGGGCGTCCGCACCCAGGGAGGACAGCTCGACCTCCACGAAGAGGACGGCCAACTCGCCTTGGAGATGGCCGGACTCACCGAGGAGTACCGCTCGATCATCCATCGGGGAGGCGGAGCGCGACGAGTCGTCGACGAGCGGGGACGCGTCGTCGTCGATCGGCCGGACGACGGCTCCCTGGCCCGGCCGGAGACGCTGCGCGGTGACGTCCGGCGGATCCTGCTCGCGTCGCTGCCGCCCGGGACGGTGCGATGGGGCAAGAAGCTCGTCTCGGCGACACCCGTCGGGGACGGGCGACACGAGGTGTCGTTCGCGGACGGCACCTCGGCCGTGTCCGACGTCCTCGTGGGCGCCGACGGGGTCTGGTCCAGGGTCCGGGCGCTCCTGTCGGACGCGCGGCCGGTGTACTCGGGCATGAGCTACGTCGACACCTACCTTCACGACGTCGACGCGGCCCACCCGCACGTGGCCGACCTCGTCGGGAACGGCGCCCTGTACGCCCTGGTCCCGGGCAAAGGGTTCCTCGCCCACCGTGAGGCCGGCGACGTCGTCCACACCTACGTCGTGCTGCATCGTCCTGCGGAGTGGTTCGACGCGATCGACTTCGCGGACGCCCCGGCGGCGAGGGCGCGGGTGGCGGCGGAGTTCGACGGCTGGGCACCGGAGCTGCTGGCCCTGATCACCGACGGCGAGTCCGCGCCGGTCCTGCGCAGCATCCACGAGCTGCCGGACGACCACCGCTGGGACCGGGTCCCCGGCGTCACCCTCCTCGGCGACGCGGCACACGCCACCGTCCCCGGAGGAGACGGAGCCAACCTCGCGATGCTCGACGGCGCGGAACTCGGTACGGCGATCGCGGCGCATCCCGGTGACCTCGAGGCGGCGCTCGACGCCTACGAGAGCAGGATGTTCCCCCGGAGCCACAAGGCCGCTGCCGCCGCCCACCGCACCATCGAGTTCGTCTTCGGCGCCAACGCCCCCGCCGGGGTCGTCAGCCTGTTCGCGGGGGACGAGAGCACGTCCGCCTGAGACGGCGGAGCACCGGACTCGCCGAACATCCGAACGCCGGGGCAGCGCGGGTCCCCGGGACACCGTCCCGGCCGCACACTGCCGCGGACAAGAGCGCGTTCTCCGCCTCGGGCACGGCACGCTCGTCGGCGTTCGGCGGGCGCGGGGCGATGCGGAGAGGAGCCATACGCCCGTTCTGAGGTGGCGGCGACAACCAGGCCGACGCCTGCACCGACCGTCACCATGAGGCGTGCCCCCGGCGCCGGGAACGAGGCGCGTCAGGGGCTTGCGGGTTTGCGGGCCACGAGGCAGGCGTGCGGCCTGTTCGCCCGTCCGCCGGGCTCCTGCTCCAGTCTCGCGGTGACGACGAGTCCGGCCTGGTCCAGCAGCTCGACCACGCGGTCCAGGGGCAGGAGGTACGACTCGTAGGACACCGGACGGCCGTAGCCCTGCCTCGGCCGCAGCCGCTCATCGCCGACATAGTCCCCCCAGAGCAGATGGCCGCCGGGCGCGAGCGTGCGGTGGAACTCGGCGAACACCGTCGGCAGATACTGCGGGGGCGTGTGATGGGTGGAGTACCAGGCCAGAACGCCGCCGAGCTCGTCGTCCCCCGTCTCCAGCGCGGTCATCGAGCCCTCGGTGAACCGCAGGTCCGGATAGGCGTGCCGGGCCAGCCCGACCATCTTCGGCGACAGGTCGACGCCGAAGGCGGACACCCCCAGACCGGCCAGGTGCGCCGTCAGGCGTCCGGGGCCGCACCCCAGGTCCGCGATCGGCCCCAGACCGGCCGTCCGCACCAGTTCGGCGAACCCCGCCAGCATCGCGCGCGACAGCGGGTCCATCTCGGCTGGAGACGGGACGCGTTCGACGTAGTCGGCGGCGACCGTGTCGTACGACTCGCGGACTGCGGTCAGAAAGGAGGGCTCGGCCATGACGGCGACCCTAGAGCAGGGGGCTGACAGGCCGTGGCCCACTGTCTTGGGTTCGGAGACTCAGTGGCCGCACCCGGGGTCGGGACCGGTCACGAGGTGGTGGGTGGGACGTTCTGGTTGGCGTGGAAGAAGTTGTCGGGGTCGTACGTGTGCTTGATCGTGGCGAGCCGGTCGTAGTGTCCGCGGTACGTACCCCGGACCCGGTCGGCGCTCTCCTCCTCGCCGAGGAAGTTGACGTAGGCGCCGCCCATGGAATGCGGGTGTAGTTCGCTCCAGTAGTCGACGCACCACCGGCGGACCAGGCCGGCGTTGGCAGGCTCGGGGTCGATGCCCGCGATGACGCCGGACCATGTGGCATGTCGATAGGCCCAGGCAGTGTCGTCGGCATCGACACGGCGGGTGGCCCCGTCGATCGGGTACAGGTGCATCGTGGACAGGCCGGTGGGGAGGTTCTGGCCGTACTTCTCGTGTACGGCGATGGAGTCGTCGGGGACGGCGTCGAAGAAGTCGCCGCGCCAGTACCACTGCAGCCCCTTCGGCATCAGCCCGTCGAACATGCTCTGCAGGGCGGGGTAGGGCACGGGAGTGGTGAAGTGGAACGCCGGCGGCCCGGGCACGTTCACGACGGTCAGCGCCTTCTCCAGGCGATCCCCTTCCAGGTCGCCTGTGTAGCACCACACCACGGCACACATCTTCCGTCCGTGGATCGGCTCGGGGAAGGGCGGGCCGGGCGGTACCGTCAACAGGGCGAAGAAGCCGCTGAGTTCCTCGGGCGCACCGGGCAGGAACTCCCGGTACCACCGGAGCACTTCACGGGTGCGGTCCACGGGCCAGACGGTCATCGCGAGGCCGACGGTGTCCACGGGGTGCAGCCGGAAGGTGAACGACGTGACCACCCCGAAGTTGCCTCCGCCGCCCCGCAGCGCCCAGAACAGGTCCGGGTGTTCGGTCTCCGATGCGGTGACGAACGTGCCGTCGGCGAGGACCACGTCGGCGGACAGCAGGTTGTCGATGGTCAGGCCGTACCTGCGGGTCAGATGCCCGTGGCCGCCACCCAGGGTGAGACCGCCGACTCCGGTGGTCGATACGATCCCGGCCGGAGTGGCCAGTCCGAACCCGTGGGTCGCGTGGTCGAGGTCGCCCCACCGGCTTCTGCCGCCCACCCGCGCGATCCTCCTCTGCGGGTCGACGTCCACCCAGCGCATCGGCGTCAGGTCGAGCATCAGCGCGTCGTCGGCCGCGCACAGCCCCGGACCGCTGTGCCCGCCGCCACGCACCGTCAGCTCCAGCCCGGTGTCCTGGGCGAACGAGAGCGCGGTCCGCACGTCCGCCACGTCGACGCACCCCGCGATCACCGCCGGACGCCGGTCGATCATGGCGTTGTAGATCCTCCGGGCCTCGTCGTAACCCGCGTCTCCCGGAGCGAGGACGGGTCCCCGCAGTGCCTCACACAGACTCCCAAGAGCAGGTCCGTCGATGCCGCCCATGATCGGGCACCCTTCTGTGCACGCGCGGGAGCACGGTCCGGGAGACGGCGAGAGGCGTCGACGTGGATCCCCTCACCCCTGCGACGAGGACCGGAAGCAGAGTTCAGCCGCCCCGCAGTGACATTGTCCGGCTGCCCGCCGGGTCCCGCACTTCGGGCGTGGGCCCGAACGACGTCCAGCCCGCCAGTGCCCGCGCGGATGCCGGCCCGACGTGCTGTCCATGAACCTTGGGCACACCGCTCTTCCGTTGAGCGGCACCACAGGCTCGCCGATCATGTTGATACGGGCGTTCCACCGAAGCGGCGGCCGGTGGGGACCGGCCTCCGGCGACGGGTGCGGTTGCGGGTCAGTTCGTGGAGTTCGTGCGGCGCGTCCGCGCGGCGAGCAGGAGGGCCGCGCCGGTGACGAGTGCGGTGCCGGCGCCGCCGGCCAGCAGGGCGGGGTCGCCCGCGCCGGTGGCGGCGAGGGCGGGGCCGCTGCCGCCTTGGGGGGTCACGGTGCTGCCGCCGCCCGGGGCGGGGGCCGAGGCGGGCCTTGCGTGGTTCCTGGAGGCGGCGGTTCCGGAGGCGGTGTGGTTGTGCCCGTCCTTGTCCTCGCCGTTCTCCTGCCGGGCCTTCGTGTCCTTGGCGCGAGCCTCGAACTGGCCGCTCGTCAGGAACGCGACGCGGTCGGCGGGGGTGCCCGCGAGGGCGGCGCGGCCGGCCTTGACCAGTTCCGGTCCGCCTCCGTCGATGACCTGCGCGACCCGGACGCGGTTGTCCTGGTCGCGCAGCTCGTACTGCGTGACCTCCACGAAGTGGCGCAGCGCGGCCGGGGTGGGGGAACCGCCGAGGAGCTCGCGGATCGCCTCGCTCAGGATGGGGCCGTCCCACTCCTCGTCGACCCTGGCCAGCGTGGCCCGGTCGTCCTCGGCCTGGGCGAGGAACCGGCCCTTCTCCAGGAAGGCGGCGCGGTCGGCCGCGGTCCCCTCCAGGGCCTTCTTGCCCGCCTCACGCACCGCGGGGCCGCCGGTGCCGATCAGCCGGGAGACCTCGACACGGTTGTCCTGGTCGCGCAGCTCGTACTGGGTGACGTCGTGGAAGTGGCGCAGCTCCTCCAGGGTCGTCCCGTCGTTGCCGAGGAGTCGCTCGACGCCTTCCTTCAGGCCGGGGCCGGCGCCGTTCAGGAGCGAGGTGACGGCCACGCGGTAGTCGTCCAGGCGGATCCTGAACTGGTCGGTCTCGATGAACGCGCGCATGGCCGCGGGGCCGTCCGCGATGGCCTTGCGGCCGGCTTCCCTCATGTACGGGCTGGCCATCGGGTCGGCGATGATCGCGAGGATGGTCTCGCGGTCCTGCTCCGCCTGGTCCGTCCCGGTCGGGTCCTCCGCCTTCCGGTCGGGTGCGGTCGGCGCCGGCAGGTCGGCGGGCGCGGACTCGGCGGCGAACACGGGCGACGAGAGGAGGACCACCGGTGCCAGGGCGGCGGTGGTGACCGTCGCCGCGAGTCGGGACAGTCGTACAGAAAACACGTTCTTCACGGGACACAAGACCGACCACCCCCGCACATGGTTGTGCCGATCTCCGAAAAAAATCGGCACACATCGGGATTCATACGGTCGTCGAGGCGGACCAGGTGGCGAGGAGGTCGAGGGCGTGCGCGGAGGGGCTGCCGGGTTCCGCGGTGTAGAGGTAGAGGGACTGGTCGGGGTCGTCGGGGAGGGTGAGGGACTCGTAGGCCAGGTCGAGTTCGCCCACGAGGGGGTGGCGGTAGGGCTTGATGCCGTGGGTGTACCGCAGGACGTCGTGGTCGGCCCACCACTGGCGGAAGTCCTCGTCGCGCACGGACAGCTCGCCGACCAGTTCGTTCAGGCGCGCGTCGTGCGGGTGGCGGCCCGCGTACAGGCGCAGGGCGGCCACCGTGCCGCGGGCGGCGGTCTCCCAGTCGGCGAGGAGGTCGTGGGCCGTGGGGTCCAGGAAGACGAACCGGGCGAGGTTGCGGTCGCGGTGCGGCAGGGCGTCGAAGTCGGTGTAGAGGGCCTTGGCGAGCGGGTTGGCGGCGAGAACGTCCAGCCGGTGTCCGAGGATCATCGCCGGGGTGGCGGTCAGCGCGTCCAGGATCCGCAGGAGGCCGGGCCGTACCCGCTGCGGGGGCGTGGGGCGTCTGCGGCCGGAGCCCGGCCTGGGCCTGGCCAGGTCGAAGAGGTGGGCGCGCTCGGCCTGGTCCAGGCGCAGTGCGCGGGCGACGGCGTCCAGGACGGCGCTCGAGGCGTTGGGGGTGCGGCCGCGTTCCAGCCGTACGTAGTAGTCGACGCTGACACCGGCCAGCTGGGCGACCTCCTCGCGGCGCAGGCCGGGCACGCGGCGACGGCCGGCGTGCGGGCCGAGGCCCACCTCGTCGGGTCCGACCCTGGCCCTGCGGGAGCGCAGGAAGTCACGTAGTTCCAGGTTGGGACCGCGCTCGGCCGGCGTGCTCATCTCTTCAGGCTAGACCGGCGCCCGGGGCCGGGTGCCCCGCGAGGGGGGTCCTGCCGGACCCCCGGTGGATCCGGGCTCCTGTGGCGGTCGGTGCGGGTCCCGGAGCGGTGATCTCCTGGATTGCGTACGACACACCCTGTCCGGAGGTACTGCCCATGACCAAGCCCCTGATCGTCGTCACCGGCGCCAGTTCCGGCATCGGCGCCGCGACCGCGCGCCTGCTGTCCGCGCAAGGGCATCCGCTGCTGCTGCTCGCGCGGCGGTCGCGGCGGATGGAGGAGCTCGCGCTGCCGCGCACGCTGTGCCGCCGGGTCGACGTCACCGACCGCGGCGCGGTCGAGGCCGCCGTGCACGAGGCGCAGGAGCGGTTCGGTCCGGCCGACGCGATCATCAACAACGCCGGGGCCATGCTGCTGGGCCGCATCGCCGACCAGCCGGTCGACGAGTGGGACCGGATGATCGACCTCAACGTCAAGGGAGTGCTGTACGGCACCCGCGCGGTGCTGCCCGGCATGCTCGCCCGGGGCACGGGCACGATCGTCAACGTCAGCTCGATCGCGGGCCGCAAGACCTTCCCCGACCACGGCGCCTATGTCGCCACGAAGTTCGCCGTGCACGCGCTGTCGGAGAACCTGCGCGAGGAGGTCGCCGCGCGCGGCGTGCGGGTGGTGACCATCGCTCCGGGCGCCGTGGAGACCGAACTGCTCTCCCACACCAGCGACGAGAGGATCAAGAGCGACTACGAGGCGTGGAAGGAGTCGGCCGGCGGCGCCCTGGACCCCCAGGTCGTGGCCGAGGCCATCGCCTACGCCTACGGTCAGCCGCAGAGCGTCACCATCCGTGAGATCGTCCTCGCCGCCACCGGCCAGGAGGCCTGAGCCGGGCCGGGGACGGCGAACCGGCCCTCCACTCCCCCGCCGTGCCGGGCGGGCGGTCATCGACGCGGTCTCCCCCGCGTCGCGGCCGGGGACGGCTGCCCAGGAGGGGCCGGTGCGGCGGGCGCCCGCGATCGTCCGCTTCGCGCGGTCCGGAGCCGGGTGCGGGGCGTGTCCCTCGCGGTCCGTGCTCGCCCACCGGGGCCGGTGCGGGCGGTCCGAGCCGGTTCCCGGTGTCGGTTTTTTTACGGTTCCTTGGTCTCTGGCCTGGAAAGAGGTGGATCCCCGGCCTGGCGGATGGCGTCTTAGGGGTGTCCGGAGGCGATCATGTCCTGTTCGCTTTGCTGGCCGTTGCGAGGGGAGACATCGGGTGGCCGGAGCATTCCGTTTTGAGGTACTCGGCGCGCTACGCGCCTATCGGGGGGACGTCGAGCTGCGGGTGGGGCCGCCGCAGCAGCAGGCACTGCTGTCGCTTCTGCTGCTGCGCGCCAACCAGCCCGTCTCGATGGCGCAGATCGTCGGTGCGCTGTGGGCGGACGCGCCGCCGTCGCGGGCCGTGACCATCGTCCGCACCTATGTGTGGCGGCTGCGCAAGCTGCTGGAGCCGGAGGGCGGCGGACCGACCGTCCTGGAGCTGGCCGGTGACGGATACCGGCTGGCCGTGTCCGCCGGGGTGCTGGACCTGCGCCGTGCCGAGGAGTTGGCCGGGCAGGCGGCGCGCGCCGTGGCGGACGGCGGGACGGCGCAGGGCGCGGGGCTGTTGGAGCGGGCACTGTGCCTGTGGCAGGGGGAGCCGCTGGCGGGGGTGCCCGGTCCGTTCGCGGAACGGCAGCGGGTGCGGCTGGAGGAGTTGCGGCTGACCCTGTGCGAGGAGCGTTTCGAGCTCGCCCTGAGGCTGGGTCAGCACCGTTCGGCGATACCGGACCTGGTGGAGCTGACCGATGCGCACCCGCTGCGGGAGCGGCCCTACGGTCTGCTGATGCGGGCGCTGTACGGGGCGGGTCGGCAGGCCGACGCCCTGGCGGTGTTCAGCCGGGTGCGGGATCTGCTGGTCGAGGAGCAGGGCATCGAGCCCGGCCCGGAGCTGGTCGAGGTGCACCGACGGGTCCTGGCCGGCGATCCGGGACTGGCCGGACCGGGCTCGGCGCGGCCGGCGTCGACGTCGCCGGCCGGCGGTGCGGGCGCCGGGGCCGGTCGGAGCCCGGCCACGCCCGAGGCGGCGCAGTCCCCGGCGACGGCGCCGGTACCCGCTCAACTTCCTTATGACGCGCCTGACTTCGTGGGCCGAAGCGAACAGGTCGACACCTGGTACGCGCTGCTGACCGAGCCGGTGCGGCGCACCCCCGTCGTGCTGGCCGCGGCCGGGATGGGGGGTGTGGGCAAGACGTGTCTCACGTTGCACATCGCCCACCGGGCCCGTGCGCACTACCCCGACGGGCAGCTCCACGCCGACCTGCGGGGCAGCGGGGCCGATCCGGCGAAGCCGGGATTCGTGCTGGCCGGGTTCCTGGCGGCGCTGGGCGTGCCCGAGGACGAGGTGCCCGACGGTGTCGAGGAGCGCTGCAGGCTCTTCCGGTCCCTGGTGGACGGCCGGCGGCTGCTGATCGTGCTGGACAACGCCCGGGACGCCGCCCAGGTGCGGGAGTTGATCCCGGGATCGTCCAGCTGCGCGGTCATCCTGACGAGCAGATCACCCCTGTTCGACCTGCCGTTGACGGCGCAGCTGCTGCTGAAGCCGTTCCACACCGAGGAGGCGCTGGACCTGCTCGGTTCGATCGTCGGCCCAGAGCGGTTGGCGGCGCAGCGTGAGGACGCCCTGGAGTTGGTCGAGGCCTGCGGGCATCTGCCGCTCGCGGTGCGGATCGTGGCCACCCGGCTGGCGGCGCGGCCCGCCTGGTCGGTGGCGACGCTGACCGCGCGGCTGGCGGACGAGCAGCGTCGCATCGCCGAGTTGCGGATCGGCGCGCTGGCCATCGACGCGGTCTTCGAACTGGGCTACCAGCAGCTGACGGCGGAGCAGGCGCGGGCGTTCCGGCTGGTGGCCCTGGCCGGTGCGGCCGACATCGGGGTGCCGGCCGCGGCCGCCGCGATGGGTGTCGGGGAAGCGGCGGCGGAGGACGTGCTGGAGTCGCTGACCGACGCCGCGATGCTGGAGTCGGCCAAACCCGGCCGGTACGGCTATCACGATCTGGTGCGGGTCTTCGCCCGGCAGCGCGCGGAGTCGCATGATCCCGGGGAGGCGGCGGCGGCTCTGGGCCGGCTGCTGGACTGCCTGCTGGCGACGGCAGCGAGCGCGTTCCCGCACGCGATTCCCGGGGACGCGGTGGCGGACGTGTTCGGCCCGCTGCGGGCGGAGGGGGCCAGGTTCCCCGACGTGCACGCCGCCCGCGCGTGGGTGGTGGCTGAGATCGACAGCCTGGTGGCGGCCGCGTTGAGCGCGGTCACGCTGCGCCTGCCCGACGCGGCCCAGGACCGGCTGGGCAGTGCGGTGGACCTGCTGATCGCGGTCAGCCCGTTCACGCACGCCGTGTGGAACGAACGAATGGCGCCGGTGGCGCTGGCGCTGTCCGACACGGCGGAACTCACCGGCTGCCCACGGGTCATCGGGCGGGCGCGGATGCTGTGCGGCGGCATCGCGCTGCGGGCGGGCAGGATCGAGGACGCGGGGCGGCACGCCGGGCTGGCCGTCGAGTCGGCGCGCGCCGCTGGGGATGTGTACACGCTGCGCCAGGCCCTCAACGACCTCGGTCTGGTGGCGCAGTTCCTCCGGCGTTTCGAGGAGGCGGCGGCCTGCTACGACGAGGCGATCGCCCTGGCCCATGCGCTGGGCCATCGCTCCGGTGCGGCGGTGACGACCGTCAACGCGGCGCTGGCCCGGGTGCGCAGCGGGCGGCCCGAGGAGGCGATCGCCTCCTGTGAGTCGGCGCTGCCGCTGCTGCGTGAGCTGGACGACAACGTTGGCACGGCCTACTCCCTCTACGTCCTCGGTCTGGCCCTGCACGAACTGGGCCGCTTCGAGGAGGCGGTGGCCCGCTACGAGGAGGCTCTGGTGGTGTGCCGGTCGGCCGGACTGCGGGAGCGGGAGGCGCAGGTGCTGTTCCGGCTGGCGGAGACGTTGCGCCGTACGGGGCGGGTGGCGCAGGCCGTGGAGCAGGCGGAGGCGGCGGTCGCCCGCTGCGAGGAGGCGTGCTCGGAACGGGACCGGGCGCAGGCCCTGGTCGTTCTGGGGCGGGCGTTGGCGGATCTGGGGCGGACGTGCCGGGCCAGGGAGCATCTGGATCGGGCCCGCGGTGTCTTCGTGCGTCTGGGGCTGCCCGAGGCGGACGACGTGTCGAAGCTGCTGGCGGGGTTGGGCTGAGCGCGACCTGTGCCAGGGCGGGGGCCCTGGACGCGTGGGGGGAGGGACGACCGTGGGGATCAAGGGGTGTCCGCGTCCTGGGGCGGCCGCTGTCAGCCGTGGATCACTGCTGCGCGTTGGGCGGTGTGTAGCTGGAGCCGGTGTTGTTGACCTCGGTTCCTATGTGGCCGCTCTGGACGGAGGTGAGCTGGAAGGCCGCCGTGCCGGTGTGCGCCGGGTCGGTGTGCTGGAGGCCGGCGGCGCCCAGGGCGGTGACGGCGAGCGCGGTCAGGCCGAGTGCGGCACGGGTGCGGAGCGGCTGGGTCATGGGGAGTTCTCCTTGGTGGTTCCCACCGGTGGTCTGCCGGTGGTCGGTTGAAGGGGCGGCGTGTGGCCGGCGAAGGGGCGCGTCAGCAGCACAGGGGGATGTCGGCGGCGGGCGCGGCCCTTTCGATCGTGGTCAGCGCGTCGCGCAGGTGCGGGGCCGGGGCCAGGGCGCCCTGGAGGGGGAGCACCGCCAGCAGCAGGACCAGGACCGCACGCCGGGCCGCTCGGTGGTGCAGCGGGCCGGTGGCGGGCCCGCCGTGGGCGGGGGCACCGGTGGGGCGGCTGGAGGTGTGCGGCATGCGGAGCGCCTGCTTTCGTCGGGGAGATGGCGGTGAGGGGTGCCGGGAAGGGGGGCGGGTGCCGCCTTCCCGGCGCTGTCTCCTGTGACGTTAGGCGCCGGCGATCAACGTGGGTTCAGCAACCGATCTACGGCCGTGCAGATCGGTTGCCCGCGGCGGGTTCCTGGGGGGTGGCGCCTTCGCTCACGGCCGGGAGCAGGCTGCCGCGCTGGCCGAGGCAGCGCAGGCTCTGGCGGTAGGCCCAGACGGCTCGCTCGGTGCGCCCGGAGCGTTCCAGCAGTTCCCCGAGGTCGTTCCAGGCGGAAGCCGCCTGCCGGTCGGCCTCGGAGGCCTCCAGGAGCAGCGCGGCCCGTTCGCAGCCGGCCTCGGCCGCCGCGTCGTCGCCGAGTTGGAGCTGGGCGCCGGCCAGGACCAGCAGGGTGCGCGCGGTCTCCAGCCGGTGTCCGCCGCCGAGCAGTTCCAGCGCCCGCCGGGCGTGCTGCTCGGCCTGGCGGGGGTCGGACTCCAGCAGGCTGGCGCGGGCCAGCGCGGTCTGGCAGTAGGCCATGTCGACGGTGCTGCCGTGGTCGGCCAACGTCTCGGCACTGCGCGTCAGTTGTGCCTTGGCCTCCGCGATGTCGCCGGTCGGCGACTGCATCAGGACGGAGGCGTAGGCGTTGCGCAGCCGGGACAGCGCGCGGGCGTCGTCGCCCTCGGAGTAGATGGCGAGGGCGCGTTCCAGGAGCAGCAGGGCGTCGGCCGAGGCGCCGTTGCGGTGGGCCACCACTCCGGCGTTCCAGTAGGCGGCTCCCAGGGCCTTGCGGTCCTTGATGCTCTCGGCCTCCTCGATGGCGGTGCGGGCCAGGGCCGCGGCGCGGTGCAGGTCGCCCCGCTCGACGTGCAGCCCCACGAGGGTGGCCAGCAGTTCGACGCCCAGCACGGTCGGGGTGAGCCGGAGCCGGCGGGCCTCCTCCAGGGTGGTGGTGGCCAGGTCGACGGCGTGGGCCAGGTCGCCCATCTCGCGGTGGCAGCGGCACAGTGCGACGGCGACGGCGAGCCGCGGGATCAGGGACGGTCCGAAACCGGCGTGGTCCAGCAGCGCCTGGTAGCGCTCGGCGGCCTCCTCCAGCCGGCCGTCGTGTTCCAGGGCCTGGGCCGCGCCGTACTCGGCGGAGAGCCGGACGGCGTCCTTCCCGGCCGCGGCGGCCTCGTCGCGGACGGCCGTGTAGGTGTCCAGGGCGGTCTTGGGGTCGCCGTTGCGCAGGCTGATCTCCGCGTAGCGCAGGTCCGTCTGGAGGGTGTCGGGCCGTTCGGCGTCCAGGAGTTCCAGCAGGTGATCGGGGGGGCAGCCGAGTCGGCCGGCGATCTGCTCCAGGACCTCCGGGGAGGGGGTCCGCTTGCCGGCCTCCAGCAGCGAGATGTAGCTGGGGGAGATCTTCCCTCCGGCCAGGTCCATTTGCGACAGGCCGGCCTCGCGGCGCAGCCGGCGGATCCGTGAGCCCAGAGCCTGTGATTCCGCCATGGTCGGCTTCCCCTCATTGTGACTGACGGCTGGACAGAGTAAGTGAATATACTCGGTCAAGGTCAGCTCGGGCCAGGCCGTTCCGGTCCGGCCGGCGGGTGGCCGCCGCGGGGGTCAGGGCGCGGCGAGCAGGCCCCCCAGTCCGTGGGCGCGTTCCACGACGAAGCCCTCCGCGTAGGGGGTGCCGCTCAGGGTTCCGTGGAAGCGGTCCGCGGCCTCGACGGCCGCCGCGTCCAGGGGGCGGAAGCCGGGCCGGGCGGTGGTGAACGGTTCCAGGGCGCGCTGTTTGGCCGCGTGGTGGGCGGTGATGTCGACGAACACCTGGGGGGCGAAGCGGGAGAAGGCCGGGGTGCGCGTCTCGCCCGGCCGCATGCCGTAGAGGTCGACGCGGCTGGTGCGCGTGGCGGCCGCGGCGGCCCGGGCGGTGAGGCGGTGGTCGGCGTGGCCGTCGCCGCTCCAGTGGGTGAGCACCGCCCGGGGGGCGACCTCGGCGATCAGCCGGTCCACGGCTGCCACCAGGGTGGTCTCCTTGATGTCGGTGACCTGCCGGTTGCGGGTGCCGGTCGGCCAGCGCAGTTCGTAGCCGAGGGTGGCGGCGGCCTGCTCGGTGTGCCGGGTGCGGTGCTCGGCCTGGGTGCCGGACTCCGGCAGGGAGAGGACGGCGGTGACCACCCGGACGCCGTTCGCGCCGAGGTGGGCGATGGTGCCACCGGCGGCGATCTCGGCGTCGTCGGGGTGGGCGACCAGGACCAGCACGGAGGCCGGGCGGTGCCCGGCGCCCGCTGCGGTGCCCGGCCGTGCGCTCACGCCTGCCATCCGTAGAAGGCCACGGTCTTGTCGATCTGCTCGGCGGGCAGTCGGGCGTACCAGTCGAGGGTGTCGGCCAGGGAGGTGGCGTAGTCGCTGAGCCGGGACTCGCCGAGCACGTCGCGCAGTTCGCTCATGTCGGCGGTCAGGACGGTGCGGGGCACCTCGCCGGGGCGCATCGGCAGGTGCTGGATGCCGGCGGTGCTGCCGAAGTGCTCGTTGACGGCGGTGGCCACGTCGTTGACGCTGACGCTGATTCCGCTGCCGCAGTCGGGGATCACGTCGGTGCGCTCGGTGCGGGTGAAGCGGATGGTCATGTCGGCGAGGTCGTGCGAGTAGACCATGTCCACGATCTGCTCGCCGTCGCCGAACACCTGGATGGGCAGGCCGCGCATGGCCTGGGCGGCGAAGGCGGGGACGATCTTGCGGATGGGGAGCAGGGACTGGCCGGGGCCGTAGGCGTTGTAGTAGCGCAGGGAGCAGATGCGGCTGGGGCCGGACTCGTTGGCCATCTGGGCGAAGGACTCGGCCGCCGCCTTGGTGATGGTGTAGGTGTTCAGCCAGACGTTGGGTTTGCCGGGGTAGAAGACCCGGGGCACTCCGCAGGTGCCGGCCGCCTCGAAGACCTTGACGGTGCCGCCGATGTTGACGTCGATGGCCTCCTGCGGGGTCTCCTGGAGTTCGGAGGTGCCGAGGACGCCGGCCAGGTGGTAGACCTCCTCGGCGCCCTGGAAGGTCTTCGTCAGCAGGTCGAGGTCGCGGACGTCGCCCTGCACGAAGCGGGCGTCGGGGCGCAGCGCTTTGGTGCCGATGGGCACCAGGTCAAGGACGGTGACGTCGTGGCCCTCCTCGATCAGGCGGCAGGCGATGGTGCTGCCGAGGAATCCGCTTCCGCCTGTGACGACGGCTTTCATGGGTTCTCCTTGGGGTGCGGTTCCGCGGACCCGGGAGGTCGCGGGAAAGGGGTGGTGGGCGGTGGTGTGCGGGGTTCAGGGCCGGGGTGCGGCGGGGGTCCGTGCGGCGGGGGTGCCCCATTCCGCGTACGGGACGGTGGTGCCGCGCAGCGCGGTGGCGTAGCCGCCGAGGTTGTCCACCAGCGCCGGCGGGTTGTCCAGTGCGGCGAGGCGGGCGGGCAGGTCGGCGTAGAGGGCGTGCGGGGTGGCGGCGACGAGGGTGCCCAGGCCGTCCAGGTCGTCGGGCCAGCGCAGCGGGCGGGCGCCGGTGAGGGCGGTGATCTCCTCGGGGGTGAAGTACGGGTCGTGCAGCCGTACGTCGGCGCCGTGGGCGAGCAGGTGCTCGGCCAGGCGGCGGGCGGGTGAGCCCTCGACGATCCTGGCGTCGGGCGCGTAGCTGAGGCCGAGGATGCCGATGGGGCCGTCGCTGATGCGCAGGACGGACTCGGCGACGCGGGCGGGGTGGTCGCCGTCCCAGTCCATCGCGGAGGCGACCAGGGGCAGCGGGCTGTCCTGGTCGGTCCCGTCGACGGCGAAGCGGGGGCTGAGCGGGATGCAGTAGCCGCCGATACCGATGGAGGGGTGGAAGGTGGGCACGTTCCACTTGGTGCCGGCCAGTCGCAGCACCTCGGGCACGTCCAGGCCCGGGTATGCCTCGGCGAGCTGGTTGGTCAGCACCAGGTCCAGGTAGCGGTAGAGGTTCTCCACCGGCTTGGTCAGGCCGGCGTGCCGCCAGTCCGGCGCCGGGTGGACGCTCTGGCTGATCGCCTCGTACAGCAGGCGGGCCAGGGGCAGGGAGTCCGGGCGGGCGGTGCCCAGCACCCGGGGCAGGGTGCGCAGGTTCATGTCGGGGGAGAGCATCCAGTCCCGGCGGGGGGCGGCCGCCAGGTGGAGCGAGGTGTCGGTGGCGGGGTCCGCGCCGAGGGCGGCGGGCACGAGTTCGTCGAGCCAGCGCAGGCTGATCGTGCTCTCCAGGGCGATGAGGCTCTCGCCGCCGGTGCGGGCCCGGCCGATGGCTCCCAGCACCGCGCTCAGCGGCCCGGTCACGGGGCTGCCGTCGCGGTCGGTGTTGACGCACACCAGGTGCACCCGGGCGGCGGCCGCCTCCGGGTCGTCGGCCGCGGCGGCCCGCAGCCGGCCGGCCGACCGGGCGGCGGCCAGGGGGATGACGTCCTCGAAGCCGGGCAGCGGCACCGTCCCGGCGTTGATCTCGCTCACCCGGTGCGCGTCGGTGTCGAGCACCGTGCAGGGGAATCCCGCCTCGGCCAGCGCGCAGGCGGCGGACAGACCGATGAAGCCCGCCCCCCACACCGTGACGGGCTCCGTGCGGTCCTTCAGCGCCGCCGCAAGCGGGCGCGGGGACGTCGAGGGCTTCATCGGTCAACTCCCTTGGATCGAAGCAAGTTGACTGAATTCTATGAACCACTTTACAAGTCAGTCAATATTGCAGTCATAACGCTTTTCGGTGTTCTGCGGACCGTTCTCAGACGTCGGTCGCCGGCGCGGCCAGGTCCAGGTCCCTCGTGACCCCGGTGGTGGCCGCGTTCTGCAGGGTCAGCCGTCCGGTGGCCGCCTCCTGCTCCCCCACCAGCGCGAACCACTGGCTGGGCCGGGCCGGCACCCGGCGCAGCTGGCGGCCCAGCCTTCGGGGCCGCCAGTGCTCCAGCACGTCGTATCCGGCCGCGCGCAGCCGCCGGGCGGTGTCCATGAAGGTGCGCAGGTCGGCGGAGGGCATGCGCATCAGGTGCACGCACTCCGCCTCGGGCACCGGCCCCAGCTCGGCCAGCAGGTTGACCGAGGCGCTGGTGCTCCAGCACCGGTCGAGTCCGATGTCCAGCGTGCGTGCCATGTGGTGGTAGCCGCCGCCGTCCCCCAGGGTCCGGTCGTCGCCGGTGCGGGCCACGAAACACAACCCGGCCTGGTACTCCGGCGCATGCTCCCAGTCCAGGGCGAACTCCACCCGGACGTCGAGTTCGTGGGCGATGGCGAGGACCGTGCGCAGATGGGCCATCCGCTCCCCCGCCACCGGTTCCGCCGCCGCCACCCGGTCCGGTGCCTGCCGCGGGGGCAGTGCGCGGCAGAGCGCGGTGAGGCGGTCCAGGCGGTCCAGGAAGCGCGTGTGGGCGGGCGGGACGGGTTCCTTGTCCGCCGCCTGGTCCGTCTGGTCCGTCTGGTCCGGATCCTGGTGGTCGGTGGGCCGGGCGGGTGCGGTGTCCTGCGTCCGCCCGGGCGGCGTGGGGCCGCGGCGGCGGCGGTGGAGCGCCGCGCGGGCGGCGGCCGGACTCAGGCCCTCGTCGGCGGCGATCGCGTCGAGCACCCCGTAGTCGCAGTACTCCAGCCTGCCCCCGGCGGCGGGGCCCAGGACATCGAAGAGCTCGGCCCACAGCCGCAACAGGGTGAGATCGGCGGCCAGTTCGTCGCTCTCGTTGCAGATGACGGCGACCGCCTGGCTCCAGCCCCGGTGCCGTTTGCGCCGGTAGCGCGCGATGGGCACGCAGGCGGAGGCCAGGGCGGCGGCGCCGCCGGCCAGCCGCCCCGACCCGGCCAGGGCCCGCAGCACGGCCACCAGGGAGTCCGCGGTCAGGGCGAGGCGCCGACCGGAGAGGTCCTCGAAGGCGAAGATGCGTCCGGTGGCCGCGGAGCCGAACTGCTCGAAGGTCTGCGCGTACCCCACCGGGGACACCGTGACGGGCGCGAAGCCGAACCTGCGCGTGAGCGAGCGGAACATCGCCTCGGCCCACACCCCTTGGGCGGCCTCCTCACCGACCAGGTCGCTGAACCCGCGGGGCAGGGCCTCGAAGGCGTGAGTCATGGTGTTCCTCCCCTTGTGGGCGTTCGGCGCGTTCAGCGCAGCGACAGCGATCCGGTGCGGACGGTGTGCCGCAGCGCTCGGGTCAGCAGCAGCCAGGCCAGCACGCCCCAGCCCGCCGTGACGGCGACCTCGCCGGCCACCGCGCCCCAGTCGAGCGGACCGCCGGCGGCCAGCGTCCGCGCCGCCGTCAGGCCGTGGGTGAGCGGCAGGATCCGGGCCAGGAAGCCGGCGACACCGGTGCCGGGCACGGCCGTGGTGACACCGCTGAGCAGCATCAGCACGATGGTGGTGCCCGCGGTCAGGTACATGCGGGAACCGGGTCTGCGCACGCTGATACTGGTCATGCACAGGGCCAGGCAGTAGCAGGACAGGGTGCTGAGGGCGAGCACGGCGAGGATCACCGGCAGCGCGGCCCAGTGCAGGGGCACCCCCAGCAGCGGGCAGACCACGCAGAGCGCGATGGTCGAGGTCAGCAGGCCGTCCGCCATCCAGTGCAGGCCCCGTGAGGCCAGCACCAGGAAGGTGCTGCCCCGGCTGAGCAGCAGGAACTGCAAGGTGCCCGAGACCCGTTCGCCGACGGTGGAGGAGACCACGCCCAGCGCGCCCAGCGGGCCCAGGATCGCGGCGTTGCCGAAGGCGAGATGGGCCTCGGCGGCCGGGGAGCCCACCAGCCGGCCCAGGCCGGCGAAGAACAGGACCTGGCAGATCAGGCGCACGGTCCAGCCGAAGAGCCAGGTGCGCAGGGTGAACATCGCGCGGTAGTCCTGGTAGCTGGCCAGCGCGCCGTAGGCGACCTGGCGTGCGGCGGCGCGCAGCCGGGCCCGAGGTGAGGGGCGCCCTGAGGGGGTCGGGTCCGGGGCGAGGTCGCCGGCCGGCCGGCCGGGCGCGGGGACGTGTCGGGGGGCGAGGTCAGTCATGGAGGACCACCCGTCCGCCGCGCACGGAGGACAGCACCCGGCGCACGGCCCACAGTCCGACCGCGGCCTGGAGGGCGACCAGGGCGCACAGGGCGGCCAGTCGGGCGCCCAGGTCGGGCACGGAGCCGGTGGCGGCGTCCCGCAGCAGTTGCGCTCCCCAGGAGAGGAAGAAGCCGCGGGCGATCCACCGCAACGGCTCGGGCAGTGTGGTGATCGGCAGGATCAGGCCGCCCAGCAGGTAGAAGGGGTAGGTCAGGGCGTTCTGCAGGCTGCGGGCGGCGCGGACCAGGATCATCAGCCCGCTCATCAGCAGGGCGGTGGCCGCCACCCCGGCCGTCACCAGTGCCGCGACCAGGAGGGTGAGCCCGGGCCGGTCGACCCGGATCGGCAGCCCGAACACCCAGCGCCCGACCAGGAGCAGCTCCCCGAGCACGGGCAGTGCCAGGGAGGTGGTCAGCAGGGTCCGCAGCGCCAGCGCCAGCAGGTAGCGGGTGGGGGTCAGCAGGGACGGGCTCAGGGTGCCCTGGGCGCGGTCGTCGTCCACCGCCTGCGAGGCCACGAACACCGCGTGGGACCAGGCTCCCATCAGGAAGGCGGTGAGGGCGGTGGTGGTCGCCAGAGCGCCCTGGTGGTGGTTCTTGAGGAAGTGGAAGAACACCAGCGAGTAGAGCGGGATCACCAGCAGGGTGGCGAAGAGTTGGGGTGAGCGCATCAGCATCTGCGCCTGGGCGCGCATGAAGTGGAGCATCAGATCGTGAACTCCCGGTCGGTGATGACCGTGCGGTAGAGCTCGGTGAGCCCGGGCGGTGCCACCGCGATCTCGGTGGCTCCCACCTCCACCAGCACGGCGAGCGCCGCGGACTGGGCCTGCGCGCCGTCGAGCCGGGCGGTGAGCGTGCCCTGCCCGGTGACCTCGACGGTGCCGGGCAGTTCCGCGATCCGGGCGGCCGCCTCGGCCCCGACGCCCTCGGCGCGGATGGTGCGCGGCGCGCCGATCCGGGCCAGGAGTTCCCCGGCGGCGCCCAGGTGCAGGATGCGGCCGTGGTCGATGAGGGCGATGCGGGTGCAGACGTCCTGGGCCTCGTGCATGTCGTGCGTGGTCAGGACGATCGTGCAGCCCGCGTCCTTCAGTTCGTGGACGAGTTGGCGAAAGCCGGCCCCGGCGTGCGGGTCCATGCCGTTGGTGGGTTCGTCCATGATCAGCAGAGGGGGCCGGCTCAGCAGGGCCCGGGCGAGGTGGACGCGCTGGACCATGCCGCGTGAGAAGAGTTCGACGCGGTCGTCGGCTCGGGCGGCCAGCCCGAAGCGCTCCAGCATCTCGTCGGTGCGCCGGCGGGCGGTGCGACCGCCCAGGCCCTGCAGGGCTCCCCAGTACAGCAGGTTCTGGCGTGCCGTCAGCCGTCCGTACAGACCCCGGTCACCGCCCAGGACCAGGCCGATCAGGCGGCGGACCTCCTTGGCCTCGCGCACCACGTCGTGGCCGCCGACCCGGGCGGTGCCGGAGGTGGGCAGCAGCAGCGTGGTCAGGATGCGGGACAGGGTGGTCTTGCCCGCGCCGTTCGGGCCGAGCAGGCCGAGCACCTCCCCCTCCCCGATGCTGAAGCTCACCTTGTCCAGCGCGGTGACCTCCGCGCCCCGGCGGGGGGTGAAGACGCGGCCGAGTTCCTGCACGTCGACGATCGCCATGGTCAGCTCCCGCTTCCGGCCGGGACCGCGGCCGTGGCTGTGGCTGTGGCTGTGGCCGGGCGTTCGGGCCAGGGGGCCAGGGCGGACAGGGCGGCCACGGCCGCCTCGTGGTCGGCGGGGTCGACGAGTTCACCGGTGACCAGCAGGAGGTCGGCCACCGGGGTGCGGCGCAGCCGCACCCCGGCGAAGTCGAGGTCCTCGACCGCCTCTCCGACACCGCGCCGCAGCGGTTCGGTGAGCTGGAAGCCGTAGAGGCGGGGCTGCGGGTCGGTGGGGCCGAGCGCGTCGCGGCGGGCGCGCTCGAGGCGGGCGGGTTCGCGCAGGTGCTCCGTCAGCTCGGCCGGGATCACGGCGGCCAGGGCCGGGTGGCCGGCGGCCTTGCGGCAGAGTTCCTCCAGCTCCGGCGCCAGCGCGTGGTCGGCGGCGGCCCGGGCCAGGGCGGCCGGGTCGGGGGCCGCGGGCGAGGTGAGGACGAAGACCAGGTCCAGTACGTCCTTGAGGGTGAAGTCGCGCTGGAAGCGTTCCTCCGCCACCGCCAGCACGTCGGCGTGCGTCTGGTCGGCGGGCAGTTCGGGCCGCAGCGGCACGGCCCGCTCGGGCAGTCCGCCATAGGCGAAGGTGGTCACCTCCACCCCGCGGTCGAGGTCGAGCATCGGGTCCTCGCCGAGCCACCACACCGAGACCAGCAGGTCCCTGCGGCCGCCCTCGCGCAGCTCGGTCATCAGGACCTCGCCCGCCTCCTGGCGGTCCAGGACCTCGCCCAGCACCCGCCACAGCGTCGCCTCGTCGGGGACGACGACGTCGAGGTCGCCGATCGAGCGCAGCAGATGATCCGGGTAGTAGCGGGCCAGGGAGGGGCCCTTGACGGTGCGGGCCCCGGGCACGGCGCGGACCGCGGCGTCCAGGTCGCGGTACAGCTCGCTGCGCCGGGTCATCCGGGCCAGTTCACCGCGCGAGCCCTCGCCCAGCGGCACTCCCTCGCGCTCGGCCAGGGAGAGCACCAGGGTCGACACGACGGCGCCCTCCTGACGTGCCCGCCGCAGCAGGTGACGGGCGGGGAGGTCGGGGTCGACGTCCAGCAGCTCGTACAGCAGATCGAGACTGAGGGGGAAGGGGGAACGGGTCGGCGGGCTGGCGGCGTTCACGGGGTTCACGGGGTCTCTTCCTGGTCCTGGGGTGCGCCCGCGTCCTCGGCGCCGGGGCGAAAGGCGTGGCGGTACTGATGGGTGCGGCGCCAGCCGCGGGCCTCGAGGGCGGTGACGACGGCTCCGCTGCGCCCGACCTCGTCCAGGCCGTGGCAGACGTTGCCCAGCAGGGGCAGTGCGAGGTCGTCCGCGAGGCGGGCCGAGGCCCGCACCAGGGCCGCGGTCGCGGCGGCCCGCAGCGCGGGGTCGTCGACGAGGATGTCGACGAGGTCCACGAAGTCGGTCCCGCTGGGGTCGTCATGAGCGTCGACGCAGAGGGTGGCGTGACCGGCCGGCCGGTCGTGGCCGTCGGCGTAGACGAGGAAGGTGCGCCGGGCGGGAGAGTCCAGCAGGGCGTCCGCGGCCTCGCGCACCGCCTGGGGCAGGGTGGTCAGGCCGCGGCCGTCGGCGGCGGTGACCATGGCCCGGCGCAGCCAGTCGCGGACGGCGTCGTCGTGCTCACGCCTCTCGTCCAGGACGACCCTGGGCCCGGCGGCGCGGGCGGTCCCCGGGGCGGGGGCCGCCTCCGGGGGCAGCGCCAGGTAGCTCAGATGGGGGGCGAGCGCTGGGTGGGGGTCCTGGGCGCCCGGGACCCGCACGACCGCCTCGGTGCACTGCGGGAAGCGGGCGAAGAGTACGTCGAGGAAGGCCGGCGCCGCGTCGAGCAGACGCGCGTCCGCGTGTTCCACCAGGCACTGGTCGACTCCGGTGAGCGGCTCGCGCCAGGCGTCGGCCACGAACAGCAGGCCGTCGTCCGAGCGGTGGAGCAGCCCCGCCGCGTCGGCGGCGGCCAGGTAGTCGTCCCGGGCCGTCAGGGCGCCGGGACCCGCCGGGATGTCGGCACCCGTCGGGATGTCGGCACCGGCCGGGGTGGTGGAGGGCACGGTGGCGGAGGGCGGCGTGGTGGCGGGGTCGGTGGTCATGGGGTCCGGTCCGCCTCGGGCCGCACCACGGCGACCAGGTCGCGTGCCACCTCCGCCGCCGCGGCGGCGACCTCGGCCGCGGTGACCCGGCCGAGGGCCTCGATCTCCTGCTCGGGCAGGGTGATCTCGGCCGCCAGAACCCGGTCGCCGGCCAGCGCGATCGCGGCCTCCTGCTGGGACTCCGAACGCAGCACGACCTCCATCACGGCCTGCCGGACGGCCGCCGCGAAGGCACTCGGTGACGGTCCGTCGGAGGCGACCTGGGTCAGCAGCTCGGTGAAGGCGTCGAGGAGGCGGGGGCCGTTGGCGGGTTCGACCCCGGCGAGCATCCGCCAGGCACCGGTGTCGCTGTAGCTGCGGGACCAGGACTGGAAGGAGTACGCGAGCGCCTCCTCGTTGCGGATCCGCGCGTACAGGAGGGAGGCGGGGCTGGAGCCCATCAGGTGCCCCAGCACGGTGTAGGCGTGCCGGCGCGGATCGCCGAGATGGGGTGCGCGGCTGCCGGCCTGCAGCCAGCAGTACTCGTCGGGCCAGCCTTCCGGAAGTCGGGGGTGGACCGGGGGCGGGGTCTGCGGCGGGCGCGCGCCGAGCGGCGCCGCGGCGGGCAGCGCGGCGAAGCCCGCCTTGTCGAGGGCGGCGAGGACCTCCTCGGCGGGCAGTCCTCCGACGGTGCTCACCGCGACGGGCGCGTCGGCCAGGGCGCGGCGGTGGGCGTCGCGCAGAGCGTCCGCGGTGATGCGCGCGATGCTCTCCGGGTCGCCGCCGACCGGGTTGCCCAGCGGGTGGCCCGCGAACAGGCGGGCCAGGAAGGCGTCCTGGACGGCGTCGGAGGGGTCGCTGGCCGCCGCGCTCAGTTCCTGCAGGACGACCTCGCGCTCCCGGTCCAGGCGGGCGGGGGTCAGTTCGGGGTGGAGCAGGGCCGCGCCCATCCAGCCGATGGTCTGCGCGGCGTCCTCGTTCAGCACCTGGGCGTACATCACCAGGAGTTCGGGGCTGGTGAGGGCGTTGCAGTTGCCGCCGAGCCGCTCGACGCGCTCACTCAGCGACGCGCCGCCGTCCAGCGGGACGGACATGACGAGGTGTTCGAGCATGTGCGTGGCGCCGGAGATGGCCCCGGGGTCGTGCCGGGCACCCGATCCGAGGGCGACGCACACGGTGGTGGTGCGGCTGCCGGGGGTGTGGTCCACCAGTACGGGGACGTTGTGCATCAGGAGCTGTTCGGTCACGAAAGGGGTCTCCGTCGCTGCGCGGGGCGGGTGGGGCTGCGTGCGGTCCCGTCCGGGAAGCCGTCGGAACCCCGCCGGTACCGGGCCCACGGCCGACGGCCGGGAACGCCTGCGCGAAGAAGGCCGCGGACGCGGCCGGAAAGAAAGAAGAAGGGGACGCCGCGGCGCAGGGCGTCGGCCGCAGGGCGTCGGCCGCAGGGCGTCGGCCGCAGGGCGTCGGCCGCAGGGCGTCGGCCGCAGGGCGTCGGCCGCAGGGCCTGCGACGCGGCCCCGTGAGGGGGCGCGTCACAGGCCCTGACATGCGGCCGGGCTGCCGCCGGCACGGGTCCGGCGGCAGCCCGGCACTGGGCGTGCTTACTTGCCCGCGCGGACCTTGATCTTGTCGAGGCGGGGACGCATGCCGACAGCGTGGTTACGGGTCATGATGACTCTCCTTCATTGTTGTGATCCGCAAGGCGTTCGTTCTCCTTGCGATGAGGAAATATGACCATGGCCGAGACTGCAGCGTCAAGCTAACTGTCAATAATTTTTGGAGGGGGCACACTCGGCGCCCTACATAGGGGAACAACTGGGCGAGTCAGCCGAGTTGCAACCAGCCCCCACCTCTCGACAAGAGGACAACAGGGAGATCGAGGGGAACATGACTGACTTTATTGACTTGATCCGTCGGATCGTGTCAATCTCGTGTGGTCAAGCACGCGAACGTAGAGGGGAATCCGTTGGGACGCCTGCCGGGGAGCCAGCAATCCCTGCTCCTGATCAAGCCGGACGGCGTCTCGCGCCGTCTCCAGCCCTTCATCCTCGACGCGGTGCGCGACGCCGGGCTGACCGTCCTGTGCCACCACAGGATCCTTCTGGACGAGGACGACATCCGCCGGGCCTTCGCCGACATGCGGCGCGGCGAGAACCCGCTGGAGCACCTCACCCTCGACCTCTGGTATGCGCACCGGCCCATGGAGGTGATCGTCGTCAGCGGTGGCGGCGACACCGTGGAGACGGCCGCCGCCGTCAAGCGCAAGGCGCGCGCCGCCTACCGCCTGGGGGTGTGGGCCAACGTGGTGCACACCCCGGACCACTGGGAGGAGTTCGCGCTCCAGCTGTCCGTGTTCGGGCAGGGCTGCGCCGACTGCCGGGCCCTGCTGGGCGGCACCGACTTCGGGGACTACGAGGATGTCGCGCAGGCCTATCCGCCGGGGATCCTGCTGCCCCCGCGCTGGCGCGACCCGCAGGCGCTGCGCGCGGTCGTCGAACCGATGTGGGGGGACGCGTCCTCCTGCGTGTGGCGCCCCACCTACCCCCCTCTGTACGAGGCGCCGCACCGGGCGGACGCGCCGCGCGAGCACGTCGTCTGCGTCACCCGCTCGCCCAACCAGCTCTCCTTCGACAACCTGGTCGCCGCCGTGATGGCGGCCCTGCCCGGCATGGACTTCCCGCAGGCCTTCGAAGTGATCTTCTCCTCGCTGCACCACGCCGAGTTCCCGCTGGCCGCCGGCACCGCCGCGGAGTGCGAGAAGTACGCGGCGGCGCTGTGGGACACCGGTCTGCGCACCGTGGTCCGCGCCCTGGACGACGACTTCGACTATCCCGCCCCGGACGGGCCCGTCCACCCGAGCCCGGCCGTCGGGAGGGTGCCCGCATGAACGCCACCGCCTCCCCCGCGCTGCCCGCCGGCGCCGGTCGGCTGGACACGCTCCTCGACCACGCCTGCGTGCGTTTCGCGGACGCCGTCGCCCTCGACGACGGCGAGGACGTACTGGACTACCGCACCCTGGGCGAGCAGGGCCGCGCCCTCGCCGCCGCCCTGGTGGCGGCCGGGCACCGCCGCGGGGAACCCGTCCTGGTCGCGGTGGACAACCGCGCCGGCGATATCGTGTGCGAGCTCGGCGCGTGGTCCGCCGGAGCGGTCGTGGTCCCGGTGCACCGCGACTCCCCCGCCCTGGTGCTGGCCTCCACCGCCGAACGCGTCGGCGCCCGGCTGCTGCTCGGCGACCCGCGCCACCAGCCCACGCCGTGGCGGGGCGTCACCGGTCCGACCGGCCACGCCTGCATCGGCTCCCTCCTCCACGCCGGTCCGGCCGGCGGGGAGGGCGGGCCGCGGGTGCCGGCCGAACTGGACGCCGACCAGGCGCTGGTGGTCTTCACCTCCGGCTCCACCGGCCGCCCCAAGGGCGTGGTGCTCTCCCACCGCGTCCTGTGCGCCAAGCTCCGCGCGATCTCCCGGGCGCTGCCCTTCGAGCAGGGCCAGAGCGCCCTGCACCTGCTGCACCTGAACTTCAGCTTCGGCCAGTGGACCTCCCTGCTCACGCTCGCCACCGGCGGCACCCTGCTGCTCACCCCGCGCTTCAGGGCCCGCGAGGTACTGGAGCACCTGGCCGGACGGAGCGTGCAGCGGACCGCGGTCGTCCCCAGCATGCTGCGGCTGATCCGCCGCGAACTCGACGGCTCCCCCGGGGCGGACGGCCTGCTGCGGCGACTGGCCGAGACCGGCTCCCCCGGCACCTGGATCTGCGGCGGCGAGCCCCTGCCCGCAGGACTCGGCCGCGGCATCAGGGCGCTGCTGCCGCACGCCGGGATCGCCGACGTCTTCGGGCTGAGCGAGAGCGCCACCTCCGACTTCATCCTCACTCCCGACCGCTACGACGAGGAGGCGGGCACCATCGGACGCCCCTCCCTGGGGGTGGAGTACCGGATCGTGCCCGCGGACGCCGACGGAGGCGAGGACGGCGGCACCGCGGCGCTCGCCGGCGGGGCCGGTGAACTGTGGCTGCGCACCGAGCATCTGATGACCGGATACCTCGACGATCGGGCCGCCACCGCCGCCACCATGGCCGGCCCCTGGCTGCGCACCGGCGACCTGGCCCGGCACCGGCCGCAGGACGGCCGGGTGGAGCTCGTGGGCCGCGCCAAGCAGCTCATCGTGCGCGGCGGCGCCAAGATCTCCCCGCTGGAGGTGGAGGCCGCCTACGCCGACCACCCCGACTGCGCCGCCTGCGTGGCCGTCGGCGTTCCCGACGCCCTCCTGGGCGAGCGCGTCCACCTGGTGTTCGTGCCGCGCGCGGGCCGGATGCCCGCCGAGGAGGAACTGCGCGCCCACGGGCTGCACCGGTTGGAGGCCCACAAGGTGCCCGAGCGGGTGCACCGTGCCGAGCAGCTCCCGCTGGGGCGTACCGGCAAGACCGACCGGGCCGCGGCCGCGCGCATCGCCACCACCGCCGCCACCGCCGCCGACGGCTCTCGGCCTGCCGAGGGCGCCGAGAACGCCGGGACTGAGGCCGCCGCGGGTGCCGAGGGTGCTGTGCGGGGTGCGGCATGACCCTGCTGGGTGTCTCCACCGGGGTGTTGGCCGACCGCACCGATCTGACGGGGCTGCTCGCCTACGAGCCCGACGTCGTCGAGTTCTACAACTACCCCCGGTCGATGCTCGCCGCGATCGAGGCGTTCTGCGCCCGCCACGGCATCCGGGCCGCGCTGCACACGCCCGTCCCGTACGACGAGCCGGGCCCGCTGCGGCGGTTCGCGCCCACCGGCCCCGACCGGGACGAGGCGGCGGCCGCCCTGCGGATGACCGAGGCCACCGTGCGCTGCGCGGCCGACCTGGGCGCCGTGCACGTGGTGGTGCACTTCCCCAGCCCCTACCCGCCCTACCCGGTGGCCGGGTTCGACACCTGGTGCCGTGACTTCCTGGACGCGGCCTGCGCCCTGGCCCGCGAGCACGGGGTCCGCGTGCTGGTGGAGAACCTCTCCGCCCACCCGCTGCTGCGCACCGCGGCGCACTACCGCGACGCACTGGCCGGCCGACCGGAGCTGGGGCTGTGCCTCGACGTCGGTCACGCCCACCTGCTCGGCCCCGAGCAGGGGCCGCTCGCCTACGCCCGCGCCCTGGGTCCCGCGATACGCAGCATGCACCTCTACGACACCACCGCCGCCCGCTACCCCGAGCACGGTCACGAACCCGTCCGTGCGGGGCGGTCGGCCGCCGAGGGCTACCTGGCGACGGCCGAGGTGCTGCCCGCGCTGCTGGACCTGACCGGCGCCGGCGTCGTCGTGCTGGAGCACCGGCCCCCGGCGCCCGGCGACCCCGCTCCCGGGGAGATCGCCCGCCTGGTCCGCGCGGTGATCGGCCGCCCCCGGTCCCCTGACCCGGCGGCGTGGAGCCCGGCCCCGCGCACGCCGTCGGAGCCCGCCCGCCCCACGCCCACCGGACCTGCCCGTCCCGCCCACACCTGAGGAATCCCGATGCCCGACACGACCGCTGTGGAACTCCTGCGGCGCCTGGCCGCCGCCGACGACGACCGGCGCCCCGCGCTGCTCAAGCACGTCTCCGAAACCACCCAACGCCTGATCGACACCACCGGGCGCGGCATGGAGCTGACCGAGGCCGACCTGAGCAATCTCGACCTGCGCCGGGCCGACCTGCGCCGGGCCACCCTCAACCGGGCCCTGCTGCACGGCACCCGGCTGCAGGAGGCGGACCTCTCCGAGGTCACCATGGTCTGCCCGGGGATGGAACGCACCAACCTCACCGGAGCCAGTCTGCGCTCCGCCTACGTCCACGCGCTCGCCGCGCAGACCTGCGTCTTCGACGGCGCCGACCTGACCGGGCTGCGGGACGCCACCGGCACCCTCTTCCACGGCTGCAGCATGCGCGGCGCCCACCTGGACGACGGCCACCTGTCCGGCTCGTCGTTCTACCAGTGCGACCTTTCCGACGCCTCGATGCGCAACATGAACCTGCAGGGCGCGCTGATCAGCGAGTGCCTGCTGGACTCCGCGGCCCTGGACGGTTCCTGCGTCGACCAGCTCTCCGTCACCAAGTCCAGCCTGCGCGAGACCTCGCTGGCCTCGGTCTCGGGCCACGGCCTGGCCCTGCAGCGGCTCACCGCCGCCGACGGCCTGGTCCTGACCGGCGCGGGCCTGCCGCAGCTGCGGCTCACCGGCATCCAGGCGCACACCTGGAGCGCGGCCGGACTCAAGGCGCCCGACGCCGACTTCACCGACCTCGCCGTGACCGCCGCCGACCTCAGCGGCGCCCAGCTCACCGGCGCCCGCTGGACGCGCTGCACCCTGCCGCAGATCCGTCTGGACGGGGCGTCGCTGAGCAACGGCAGCATCGTGGAGAGCAGCCTGCGCGGCGCGGTCCTTACCTCCGCCCGCGGGGAGAACCTCCACATCGTGGAGAGCGACCTGTCCGACGCGGACATGGCCACCTTCCTGGGCCGCTGCCTCACCGTGCGCGACTCCAGCCTGGCCGGCGCCAACCTGCGCCACGCCAACCTCTACCGCGCCATGATCACCGGTGACCCGCCGCGCGGCATGAGCCTGCGCCGCGCCGTCCTGGACGGTGCCACCCTCGTCCAGGCCTACATCGCCGCCGACCTGCGCGAGGCCGGCCTGGTCGGCGCGAACTGCGCCTACAGCCGGTTCAGCCAGTCCGACCTGTCCGGTGCCCGGCTCGACGGCGCCGGGATGTACCAGTCGACCTGGGTCAAGACCGTCGTCACCGGCGCCCGCCTGACGGGGGTGAAGGCACCGGTGTTCACCGACCGCTGCCCGGGGCTGGCCGAGGCCCTGGAGCGCGACGGCGGCCAGGCCGCCACCGAGTTCGCCGCCTTCAACCAGAGCCTGAGCGCCGCGCTGGCCAAGGGCCGCAAGGGCTCGACGTGACCATCGACCAGAACCCCGACGACGGCTCGGAGGGCCGGCGCCGGCTGATCGAGGCCGGAGTGACGGTCGGGCCGGGCGTGCGCGCCTGGCTCGGCGCCGACGTCCGCATCGGCCGCGACGTGAGCATCGGCGCCGGCACCGTCCTGGCCGCGGACACCCTCACGCTGCGCGACGGCGTCACCATCGGGGAGAACTGCGACCTGCGCGCCGGGACCCTCTTCCTGGGCGAGGCGACCGAACTCCAGCACGCGGTCACCGTGCTGGTCGCCGACGCCTTCGAGGTCGAGGGCGGCGGCCGCATCGAGTCCGGGACCCGCATCACCTGCCGGTCCTTCCAGGCCGACCGGCTGCTCTACCTCGGCCAGGGCACCAGCGTCGGCTACGGCGGCACCACCGCCTCCACCTCGCACGTCGTGATGGGCTCCCGGGTGGCGATCGGACCGCACAGCATCCTCAACGCCAACCACCCCATCATCCTGGGCGACCAGGTCGGCTCGGGTTCCCACCTGACCGTGTGGACCCACGGCTTCCACTTCGGCCACCGGCTCCTGGACGGCTACCCCGCGACGTTCGCGCCGGTGCGCATCGAGCGCAACGTCTGGCTCGCCTACCACGCCACCGTGCTCCCCGGCGTGAGCATCGGCGCCGACACCATCGTCGCCTCCGGCAGCGTCGTCAGCCGCGACCTGCCCGCCAAGGTGCTGGCGGGCGGGGTGCCCGCCACCGTCAAACGCGCCCTGGAACCCCGTCCCGCGGCCGGCGACCAGGCCCACCGGCTCGTCGACGCCCTGCTCGACGAGTGGATCACCGAACTCCACTGGAAGGGCCTGACCGCCCGGCGCACCCCGGACGGGGGGATCGACGTCGGAGAGCGCCACCGGGTGCTGCTGGTCACCGAGGACACCTGCCTGGACACCGTCAACGCCAACGCCGCCGACCGGCGCGGCTTACACCTGCTCACCGTCGAGGACCGCCCCGACCTTCGCCCCTGGACCGGCCGCACCCGCGCCCTGTTCGAACTGCGCTCCGGACGTCTCACCGGCGACCTGGAGGAGGTCGGCCACGACCTGCGGGACTTCCTGCGCCGCCACGCCCTGCCCTGCGGCGACCAACTGCCCTTCCGCAGCCTGCCGGTCGAGGGCTTCGCCCGACTGACCGCGCTCACCCCCAAGCCCACGACCCCGGGACCGCGCCCATGACCACCACCGATCCCGCCGCCCCCGCGCACACGGCCCTGCCCGGCCCCGCCGGCGGCCCCCGCAACCTGGACCTGCGCTACGCCGACCGCCCCGTCCACACGGACCACCCGCACTACTTCCCCTTCGTCGTCGACCACGCCGAGCCCTGGCTGCGCGGCCGCCCCGGCGAAGCGGTCTGCGAAGTGGGCTGCGCGGCCGGGGCGTTCGCCCACTACCTCCTGGACCGGCACCCCGGCACCGACCTGACCTGTGTGGACCTCCAACCCGCCCTGATCGAACAGGCCCGGCTGCGCGTGCCCGGCGCCCGTTTCGTGACCGGCGACGTGCTGCGCCCCGACTCGCTGCCCGCCGGCCCCTTCGACACCGTGTTCATGGTCGCCCTGCACAGCCACTTCGACGACCCCCGGCACTGGATCGACGCCCTGCTGCGCCTGACCGCACCCGGTGGACGCGCCTACGTCTTCGGCCTGTTCAACCCCGAACCGGTCGACGTCGTCGTACGGCTGCGCCACCTCGACAGCGACCCCGAGTGGCTGCCCGGCTGGAACCAGTTCTCCGTGCGGACCGTCGCCCGGCTGCTGGACGAGGCCGGACTGCACCACACCTTCCACCGCTACCTGCCCGCCGCGCCCCGCGCACGGCAGCCGCAGGACCCCCTGCGCTCGCACACCGTGCCCGACCCCACGGACACGGACACGGACGCGGCGCTGGTGTACCTCAACGGCAGCCAGATGCTCCACCGCTTCGCCCTGCTGGAGATCCACCGCCCCCACCCCGGGCCGGACTCCACCGGTGAGCGGCCATGACAGGCCGCCCGTCCCGCCCACCCGGCACACTCCCCGCTCCCCCGCGCCGCGGGCGCCTCGCCGCCCACGGCCACAGCGTCTTCGCCGAGATGTCGGCCCTGGCCGCACGGCACGACGCCGTCAACCTGGGCCAGGGCTTCCCCGACACCGCGGGCCCCGAGCCCGTCGTCGAGAGCGCCGTGCGCGCGCTGCGCGCCGGCCACCACCAGTACCCGCCCGTCCCGGGCCTGCCCGCACTGCGCCACGCCGTCGCCGAGCACCAACGCCGCCACTACGGGCTGGACATCGACCCCGACCGGGAGAGCGTCGTCACCACCGGCGCCTCCGAGGCCCTGGCCGCCGCGCTGCTCGCACTGAGCGCGCCCGGCGACGAGATCGTGGCCCTGGAGCCGTTCTACGACTCCTACGCCGCCTGCGCCTTCCTGGCCGGGGCCACCCTGGTGCCCGTACGGCTGCGCGCCCCCGACTTCACCTTCGACAGCCGGGACCTGGCCGCGGCGATCACCGAGCGCACCCGGATCCTGCTGCTCAACACCCCCCACAACCCCACCGGCACGGTCCTGACCCGCGAACAGCTGCACGAGGTCGCCGCCCTGGCCCGGGAGCACGATCTGCTCGTGATCTCCGACGAGGTCTACGAACACGTGGTGTTCGAGGGGACCCACCAGCCCATCGCGGCGCTGCCCGGCATGTTCGAACGCACCCTCACCGTCTCCTCGGCCGGCAAGTCCTTCTCCTTCACCGGCTGGAAGGTCGGCTGGGCGACCGGCCCCGCCGACCTGGTCACCGCCGTCCGCGAGGTCAAACAACACCTCTCCTTCGCGGGCGGTACCCCCCTCCAGCACGCCGTGGCCGACGCCCTGCGCCTGCCCGCCTCGTACTTCACCGCCGCCACGGACAGCCTGCGCCGCCGCCGGGACCTGCTGACCGACGGACTGCGCGCACTCGGCTTCGCTGTACGGCCGCCCCAGGGCACCTACTTCGTCACCGCCGACATCACCCCGCTGGGCGAGCAGGACGGCATGGAGTTCTGCCGCGCACTGCCCCGCCGCTGCGGCGTGGCCGCCATCCCCCAGCAGGTCTTCTACACCGACCCGGACGCCGGACGCCGCTACGTGCGCTTCACCTTCTGCAAGCGCGAGGACGTGCTGCGGCAGGCACTGGAGAGACTGCGGAAGGGACTGGCATGACCGCACGACAGGCCGACCCCCGACACCCCGCGGGCGCCGATCCGGCGGTGCCGCACAACGGACCGCTGGTCACCGAGGACGACATCGCCGCCGTGGTCGAGGCCCTGCGCTCGGGGTGGCTCGCCTCCGGCCCCCGGACCGCGGCGCTGGAGGCGGCGTTCGCCGAGCGCTTCAGCCCCCGGTACGCCTGCGCCGTCTCGTCCGGCACCGCCGGGCTGACCCTGGCGCTGCGCGGCGCCGGGCTGGGGGACACCGGCGCCACCGTCGCCGTCCCCACCTACGGCTGCTCGGCCCTGCTGGACGCCGTGCTGGCCGCGGGCTGCACGCCGCGGGTCGTGGACATCACCGAGCGGACACTGAACCTGGATCCCGAACGCCTGGCCGGGACGGGCCCGCTCGACGCCGTGATCGCCGTGCACACCCACGGCCACCCCGCCGACCTGGACGCCCTGCGCCCCCTGGCCGCGCTGCTGGTGGAGGACTGCTGCCAGAGCCTGGGCGGCCGCGACGAGCAGGGGCGCCTCCTCGGCACCGTCGGGGACGCCGCGGTCTTCTCCTTCTACGCCACCAAGACGATCGCCGCGGGCGAGGGCGGAATGCTGCTCCAGGCCGACCGCGACGCCTTCGACCACATCCGCGTCCACCAGGATCCGGGGGCCCGCGAGATCTACATCCCGCGGTTCAACCACCGCCTCTCCGATCCCGCGGCGGCCCTGGCGCTCAGCCAGTTCCGGCGCCTGGACCGCGTCACCGCGCACCGCACCGCCCTCGCCGCCCGGTACACCGCGGCCCTGCCCCCGCACGTCGCGCCCCCACCCGGCCTGACTCCCGGCCAGGTGCCCTACCGCTACTGCCTGCGGGCCGCCGACCGCGCCCAGCAGCGGCGCTGGATCGACCACCTGCGCGCCGCGGGAGTCTCGGCCGACCCGCTGATCCCCGCCCGGCACCTGCTGCACCGGCAGCTGGGCCTGCCGCCGGCGCGGTACCCGGTGGCCGAACGCGTCGTGGACCGCACCGTCTCGGTGCCCCTGTTCGCCGCGCTCACCCAGGACCAGGCCCACCGGGTGGCAGCGGCCCTGACCGGCCTGCCGCACTGAACCGAGAGAGACCACCATGACCACACCCCCGCCCGTGGACCCGGACGCCCCGGACGACCGGCGCACGTTCCTGGCCGGCCGGCTGGCCGCCGTCCGCGACCGCATCGCCCGCGCCGCCCGGGCGGCCGGACGCGACCACACCCGGATCACCCTCGTCGCCGTCACCAAGACCTGGCCCGCCGACGACGTCCGCCTGCTGGCCGGCCTGGGGGTGCGCGACATGGGCGAGAACCAGGACCAGCAGGCGTCCGCGAAGGCGGCCGCCTGCGCCGACCTCGTACCGGCCCCGTCCTGGCACTTCGTCGGCCAACTCCAGACCAACAAGGCCGCCTCGGTCGCCCGCTACGCCGACATGGTCCACTCGGTGGACCGCGCCTCCCTGGTGTCCGCGCTCGCCAAGGCCGCCCACCGTGCCGACCGGGACCTGCGCTGCCTGGTCCAGGTCAGCCTGGACCACACCCCGGGCCGCGGCGGCGCCCACCCCGACGACGTGCCCCGCCTCGCCGCGCTCCTCGCCGACGCGCCCCGCCTCACCCTGGCCGGCGTGATGGCCGTGGCCCCACCCGGCGAACAGGCCGACCGGGCCTTCGCCCGGCTCCAGCACGTGCGGCAGCGGCTCCTGCACGACCACCCCCGGGCCGAGGTGATGTCGGCCGGCATGAGCGGCGACCTCGAACCCGCCATCGCCGCGGGAGCCACCCACATCAGAGTGGGCTCCGCCATCCTCGGCCACCGCGCCCCCACCGCCCCGTAATTGCCCTGACGGCACGTCAGCCTCTCTTGCTAGACTGTCGTCCGCCACGCGAAACCCCTCTAGGAGCCCCTTCGTGAGTCCACTCCTGCCCACCGCTCCCTACCGCGGCACCAGGGACTTCCTCCCCGCCGAGATGTCCGTCCGACAGCAGGTGTTCAACCATCTGTACGAGACGGTGGAGCGCTACGGCTACGGACGCTACGACGGACCCGTCCTGGAGTCCGCGGAGATCTACGAGGCCAAGTCCGGCCAGGAGATCGCGAACCAGCAGCTGTACTCCCTCACCGACCGCGGTGGACGCCGTATCGCGCTGCGCCCGGAGATGACCCCCTCCGCCGCCCGCATGATCGCCCACAACGCCGGCAGCCTCCAGTTCCCCGTGCGCTGGTACAGCCACGTGAACTGCCACCGCTACGAGCGGCCCCAGCGCGGACGCACCCGCGAGCACTGGCAGCTCAACGTCGACATCTTCGGATCCGACAGCCCCAACTGCGAGATCGAGATCTTCGAACTCATCCACGACCTGATGGGGTCGCTGGGGGCGGACCGCGACATGTGGATGCTGAGGGTCGGCGACCGGGCCATCCTCAACAGCATCCTGCGCGACGTGGTGAGGATCCCCCACGACGCGCACCAGCAGACGATGGCCCTCATCGACCGCTGGGAGAAGACGCCGGCCGACGAACTGCGCGAACAGGCGGCCCAGTTCGGCGTCGACCGGGCCATGTTCGACCTGCTGGAGACCACGCTCGGCGCGGGCGCCGACATCCTGCCCGACCTGCCCGAGGAGGTCCGGGAGACCTCCACGCTCGCCCGCGTGATGAAGAGCGAGGCCCAGGACCTCTTCGTCTTCGACCCCTTCATCGTGCGCGGCCTGCAGTACTACACCTCCACCGTCTTCGAGGTGTTCGACCGCTCGCCCGAGAACAACCGCTCGCTGTTCGGCGGCGGCCGCTACAACGACCTCGCCGGCCTCTTCACCAAGCAGCAGATCCCCGGCATCGGCTTCGGGATGGGCGACGTCACCCTCCACGACTTCCTGGACACGCACAACCTGCTCCCCCAGCCCAGGAGCGAGGTCGACGTCACCGTCATCCCCGTCGACGACGACCTGATCCCCGCCTCGCGCGAGATCGCCCGTCTCCTGCGCCACGCCGGGATCCGCACCTCCACCACCCTCGAACCCCGCAAGCTGGGCAAGGAACTCGCACGCGCCGACCGCAGCGGGGCCCGCTACGCCGTCATCGCCGGCCGCGACGAGTGGCAACGCCAGGCCGTCGTGCTGCGTGACCTCCACGACAACGCGCAGCACGAGATGCCCCTCACGGACCTCGCCCCCCACCTCACCCGACACCTCACCGCCTGATCCTCCGGGCGGACCAGCGCGGACACGTGGAAGGGCGGCACCCGTGGGGGTGCCGCCCTGTGGTCGTGAGCGTGAAGAGGTCCGCGTGCCTCAGTACGCGCTGTTGACGTTGTCCATCGAGCCG
>NZ_JBEZHK010000007.1:0-204376 GCF_040650555.1 Streptomyces sp. NPDC048664 | reverse complement strand
TTGCGGGTCTTGGTCAGAGCACGAGCACGGGCACGGATGTCGGTGTTCTTCAGCATCGACTAAGAGACCTCTTCGTAGAACGCGGACGCCGCCCGGCTCCTCACCTCGCCGGCCTTTCCCAGCGATGAGCGCCGCGGTCCGAGGACCACGACGCCGAGCGACGAGAACGATTCTTAGCGACCGTGAAACCACCTGGCAAAGGTGTGACGTACTACCCCACACCCCCACACCAAAACCCGCCAAACAGGACAAACCGCATCAATCGCCTGCTCAGGAACCCCCCCAGCCCCTCCTATGCAGCCTCGTACGTGACCCACGCCCTGTGCCCGCCCTCACAACACCAGCGACCCGACATCACATCCAGTTGCTGACGCAAACATTCCGTCGCTTCAGGTCGACGGCCTGAGGAGCCCCTGCAGGGCCCGCTGGGAAGGCGATCCCGGGTCGGCCGTGATGAGGACGACCTCCTGGTCGTCCTCGGGGACGAGCAGGACGTCGCAGTTCAGCCGCAGCGGGCCGGCCACCGGATGGTCCAGGGTCTTGGTGCGGTGCCCGGGAGCATGGACCGGATGGGTCCGCCAGATCCGCCGGAACTCCTCGCTGCCGGCGTGCAGCGCGGCCAGCAGGGCGGTCAGCCGCGGGTCGTGCGGATAGCGGTCGGCGGCCCGGCGCAGCCGCGCCACCGCGATGTGCCCGAACTCCTCGGCGCCGGAACTGTCGTACATCCGCCCCTCGCCCAGGAAGCGGCGCCGGGCCAGGTTCGTCGTCCCGCGCGCGAGGTCGCCGCCGAGCAGCGCCTGGGCCAGGGGGTTCCAGGCGACGACGCCGTACGCCGCGTCGGTGACGACGGCGGCGGCCTGCGGCAGCCGCTCCAGCATCGCGGTCACCTGCGGGCGCACCCGCCGCACGACGCCGCCGCCGGGCGGCGCTTCCGAACCCGCCAGACGGAACAGGTGGCTGCGCTCGGCCGGTGTCAGCCGCAGGACCTCGGCCAGCGCGTCCAGGATGCGGCCCGACGGCCGCGGTCCCCGGGCCTGCTCCAGCCGCGTGTAGTAGTCGACCGACATGTGGGCGAGCTCGGCCACCTCCTCGCGGCGCAGGCCCGGCGTACGGCGGGCGGTGCCCGTCGTCGTCAGCCCCGCGTCGTGCGGGCGCAGGCCGGCCCGGCGGTCCCGCAGGAAGCGGGCCAGTTCCTGCCGCGCCATGCCGCCTCCTGCCGGGTGCCTGGTACGGACTGTCCCTGGCAGGGCGCCCACCGCCAGGGGACCGTGAATGCCATGAACGATCGCACAGCTCTGGTCACCGGTGCCAACAAGGGCATCGGCAAGCACATCGCCCGGCTGCTCGCGGCCGAGGGCCTCACCGTGTACGTGGGCGCCCGCGACCCGGAACGCGGACGGCGGGCCGCCGAGGAGATCGGCGCCGGCGCCCGGCCGCTGCTCCTCGACGTGACGGATCCCGACGGCATCGCCCGGGCCGCGGTCCAGGTGGAACACCTGGACGTGCTGGTCAACAACGCCGGCATCTCGCCCTCACTCGCCCCACCGACCGACACCCCCGTCGAGGAGTACCGGCGCACGTACGAGACCAACGTGTTCGGGGTGGTGGCGGTGACCCAGGCCTTCCTGCCCGCCCTGCGCCGGTCCCCGCACCCGCGCGTCGTCAACGTCTCCAGCGGCACCGCGTCGCTGACCTGGAGCACCGGCCCCAACCCCCAGTTCACCCCGGGAAGCGGCAACGGCGCCGCCTACCGGTCGTCCAAGGCCGCCCTCAACGCCCTCACCGTCCTGTACGCCCAGACGCTCGCCGGGGACGGCTTCAAGGTCAACGCACTCGCCCCCGGCCTGCGGGCGACCGATCTCAACCCCCGGGCCGCCGCTGCCGGCGGCGACCCGGCCGAGGCCGCGCGGGGCGCCGTTCGCCTGGCCCTGCTGCCGGACGACGGCCCCACCGGCGGCTTCTTCTCCTGGGACGGAACGCTCGTGCCCTGGTGATCGGGCGGGTGTCCCGCCGCGGTCAGTGCCCCACGGGGTCATGGATCTGCTCGTCGGTGCCGCCGCGCAGATGCCGCGCCCGCGTCGCGGATGTCGGCTCCGCCGGGTGCCGGGCGGCCGTCGAGGCCACCAGCATCTTCGTCACCGACCCGTCCTCGCCGACGACGTCGCGTACATGTCTGAATCCCAGGCGTCCGCACAGCGCCAGGCTGGCCGTGTTGTCCGCGCCCACCATGCCGTAGACCTCGGCCACGCCGAGGTTCTCGGCGGCGTGCCGGAGCAGGGCGCCGACCACCTCTGTGCCCAGGCCCCGGCCCCAGTGGGCGGGGGCGAGCGCGGCGACCAGCTCGTGGCCGTCGACGTTGCCGGTTCTCTTCACCTCCGCGTGGCCGACGTAGGCGCCGTCGAGCCACAGGCCCCACACGTCGAAGCTCTCCCGGGGGTAGACCTCGGTGAGGATGGCGCGGAACAGCGCGCGGATCTCGGGTTCGGGCACGAGGTCCTGGCCCATCCAGCGGCACACCTCCTCGTCGCGCAGGAGGTTCACGAAGACCTCCTCGTCCTCGGGCCGGTAGGGGCGGAACTCCAGGCGCGCGCTGCGGAGTACGGGGGTCATGGGGTGTCTCCTGGGTGGTGGGGCCGGGGCGGGGAGTGGGAGGTGGGAAGGGCGAGGCGCCGGGCCGCTCGCGGCGGACCCGGCGCCTTCGGCGGTGTGCCGGGCCGGTCAGGCGCCGGTGTTCTCCATGCGCTCGCGCAGGCTGCGCGGGCGCATGTCCGTCCAGACCTCGTCGACGTAGGCGGAGCACTCGGCCTCGGTGCCCTCCTTGCCGACGGTCTGCCAGCCGGCGGGCACCTCGACGTCGGCCGGCCAGAGGGAGTACTGCTCCTCGTCGTTGCGCAGCACCTGGTAGCGGGTGTTCTCGTCCATGGTGTGTTCCTTCTCGTTCGCTGGGTGGTCGGGCGATTCGGTGGCGGTCGTCGCGCGGGCGCGCCGGCCGGGGGCCGGCGGTGAGCGCGGGCCGGACCCCGGACGCCGCGGGCGCGGCGTCCGGGGGGTTCGGGCAGGAGGTGTCACCTGTCTCCTCGGGCGTGGCGGGCGATCTGGCGCAGGGCCTCGGCGAAGTCCTCGGCGACCTGGCGGACGGTCGCCGTGTCGTGGACGGCGGGGTGGTGGTGCCAGGTGAAGGCGAGACGCCCGTGCTGCACCGCGCCGACCACCTCCACCGGGTGGGAGCCGCCGTCCCGGGGGTCGTGGTCCTGCCCGAAGGAGCCGTGCTGGGCCCGGATCAGGCCGCCGTCCAGGGTCTCGGGCCGGGCGTCCCACTGGCCGAGGTAGTTGAACACCACCGGGCTGTGCGCGCTGCCTCCCAGGCGCTCGCGGACCTCGGGCGGGCCGAAGGTGCGCAGGGCGCCGAAGCCGATGCCGTTGCCGGGGACCGCGCGCAGCTGGCGGCGCACCGACTTCACCAGGGCCCGCCAGTCGCGGTCCGGGCCGAGCCGGCCGGGGTCGCTCACCTCGAGGGCGACCGGGTGGACGCTGGTGAACCAGCCGACGGTGCGGGAGAGGTCGACGTCGTCCAGCAGGTCCTCGCGGCCGTGCCCCTCCAGGTCGAGTCGGACCCGGTCGTGTCCGGTCCAGCGGGCCAGGGCGAGGGCGAGGGCGGCGAGCAGCACGTCGTTGATCCGGGTGCGGTAGGCCGTGGGCGCGGCGCGCAGCAGGCTCTCCGTGTCCTCCTCGCCGAGTTCGACGCCGACCGCCGCGGCCGGTGTCGTGTCGGTGTCGCCACTCGGGCGGGTCGGCGCGGGTGCGGCGCCTACCGCCTCCTCCCAGTACGGCAGTTCGTGGTCCAGGCCGCCCTCGGCCACATGGGCGGCCAGTGCGCGGGACCAGTCGCGGAAGCTGGTGCCGCGCTCGCCCAGGTCGACGGGCACGCCCTGGACGGCCTGCCGGTAGGCGGTTTCCAGGTCGTCGCTGAGGATGCGCCAGGAGACGGCGTCGACGACGAGGTGGTGGGCGACGAGCAGCAGGAACACCGGCCGGTCCGCGTCGCCGGTGAACAGGGCGGCGCGCAGCTGCGGGCCGCGGGCCAGGTCGAAGCCGGCGTGGAGTTCGTCGGCGGCCTTCTCCATGGCCGCGTCCGCGTCCTCGGCGGACAGGCCCGCCAGGTCGTGGCGGACGAGGATGTCGCCGGTGCCGGTGTCGGCGGGCGGCGGGTTGAACTGGTGCCAGCCGTCCTCGCCGGGGGTGAAGCGCATGCGCAGCGCGTCGTGGTGGTCGAGCAGCGCGTCGAAGGCGGCGCGCAGCGCGGCCGGGTCGGGCTCGCCGTCGAGTTCGAGCAGCGCCGACTGGTTGAAGTGGTGGTGGGCGGCGCGCGGTGTGGTGAGGAACCAGTCCTGGATGGGGGTGAGGGGCACGTCCCCGGTCACCGGGCCCCGGGTGTGCGCCTGGGGTGCCTCGCGGACGACGTCGGCGAGCGCGCCGAGGGTCTGGTGGGTGAACAGGTCGCGGGTGGCCAGATGCAGTCCGGCCCGGCGCAGCCGGGAGACGACCTGCATGCTCAGGATGGAGTCGCCGCCGAGGGCGAAGAAGTTGTCGTCGACGCCGATCTCCTCGACGCCGAGCACGTCGGACCAGATCCGGGCGATCCGGCGCTCGGTGTCGGTGCGCGGTGCGGTGCGCGGTCCGCCGGTGGCCTGCGCGGGGCCGGGGGCGGGCAGGGCCTTGCGGTCGGTCTTGCCGTTCGGGGTGAGCGGCAGTTCCTCCAGCGGCACGAACACCGAGGGGACCATGTGGGGCGGCAGCAGTTCGCCCAGGTGGGCGCGCAGTTCACCGGCGGGCACCCGCTCGGCGAGGGGCACGGCGGTCTCCGTGTCGCTCGCGGCGGGCTCGGCGGGGACGACGTAGGCGACGAGCCGTGCGGGTCCGGTGCCGGCCGGGTCCTGGGGTGCCGCGTCGGCGCGTACGACGACCACCGCGTCCCGCACCCGGGGGCTGCGCCGCAGCGCGCTCTCGATCTCCCCGGGTTCGATACGGAAGCCGCGCAGCTTGACCTGGTCGTCGGTGCGGCCGCCGAAGACGAGTTCGCCGTCGGTGTTCCAGCGCACCAGGTCCCCGGTGCGGTACATCCGCTCCCCCGGCGCGCCGTGGGGGTCGGCCACGAACCGCTGGGCGGTGAGCCCGGGGCGGCCGAGGTAGCCGCGGGCCAGACCGGGACCGGCCACGTACAACTCCCCGGTCAGGCCGGGCGGGACGGGGCGCAGGGCGGCGTCGAGGACGTACAGGCGGGTGCTGCCCGAGGGGCGGCCGATGGGCGGTGCGCCGCCGCCCGGGGCGAGGGGGTCGGTCCAGCTGGCGACCACCGTGGCCTCGGTGGGGCCATAGGAGTTGATCATGCGGCGGCCGGGTGCCCAGATCTCCACCAGGTCGGCGGGGCAGGCCTCGGCTCCGACGATCAGGGTGCGCAGTGCGGGCAGGTCGCCGGCCGTGCCGTCCGGGAGGGTGGCCAGAGCCGCCGGCGGGATCAGGGCGTGGCTGACCCGGCGCTCGGTGAGGGCCTCGGCCAGCCGCTCCCCCACCAGGGGGCCCTCCTCACCGGTCACCAGGGTCGCGCCGCTGAGCAGCGAGGTGCACAGCTCCAGGACGGAGGCGTCGAAGCTGGGTGAGGCGAACTGCAGCACCCGGTCGCCGGGGCCCGCGGCGTAGCGGTCGGCGGCCGCCGCGGCGAAGGAGGCGAGGCCGCGGTGGGTCACCGTCACCCCCTTGGGTGTTCCGGTGGAGCCGGATGTGTAGATGACGTAGGCGGGGTGGGCGGGGGTGAGGGGGGTGGTGCGGTCGGTGTCCGTGGGGGCGGTCTCGGGCCCTTCGGCGGCCCACACCTGGTCGGGATCGTCGACGATCCCGCACACCCCCGCGTCACGGATCATGAACTCCCTGCGTCCCGGCGGGTAGTGGGGGTCGACCGGCAGGAAGGCGCCGCCGGCCTTGGCCACGGCGAGCTGCGCCACCACGGTCGCCGCCGAGCGCGGCAGGGCCAGGGCGACCACCCGCTCGGGTCCGACCCCGTCGCACAGGAGCCGGTGGGCCAGCCGGTTGGCGGCGCGCTCGACGTCCGTGTACGTCCAGGTGCGGTCGCCCTCGGCCAGGGCCACGGCGTCGGGGGTCCGGGCCACCTGCCGTTCGAACAGGTCGGGCAGGGTGGCCTCCGCCACCGCGGGGAACGTGCCGCGGCCCTGCTCCAGCAGGGTGCGTACCTCGTCGTCGTCGGTGAGCGGCAGCGCGCCGACCGGTCGGGCGGGGTCCTCGGCGATCCGGTCCAGCAGGGTGCCGAGCCGGGCGGCGAGGCGTTCGGCGGTGGCCGCCTCGAACAGGTCGGTGTTGTAGGTGATCAGCCCGTGCAGGGCCCCGTCGTCGGCCTCGGCGAACTCCAGGGTGAGGTCGAACGCCGCCTGCTCCGTGTCGGTCTCGACGTCGCCGATGTCGAGACCGGGCAGGTCGAGGTCGGCGGCCGGGGTGTTCTGCAGGACGACCATGACCTGGAAGAGCGGGCTGTGGCTGGTGTCCCGGACGGGCTGCACCTCGTCCACGACCCGCTCGAAGGGCACGTCCTGGTGGGCGAACGCGTCCAGGACGGTGCCCCGGACCCGGGTGAGGAACTCGCTGAACGGCTGCCCGTCCTCGACCCGGGAGCGCAGCACCAGGGTGTTGACGAAGAAGCCGACGAGCCCCTGGGTCTCGGCCCGGTCGCGGCCGGAGGTGACGGTGCCGACGGCGATGTCCCGTTCCCCGGACAGCCGGGCGAGGTAGGCCTGCACGGCGGCGACGAGCACGGTGAACAGGGTGCTGCCGTGGTCCCGGGCGAGCCGGGTCAGCAGGCGGGCGGTGCCGGCGGGCACGACCAGCCGGGTGCCGGCGCCGTTGCTGGTGCGCACGGCGGGCCTGGGCCGGTCGGTGGGCAGGTCCAGTACGGGGCAGTCGGCCAGTTGCCCCTTCCAGTAGGCGAGTTCCTCGGTCGTCGCGCTCTCCCCGGCGGTGCGCTGCCAGTGCGCGTAGTCGGCGTACTGCACCGGCAGCGGCGGCAGTTCGCCGTCGGCCAGGCCGAGTTCGGCACGGTAGAGGTGGGCCAGGTCTCCGAGCAGGACGGAGGTGGACCAGCCGTCGGTGACGATGTGGTGCAGGGTGAGCGCCAGGACGTGGTCGTCGGCGGCGAGCCGGATCAGCAGGGGGCGCAGCAGCGGCCCCTGCCGCAGGTCGAACGGGCGGCCGCGCTCGCCGGTGAGCCGGGCGCGCAGGGCGGTTTCCCGTTCGGCCTCGGGCAGCCGGGACAGGTCGTGGCAGGGCAGCGGCACGGGCCGTGGCGGGTGGACGACCTGGACGCCCTGGCCGTCGACGCTGTCGAAGGTGGTGCGCAGCGACTCGTGGCGGGCGGTGAGGGCGGTGAGGGCCGCGGCCAGGGCGTCGCTGTCCAGGCCGCCGCGCAGGCGCAGGGCGAGCGCGGTGACGTACTCGGTGCCGCCGGGGGTGAACTCCTCCAGGAACCAGAGGCGTTGCTGGGCGTAGGACATCGGGGGCGGTGCGGCGGCACGGTCGACGGGGACGAGGGCGGGGCGGCCGGTGGGGTGCTGTCCGGTGAGCAGGGCGGCGAGTCCGGCCGGGGTGGGCCGGGTGAACACGTCCCGGGGGGTGAGGTCGGTGCCGAAGGCCTCGGCGAGGCGGGCGGCGAGGCGGATGCTGAGGATGGAGTCGCCGCCGAGCCGGAAGAAGTCGTCCTCCACGCCGGGCGGTTCGACGCCGAGCACCTGGCCGAAGACCTCGGCCGTCAGGCGCTCGGCCTCGCTGCGGGGCTCGGTCCGTTCACGCCGCTCCGGGGTCGCGGGGGCCGGAAGGGCGGCCCGGTCGACCTTGCCGTTGCCGCTGAGGGGCAGCGCGTCGAGCGGGACGTAGGCGGAGGGCGTCAGGTAGTCGGGCAGGGCCCGGCTCGCGAACTCCGCGAGCCGCGCCGTGTCCTGGCCGGCGGGGCCGACCACATAGGCGACGAGCTGTCTGGCTCCGGGCCGGTCCTCGCGCACCAGCACCGCCACGTCCAGGACGCCGGGGTGGGCGGCGAGCGCGGCCTCCGCCTCGCCGGGCTCGACGCGGAAGCCGCGGATCTTGACCTGGTCGTCGGCGCGGCCGAGGAACTCCACGGTGCCGTCGGTCCGGCGCCTCGCCAGGTCGCCGGTGCGGTACATGCGCGATCCGGGCTCTCCGGCGGGGTCGGCCAGGAAGCGGGCGGCGGTGTCGCCGCCCCGGCCCAGGTAGCCGCGCGCCACGCCCTCTCCGGACAGGTACAGCTCCCCCGCGCAGCCCGGGGGGACGGGGCGCAGCCGTGCGTCGAGGACCTGGACCCGCATGTCGTCCAGGGGGTGCCCGATGGGCACGGTGCCGGGGACGGCGGCCGGGTCGGTGAGGGGGAAGGAGGTCGCGAAGGTGGTGGTCTCGGTGGGTCCGTAGCCGTCCACGACGCTCAGGCCGGGGCAGGCGGTGAGCACGCGGCGTACGGCGGCCGCGGGGACCACGTCGCCGCCGGTCCACAGCTGGCGCAGGCCCGTGAAGCAGTCCGGGGCGTCCTGGGCGAGCAGCCGGAAGACTCCGGCGGTCAGCCACAGCGCCGTCAGTCGGCCCGCTCCGGCGAGCCGGCGCACGAGGGCCGCGTCGACCGTGCCGCCCGGGGCGACGACCACGCGGCCGCCGGTGAGCAGGGGTGCCCACACCTCGAAGGTGGACGCGTCGAACGCCACCGGCGAGTGGAGCAGGACCCGGGCGCACACGCCGTCGGCGAAGCGGCTGTCGGTGGCCAGGGCCGCCACGTCGCGGTGGCGGACCGCGACCGCCTTCGGGCGGCCGGTGGAGCCCGAGGTGAACATCACGTAGGCCAGCCGGTCGGGATCGGCGGGCGGCAGCCCGGTCACGGTGGTGTCCGCGCGTGCGGCGGCCACCTCCCGCGCGGTGAGCCGGACCGTGGCGCCCGCCTCGGCGAGCAGCTCCTGGCGGCGAGCCTCGGGGGCGCGGGCATCGAGCGGCAGATAGGCGCCGCCCGCCATGAGCACCGCGAGCTGGGCGACGACCAGGTCGGCCGAGCGGTCCATCAGCAGGGCCACCCGGTCCTCGGCGACGAGACCGCCGGCCACCAGTCGGGCGGCGAGACGGTGCGCCCGGTCGTTCAGTTGGCGGTAGGTCAGTTCGGTGTCGCCGTCCTCCACGGCGATCGCGTCGGGGGTGCGGCGGGCCTGGTCCTCGAACAGGTCGACGGGGCTGCGGGGTTCCGGTGCGCGGGCCGGGGCGTTCCAGGCGGCCAGGAGGGCCCGGTCGGACTCGGTCAGCGGATCCAGGTCGGCGAGGTGTCCGTCGAGTCCCTGGTCGGCGAGCGCGGTGAGCAGGACGGCCAGGCGCCGCACGGTCTGCTCGACGGTGGCGGCGTCGAACAGCGCGGGGTCGTAGGCCAGGTCGAAGCCGAGCCGTTCGGCGAGGTGGGCGCGCAGGCACCAGGGGAAGGTGGTGGCGTCGTCGGCGTGGACCTCGACCACCCCGACTCCGGTGCGGGCGGTGGCCGACTCGTCGACGGGATAGTTCTCGAAGACCACCATGCTGTCGAACAGGGCCTCGCCGGACGGCAGCGCGGTGCGGGCCTGGATGCGGGGCAGGGCGAGGAAGTCGAAGCGGCGGGCCTCGCTCTGCTCGTCCTGGAGGCCGCGCAGCCAGGGCAGCACGCCGCCGCGCGGCAACCGGACCCGGGTCGGCACGGTGTTGATGAACATGCCGATCATCGTCTCGACGCCGGGGAGTTCCGCCGGACGGCCGGAGACGGTGGTGCCGAAGACCACGTCGTCGCGTCCGCTGGAGCGGGCCAGCAGCAGCGCCCAGGCGCCCTGCACCACGGTGTTGACCGTCAGCCCCGCCCGGGCCGCGGCCTCCCGCAGCCGGTCGGACACCCGCTCGTCCAGCTCGTGGTGGACCAGGGCGGCGGAGCGTGCGCGGTGGGCCTCGGCCGGACCGCGGTCGTAGGGCAGCGGGGTGCGGGCGGTGAACCCGGACAGGGCGCCGGCCCAGTACTCCTCGGCCGCCGTCTCGTCCTGCGCGCCGAGCCAGCGCAGGAAGTCGGCGAACGGGCGCCGCGACGGCGGTGGCGTGTCGGGGCCGCCGGTGAGCGCGGCGTGGCGTTCGCACACCTCGGTGAGCAGTTGCCCGGTGCTCCAGCCGTCCAGCGCGATGTGGTGGGTGGACCACACGAGGAGCACCTCGTCGCCGGGCAGGGCGGCGAGGGTGAGGCGGGTGAGGGGCGCGGTGGTCAGGTCCATGCCCGCGGCACGGTCGTCGGCGAGCAGCCGCCCGGTCTCGGCCGCCCGCTCCTCGGCGGTCAGGCGGCGCCAGTCCAGGAGGCGGACGGGGAGTTCGGCGCGGCGGTGGACGACCTGGACCGGGTGGGGCAGGTCCCGCCAGTGGACGCTGGTGCGCAGCGCCGGGGTGCGGTCGGCGACCTGCTGCCAGGCCTCGGCGAACGTGCGGGGGTCGGCCACGCCGCTGAGCCGGACGGCGATGCGGTCGAAGTAGGCGCTCTCGCCGTCGACGAGCCCGTGGAAGAGCATGCCGGACTGGAGCGGGGTGAGGGGCAGGACGTCCTCGACGTCCCGGCCGTCGCCGACCAGCGTGTCGAGCCGGTCCTGCGGCAGCCCGGCGAGCGGGAAGTCGGACGGGGTGCGGCCGCCGGCACCCGGCTCGGCGCAGTGCGCGACGATCTCCCGCAGGGCGGTGATCATGCGCTCGGCCAGGCCCCGGACGGTGGCCTCGTCGTGCACGGCCGGCGGGTAGGTCCAGCCGAGTTCGAGCTGTCCGCCCTGGACCACGCCGGTGACGTCCAGGACGTAGGGGCGCGGTGCGTCGGGGTCGGTGTCGCGGCCGGCCGGTGGCAGCGCCCCGCGGACGAGGCCGTCGCCGTCGTCGGCGCCGGCGTCCCACTGGCCGTGGTAGTTGAAGCCGATCTGCGGGGTGGGGGCGTCGGCGAGGGGGCTGTGCGGCAGCAGGTGGCGCAGCGCGCCGTGGCCGAGGCCGTGCAGCGGGATCGCGCGCAGCTGCTCCTTGACGGAGCGGAGGGTGTCGTGCCAGCCGGCGTCGGGGTCGACGCGCAGCGCGAGCGGGAACTCGGCGGTGAACCAGCCCACCGTGCGGGACAGGTCGACGTCGGCGAACAGGTCCTCCCGGCCGTGTCCCTCCACGCCGATCAGGACGGTGTCGCGTGCGCACCATGCGGCCAGGGTGCGGCCGAGCGCGCTGAGCAGGACGTCGTTGACCTGGGTGCGGTAGGTCTCGGGCACCTGGCGCAGCAGGGCGTCGGTCGTGCGGCGGTCCAGGCGGACCGTGACCGTGGCGGCGGTGCCGTGGGTGTTGGGGCCGGGCCGCCCGGCTGGCAGCCCGTTCGGGGCCGTGCCGGTGCCGCGCCAGTGGTCCAGGTCGCCGTCGAGGGCGCCGGACAGGGCGTGCCGCTCCAGACGCTGGGCCCAGTGGCCGTAGGAGGTGCCGGCGGGCGGCAGTTCCACCGGCCGGCCGGCGGCGGCCGCCCGGTACCCGGTGGTGAGGTCGGCCAGCAGGATGCGCCAGGAGACGCCGTCCACGGCGAGGTGGTGGACGGTGACGACGAGCTGTCCCGCCCGCTCGGGGCCGCGGTCGAAGAACAGGAGGCGGACGACGCGGCCCGTCGTGGGGTCGAGTCCACCCTGGGCCTCGTCCGTGAGCCGCTGCACCTCGGCCTCCAGCGCCGGGTCGTCCAGGCCCGCCGCGTCGTGCCGGCTGAAGACGGTGTCCGGGGCGCCGGGCAGCGCCTCCTGGTGCCAGCCGGACCCGGTGCGCACGAACCGGGTGCGCAGGGCCGCGTGCCGCTCGACCAGGGCGTCCGCCGCCCGGCTCAGGGCGGACGCGTCGGTGCCGGGGGCCAGTTCCAGGCGCTGGGTCATGGTGAAGCGCAGCGGGTCGCCGGGGTCGCGGCCGTCCAGGTACCAGTGCTGGATCGGGGTGAGCGGGGCCCGGGCCGGGGGCGCCTGCCCGGTGGCGGTCGCGGCGGGAGCCGCCTCACCCGCGCACAGGGCCAGTTCGGCCACGGTCTGGTGCCGGAAGACGTCCTTGGTGGCGAGGGCGAGTCCGGCCTGCCGGGCGCGGGAGACGATCTGGATGCTGAGGATGGAGTCGCCGCCGAGGGCGAAGAAGTTGTCCCGTGCCCCCACCCGTTCCACGCCGAGCACCTCGGCCCAGATCGCGGCCAGCCGCTCCTCGGTGCCGGGCCGGGGCGCGACGTACTCGCCGCCGGAGTCGGGGCCCGCGGGCGGGGCGGGCAGGGCGCGGCGGTCGGTCTTGCCACTGGTGGTGCGCGGGATCCGGTCGAGCGTGACGAACGCGGACGGCACCATGTGGTCGGGCAGGGTCCGCCGCAGCCGGTGACGCAGTGCGTCGGCCGACACGGCCCGGTCGCCCGCGGGCACCACATGGGCGACGAGCATGAGGCGGCCGGCGTGTTCGCGGGCGGTCACCGCGGCGTCGGCGAGGTCCGGGTGGGCGAGCAGGGCGCTCTCCACCTCCCCGGGTTCGATGCGGAAGCCGCGGATCTTCACCTGTTCGTCGACGCGGCCCAGGAACTCCAGCAGCCCCGCGTCGTCCCAGCGGGCCCGGTCACCGGTGCGGTACATCCGCTCCCCCGGCGCGCCGAACGGGTCGGGCAGGAAGCGAGCGGCGGTCAGGCCGGGACGGTTGCGGTAGCCGCGGGCCACCTGCGCTCCGGCGAGGTACAGCTCGCCGGGCACGCCGGGCGGCACGAGGCGCAGGGCGTCGTCGAGGACGTAGGCGCGCAGGCCTCCGCCCGGGCGGCCGATGACCGGCCGGTCGGGGCGGTCGGCGCAGCGGCCGTAGACGGCGTCGACGGTGCACTCGGTGGGGCCGTACATGTTGTGGACGGTGATGCCGAGGGTGTGCTCGGCCGCCGCCAGTTCCCGCCAGGTGGCGGCGGGCACGGCCTCGCCGCCGACCAGGAGGAGCCGCGGGTGGTGGCGGCCGGGGGCGAGCAGTCCGGCGGACAGGAGTTCGCGCAGGAAGGACGGGGTGACGTTGACGAGGTCCAGGCGCTCGTCGGCGACCTGGGCGCAGAACGCCTCGGGGTCCAGGCGCACCTCGTCGTCGATCAGGTGCATCTGCTGGCCGAGGGCGAGCAGCAGCGGGCCCTCCCAGGAGGTGTCGAAGGAGAACGAGGCGCTGAGCGCGGCCCGCAGCCGGCCGCCGTCGGTGGTGTGCGGGGCGACCAGCTGGGCGCGGTGGTCGTGGCAGAGGTTGACGAGCTGGCGGTGCTCGACCGCGACGCCCTTGGGGCGGCCGGTGGAACCGGAGGTGTGGACGAGATAGGCCGTGTTGCCGGGCAGCAGCGGCCGGACCCGGTCGGCGTCGGTGGGGTCGTGCGCGGGCAACCGGTCCCAGGCCACCTCGCGCAGGGTGTCCTCGGTGAGCAGGACGCGCGGGCGTGCGTCGTCCAGGAGGAACCTGACGCGCTCCTCGGGCAGGCGCGGGTCCAGGCAGAGCACGGCGGCGCCCGCCTTGACGGTCGCCAGCAGCGCCACCACCTGGTGGGAGGTGCGGGGCAGGCGCAGGGCGACCACGTCCTCGGGGCCGGCGCCGCGGGCGATGAGGTGGTGGGCGAGCCGGTTGGCCCGTTCGTTGAGCGTGGCGAAGTCGAGGGTGGCGTCGCGGGCCACGAGCGCGGTGAGGCCGGGGGTGCGGGCCGCCTGCGCCTCGAACAGGGCGGGGAAGGTGGTGTCCGGGTCGGGCAGCGCCCTCCCCTGCCCGTGCCGCAGCACCCGCTGCCGCTCGGCGTCGGTCATCAGCGGCAGGTCGCCGACGGCACGGTCCGGGTTCTCGGCGACGGCCTCCAGCAGGATCCGCAGCCGGGCGGCCAGGCGTTCGGCGGTGCCGGTGTCGAACAGGCCGGTGCTGTACTCCAGATGTCCGGTGAGCGCGCCGCCGTCCCGCTCGACGAAGTCGAAGGCGAGGTCGAAGGTGGCGTTGCGGACCGGCGGGGTCACCGGCTCCACGGTCAGGCCCGGCAGCCGGGGCGCCTCGGCACCCAGGTTGTGCAGGGCGACCATGACCTGGAACAGCGGGGTGCGGCTGGTGTCCCGCTCCGGCTGGAGGGCGTCCACGACGCGTTCGAAGGGCACCTCCTGGTGGGCGACGGCCGCCCGCAGGGTGTCCCGTGTCTCGGCCAGCAGCCCGCGGAAGGTCAGGGCGGGCCCCACCTGCGCGCGCAGGACCAGGGTGTTGACGAACATGCCGACGACGTCGTGCAGTTCGGGCAGTTCCCGGCCCGCTGCGACGGTGCCGACGGTGAGGTCCTCCTGGCCGGCCCAGCGGGAGAGCAGCACCTGGCAGGCGGTCAGCAGGGTGGCGTAGAGGGTGGCGTCCGCCTCCCGGCCGCGGGTGCGCAGGCGCTCGGTGAGGGCGGCGGGCAGGGTGAAGGTGACCAGGGCGCCGTCGCGGGTGCGCACGGCCGGGCGCGGCCGGTCGGTGGGCAGCTCCAGCGGTGCGACGCCGTCGAGCGCGCGGCGCCAGTGGGCGAGGTCGTGCTCGGCCTGCTCGGTGCGGGTGCGCTGCCAGGCGGCGTAGTCGGTGTACCGCACGGGCAGGTCGGGCAGGTCGGGGCGGCGGCCTTCGCGGGCCGCCGCGTACAGCTCGCCCAGGTCCCGGCCGAGGACGCCCATGGACCAGCCGTCGGTGACGATGTGGTGCACGGCCAGGACGAGGACGTGTTCCTCGGTGTCCGCGCCGGTCAGTCGGGCGAGCCGGGCCCGCATCAGCGGGCCGGTGCCCAGGTCGAAGGGTTCGGCGGCCTCGCGGTCGACCAGCGCGTCGAGCGCGGCGGTGTCGGGGCAGTCCGTGTGCCGCAGGTCCACCGGCGCGGGCGGGCCGACGATCTGGTGGGCCTGGCCGTCCTGTTCGGCGAAGGTGGTGCGCAGGGCCTCGTGCCGGGCGACCAGGCCGTTCAGGGCGGTGTGCAGCGCGCCGCGGTCGAGCGGGCCGGTGAGCCGGAGGACGGACAGGGTCGTGTACTCGGTGCTGCCCGGCTCGAAGCGGTCCAGGAACCACAGGCGTCGCTGGGCGTGGGACAGCGGTGCCGGCTCGGCCGGGTCGGCGGCCGGGATGGTGCCGGCCGGCGCGACGGGCTCCTCGGGCGGGTCGCCGAGGGCGGCCGCGAGGGCGGCGAGCGTCGGGTGGCTGAAGAGCAGCCGGGGCGATACCTCGGTTCCGAAGGCGGCCCGCAGCCGGGCGGTGACGCGGACGGCGAGGATGGAGTCGCCGCCGAGCGCGAAGAAGTCGTCGTCGGCGCCGACCGCGTCGGTGTCCAGGACGTCGGTCCAGGCGGCGGCGACGAGCCGCTCGGCGGGGGTGCGCGGCGCGATCCGGGTGCCGTCGGTGGCGAAGCCGTCGGGTCCGGGCGCGGGCAGGGCGCGCCGGTCGAGCTTGCCGTTGGGGGTGAGCGGCAGCGCCGTGAGCGGCACGTAGGCGGCCGGCACCATGTGGGAGGGCAGCGACCGTGCCAGGTGCGCGCGCAGTTCGGCGGCGGGCGGCGGGGGCACGGCGGCGGCCCCGCCGCCCGTGCCCACGACGTGGGCCACCAGGCGCCGGGTGCCGGACCCGTCCTCGTACACGCCGACGGCGGCGGCGCCGACGCCGGGGTGGGTGTGCAGGGCGGCCTCGATCTCGCCGGGCTCGATGCGGTAGCCGCGGATCTTCACCTGCTGGTCGGCGCGGCCCAGGTACTCCAGGGTGCCGTCGGCTCGCCTGCGGGCCCGGTCGCCGGTGCGGTACATGCGGGTGCCGGGCCGTCCGAAGGGGTCGGCGAGGAAGCGGCCCGCGGTGAGGCCGGGGCGGTTCAGATAGCCGCGGGCCAGGCCCTCACCGGCGACGTACATCTCGCCGACCGCGCCCGGGGGCACGATGTCCAGCGCCTCGTCGAGGACGTGGATCCGCAGGTCGGGGATGCCGGTGCCGATGGGGCTCGCGGTGCCGGCGCGGGCCGCGGGCGCGTCCAGCGGGGCGTAGGTGACGTGCACGGTGGTCTCGGTGATGCCGTACATGTTGACCAGGCGGGGGGCGTCGTCCGGGTGGCGCTCGTACCAGTCGGTGAGCCGGGCCACGTCCAGCGCCTCACCGCCGAAGACGACCGTGCGCAGGGCCAGCCGGGCGCTGACCTCGGGGAGTTCGGCGTCCGCGCGCATCAGCGGGTAGAACGCGGACGGCGTCTGGTTGAGGACGGTGACCTGTTCGTCGGCGAGCAGGCGCAGGAAGTCCTCCGGTGAGCGGGCGGTGCCGTCGGGCACGACGACCAGGCGGCCGCCGTGCAGCAGCGGTCCCCACAGTTCCCAGACGGAGAAGTCGAAGGCGTAGGAGTGGAACAGCGTCCACACGTCGGTGTGGTCGAAGTCGAACCAGCGGCTGGTGCGGGTGAACAGGCGCACCACGTTGGCGTGCGGGACGACGACGCCCTTGGGCAGGCCGGTGGAGCCGGAGGTGTAGATGGCGTAGGCGGGGCTCTCCGGCAGCGGGCGGCGGTCCGGGCCGGCCGGGGCGGTGGCGGGGCGGCGGTCCAGGTCGGCGCGCACCTCGGGGTCGTCCAGGACCAGGACGGGGAGGGCGCCGTCGTGCCCGGTGGTGGTCACGAGGGCCACCGGTCGGGCGTCGGCCAGCAGCCGGGTGACGCGTTCGGCGGGCAGGGCGGGGTCGACGGGCAGGTAGGCGGCGCCGGTCTTGAGGACGGCGAGGACCGCCACGACGAGATCGGTGCCGCGGGGCAGGGCGAGGGCGACGAACCGTTCGCGGGCCGCGCCCAGTTCGGTCAGCCGGTGGGCGAGCCGGCTGGCCCGCGCGTCCAGTTCGGCGTAGTCGAGGCGCTCGTCACCGCAGGTGAGGGCCTCGGCGCCGGGGGTGCGGGCGGCCTGCTCCTCGAAGAGGTCCACCAGGGTCCGGGCGGGCCTTCCCTCCTCGTCGCCGTTCCACTCGGTCAGGGCGCGCCGCCGGTCCTCGGCGGTCGTCCAGGCGAGCGCGGCGAGCGGGCGGCCCGGGTCGTCGGCCAGTTCGGTCAGGAGCAGGCACAGCCGGGCCGCCAGGCTCTCCACGGTGGCCGCGTCGAACAGCTCCGGGTCGTAGGCGAGGTCGAAGCCGAACCGTTCGCCCTGGTAGGCGCGCAGGACGAGGGGGTAGTTGGTGGCGTCGCGGGAGGACACGTCGGCCAGCCGCACCCCGGAGTCCGCCGAACGGGCCTCGTCGAACGGGTAGTTCTCGAAGGCGACCATGCTGTCGAACAGCGGCCGGCCCGTCGGCACGTCGCTCAGGGAGGTCAGTTCGGCGAGGGACACGGCGGCGAAGCGGCGGGCCTCGGCCTGCGCCGTCTGGAGGTCCCGCAGCCAGTCGGCCGCGTCACGGGTCCCGTCCACGCGCACGCGGGTGGGCAGGGTGTTGATGAACATGCCCACCATGGACTCGACGCCGGGCAGGTCGTCGGGGCGCCCGGCGACGGTGGTGCCGAACAGCACGTCCGGCTCGGCGCCGTAGCGGGACAGCAGCAGGGCCCAGGCGCCCTGCACCACGGTGCCGAGGGTGAGTCCGGCGGCTCGGGCGGTGCGGTTCAGCCGGGCGGACACCTCGTCGGTGAGGGCGGCGGTGTGCACGCCCGCGGAGCGGGTCTCGTGGCCCGCCCGGCGGACCCGGTCGACGGGCAGCGGGGTCGGGGTGGCGAAGCCGTCGAGGACGGTGCGCCAGTGGGTGCGCGCGGCTTCGGCGTCCTGGTCGGCGAGCCAGCGCACGTAGTCGGCGAAGGGCCGGCGCACCGGCGGCTTCGTCGCGGTGCCCGTGGTGAGGGCCGTGTACTCGGCGAACACGTCGGTGAGCACCTGGGCCAGGCTCCAGCCGTCCAGGATCAGGTGGTGGGAGGTCCACAGCAGGTGCAGCCGGGCGTCGGGCAGCCGGACCAGGGTGAGCCGCATCAGGGGCGCCCGGCCCAGGTCGATGCCCCGGGCGAGGTCCTCGGCGCGCAGCCGCTCCAGTCGGGCGGACCGCTCGGCCGGGTCGTGCTCGCGCCAGTCGACGTGCTCGACGGGGACGCGGACCCGGCGGTGCACGATCTGGAGCGGGACGGGCACGCCCTCCCAGACCACCGAGGTGCGCAGGGCCGGCGTGCGGTCGGTGACCCGCTGCCAGGCGGTGGCGAGCGCGTCGGGGTCGTCCACCCCCTCCAGCAGCAGCGCGGCCTGGTCGACGTACACGTCGTCGGGGCCGCCGACCAGACGGTGGAAGAGCATGCCCTCCTGGAGCGGGGTGAGCGGCAGCAGGTCCTCCACGGACCTGCCGTCGCCGGCGAGACGGTCCACGGCGGCCTGGTCCAGGCGGGCCAGCGGGAAGTCGGACGGGGTGCGCCCGCCCGCGTCGGGCCGCGCGCAGTGCTCGGTCACCTCGGTGAGCGCGCGGACCATGCCGTCCGCGAGGCCGCGGACGGTGTTCTCCTCGTGCACGCGGTCGCTGTAGTACCAGGTGATCTCCAACGTGCCGTCGGTCACGGCGGCCGACACGTCCAGGAGGTGGTCCAGCGGCTCTTCGGGGTCCATGTCCCCGCCGGGCAGGGGCAGGTCGGTGGCGGGCGCGAAGTCCCCCTGCCCGGTCGTCTCCCACTGGCCGTGGTAGGTGAAGCACACCTGGGGCAGCGGCAGTTCGCCGAGGGCGCGGGCGGCGGGCGCGGGCGAGCCGAGGCGGGCCAGCGCCTCGTGGCTCAGGCCGCGCCGGGGCACGGCGCGCAGCCGCTCCTTGACGGACTTCAGGGTGGCGGCCCAGTCGGGGGCGCCGGCCGGGCCGACGGGCGCGAGGGTGACCGGGTACTGGGTGGTGAACCAGCCGACGGTGCGGGACAGGTCGGCGCCCTGAACGAGGTGGTCCTCGCGCCCGTGGCCCTCCAGGGCGACGGTGACGTGCTCGGCGCCCGCCCAGTCGGCCAGTACCCGCCCGAGCGCGCTCAGCAGCACGTCGTTGACCTGGGTGCGGTACACGCCCGGCACCCGGCGCAGCAGTGCCTCGGTGGTGGCACGGTCCAGCGTGGTACGCACGGTGCGCACGCTCCCGGCGAGCGGGGTGCCCGGCAGGTCCACGGGCAGGGCGGTGCGCGCGGCGGCGGTCTCGGCCGTCCAGTACGGCAGGTCGCCGTCGAGGTCCCCGGAGCGCACCCGCTCGGCGAGGGCGCGGGCCCAGGCGGTGAACGGGGTGTGTTCGGGCTCCGGTCGGGGGGTGCCGCCGTGCGCGGCCTGCCGGTAGGCGAGTTCCAGGTCGGTGAGCAGGATCCGCCAGGAGACGCTGTCGACGGCGAGATGGTGGGCCGTCAGGAACAGGCGGGGGCGGGCGCCGTCGGCCGGCAGCAGCAGGGCCGCGCGCAGCAGAGAGCCGGTGGCGGGGTCGAGGGCGGCACGGGCGGCACGGGCGGCCTCGGGAAGGTCGGCGAGGTCATGGCGGGTCATCAGCGCGGTGGCCGGGCCCGTCCCCGGGTGCTGCCGCCAGGCGCCGGTGGCCTCGTCCTGGAGGAACCGGGCCCGCAGCGAGGGGTGTTGGCCGACGACCGCCTCCAGGGCCCGGGTGAGGGCGGCCTCGTCCAGGTCGCCCGGCAGGTCGAGGAGCATCGACATGGCGAAGTGGCGCAGTGGCCCGTGCGTGGCGAGGAACCACTCCTGGATCGGGGTCAGGGGGCCGGGGCCGGCGTCGTGGCGCGGCCCGGGTTCGGCGGGGGTGCGCCGGGACGCGGCCGCGGCGAGTTCGGCGACCGTCTGGTGGCGGAAGACGTCCTGCGAGTTCAGGCGCAGGCCCGCGGTACGGGCGCGGGAGACGGCCTGGATGCTGAGGATGGAGTCGCCGCCCAGCTCGAAGAAGTTGTCGCTGACGCCGACCCGGGACACCCCGAGCACCTCGGCCCAGATGCCGGCCAGGATCTCCTCGTCGCGGGTGCGGGGGCTTGCGAACTCCCGCGTCGCCCCGTCCGCGTCGGGGTCGGGGGCGGGCAGGGCCCGGCGGTCCAGCTTGCCGCTGGTGGTCAACGGCAGCGCGTCCAGCGCGGTGAAGGAGGAGGGCACCATGTGGTCGGGCAGGACGCGCCGCAGGGCGGCCCGCAGCGCCGCGGGCTCGGGTGTCGGCGCGCCGGGCGCCGGGACGGTGTAGGCGGCGAGGCGGGCGTGGCCGTGCGCGTCGGGCACCGCGACGACGGCGGCGGCCGCGAGATCGGGCAGGTCGAGCAGGGCGGCCTCGATCTCGCCGGGCTCGATGCGGTGACCGCGCACCTTGACCTGGTCGTCGGCGCGCCCCAGGTAGTCGAGCCGGCCGTCCGCCGTCCATCGGGCGAGGTCGCCGGTGCGGTACATGCGGCTGCCGGGCGGCCCGAACGGGTCGGGCAGGAAGCGGGCCGCGGTCAGTCCGGGGCGTCCGGCGTAGCCCCGGCCCGTCTGCGGGCCCGCCAGGTACAGCTCGCCTCCGACACCGGGGGGCACCGGCCGCAGCCGGCCGTCCAGGACATAGGCGCGGGTGTTCGGCAGCGGGCGGCCCACCAGCGGTCGGCCGGTGCCCTCGATCCGGCAGGACAGGGCGTCGACCGTGTACTCGGTGGGGCCGTAGAAGTTGTAGGCGGCCACATCGGGGTGCGCGGCCAGTTCGCGCCACAGGGCGGGGCCGATCGCCTCGCCGCCGAGCATGAGCACCCGGGGCTGGTGGCGGGGATCGCTCAGCAGCCCGGCGGGCAGCAGTTGACGCAGGTAGGAGGGGGTGAGGTCGAGGAAGTCGACGCGGTGGGCGACGACGTACTCGACCAGGGCGGCCGGGTCCATCCGGGTGGTCTCGTCCACCAGGTGCAGCGGGTGGCCGTCGGCCAGCAGCAGCACCCCTTCGAGGGAGGTGTCGAAGGAGAACGAGGCGGTGAGCGCGACCCGCAGCGGGCCGCCCCCGGCGTCGGCGACGAATCCGGCCCGGTGCGCGGCGAGCAGGTGCGCGGCCGCGCCGTGGGGCACGGCGACGCCCTTGGGGCGGCCGGTGGAGCCGGAGGTGTAGATGACGTAGGCGGTGTGCAGCGGGTGCAGCGGGGCGCGGCGGTCGGCGTCGGTGGGGTCGGTGTCCGGGCCGCCGGCCGGTACGGCGGCGAGCGCGGCCTCGTCCAGGACCAGGGCGGGGCGGGCGTCGGCGAGCAGGAAGCGGACGCGTTCCTCGGGCAGCGCGGGGTCCAGGGGCAGGTAGCCGGCGCCGGCCTTCCACACGGCGAGGATGGCCACGATCATGTCGGCGGTGCGCGGCAGGCGCAGCGCGACCAGGCGTTCGGGGCCCGCGCCGAGGGCGATCAGGTGGTGGGCGAGCCGGTTGGCGCGGGTGTTGAGGGTGGCGTAGTCGAGCCGTTCGCCCGCGGCGACCAGGGCGAGGGCGTCGGGGGTGCGTGCCGCCCGGTCCTGGAAGATCTCCGGGTGGAGGGCGTCGCCGACGGGCAGGGCGGTGCCGTTCCAGTCCTGGGTGACCTGCCGCGTCTCCCGCTCGGACAGCAGCGGCAGGGCGCCCAGCGGCCGGTCTGGTGCGGCGACGGCCGCCGCCAGGAGGCGCAGCAGTTGTCCGGCCATGCGCTCGGCGGTCGCCGCGTCGAACAGGTCGGTGCGGTACTCCAGCAGGCCGGTCAGGGCGTCCTCGTCGGGGACGAACTCGATGCTCAGGTCGAAGGTGGCGGCCTGCCGGGGCACGGCGACCGGGGAGGCGGTGAGTCCGGTGGGCGCGGTGGCGCCGGGCGGGTCGGGGTGCAGCAGGACCATCACGTCGAACAGCGGGTTGCGGCCCGCCTCCCGGTGGGCGCCCGCGGCCTCCACGACCCGCTCGAAGGGCGTGTCGCCGTGCGCGAAGGCGTCGTTGACGGTGTCCGCGGTGCGCGCCACCAGCTCGCGGAAGGTGCCGGTGGAGTCGACGGGGGTGCGCAGGACGACGGTGTTCACGAAGAAGCCGACGGCGCGTTCCAGGTCGGTGCGGGAGCGGCCCGGGGTCAGCGAGCCGACGATGCTCTCGGGCCGGCCGGACCAGCGGGCGAGCAACGCCTGGCACGCGGCGACCAGGGCCGTGTACAGCGTCGTGCCCTGGTTCCGGGCGAGCTCGCGGAGTCCTGCCGTGAGGGCGGCGGGGACGGCGAAGGTGTGCACGGCGCCCGGGCCGGCCTCGGCACCGTGTCGGGGCCGGTCCAGGGGCGGCTCCGGCGGGACCGCGTCCGCCAGTTGCTGCTTCCAGTGGGCGAGATGGCGTTCCAGGCGGGGGCCGGAGAGCTGCTCGCGCTGCCAGGCGGCGAAGTCCGGGTACTGGACGGCCACGGGCGGGAGGTCAGGGCTCGCCCCGCGCACCGACGCGTCGTAGAGGGTGCGGAGTTCGTCGAGGACGACGCCCATCGACCAGCCGTCGGTGACGATGTGGTGGGCGGTCAGCAGCAGCACGTGCTCGGTCGGCGACTGCCGCAGCAGCAGGGCGCGCAGCAGGGGCCCGGCGCCCAGGTCGAAGGGCCGGGCGTACTCGGCGAGCAGGACGGCGTCCAGGTCCGCGGCGGCCGTCTCCCGTACCGGCAGCGGCACCGGGCCCGCCGGGTGCACGGTCTGGGCGGGCAGACCGTCCCTCTCCGCGAACGTGGTGCGCAGCGCCTCGTGGCGGCCGACGACGGCGGTGAGGGCGTCGTGCAGGGCGGTGCGGTCGAGGGTGCCGGTGAACCGCACCGCGACGGCACTGTTGTAACGGGCGTCGCCGGGGCTCAGTCGGTCCAGGAACCACAGGCGCTGCTGGGCGAAGGACAGGGGCAGCGGCCGGTCGCGGTCGGCGCGCGGGATGCCGGCGGGGGCGCCGACCCCGGTGCCCGCGGCGGTGGGGGCGCGTCCGGCCAGTCGCCGGCGCAGGGCCTCCCTCAGGTCCTCGGGAAGGGCTTCGGCGCGGTCTCGCCTGGAGGGGTTCGAAGACGTCATGGAAGTCGGTTCCTCACCGTTCGTCGTGGTCGTGGTCGCCGTACGCGGCGTCTTCGAGTTCGCTGAGCACCTGCTCCTCCACCAGCTCCGCCAGGGCCGCGACGGTGCGCGCGACCAGGACGTCGCGCGGGGTGAGGCGGACCCCGAAGGTGTCGTTGGCGCGGGAGGCGATGAGCAGTGCGCGCATGGAGTCGCCGCCCAGCAGGTAGTAGTCGTCCTCGGCGCCCACCGTCGTGTGGAGGGTGTCCTCCCAGACGGCCGCGAGCGCCTCCTCGGTGGGGGTGCGGGGCGCCACCCGCGCCGCCGTGCCGCCCGGCTCGTCGTCCGGGGCGGGCGCGGGCAGCGCGGCCCGGTCGGTCTTGCCGTTCTCGGTGAGCGGGAAGCGGTCGAGCGTGACGTAGGCCGCGGGCACCATGTGGCCGGGCAGGGTGCGGGCGGCCAGCGCCCGCAGTTCGGCCCCGGTGGGCGCCTCGGCGCCGGGGGCCAGGAGCAGATGGGCGACCAGCCGGGGCAGGCCCGGTTCGTCCTCCCGCACGCTCACCACGGCGTCCAGCACCGCCGTGTGACGCACCAGGGTGGCTTCGACCTCGCCGGCCTCGATGCGGTGGCCGCGCAGTTTGAGCTGGTGGTCGGTGCGTCCGAGGTAGTGCAGTTCGCCGCGGGTGTCGCGGCGCACCAGGTCGCCGGTGCGGTACATCCGGCCGCCGCGCGGCCCGTACGGGTCGGCGGTGAAGCGGGCCGCGGTCAGGCCGGGGCGGCCGAGGTAGCCGCGGGCGAGGCCGGGCCCGCTCAGCCACAGTTCGCCGGGGACGCCGTCGGGGACGGGGCGCAGCCGGGCGTCGAGGACGTAGGCGCCGGTGGTGGGCAGCGGGCGGCCGATGGGCGGGGCGGCGCCGTCCGGTTCCAGGGGCGCGGACCAGGTGGCGACCACGGTGGCCTCGGTGGGGCCGTAGGAGTTGACCATGCGGTGGTGCGGTGCCCAGCGGGCGACGAGGTCGGCGCCGCACGCGTCGGCCCCGACGATCAGCGTCTTCAGGTCCGGCAGGGTGCCGGGGGTGTCGGCGGGCAGGGTGGCGAGCGCGGCCGGGGGCAGCAGGGTGTGCGTGACGCGCTCGGCGCGCAGCACGGCGGCCAGGTGCTCGCCGAGCAGCGGGCCGGGCTCGGGGACGACGAGGCTGGCGCCGTGCGGCAGGGCGGCGCACAGCTCCAGCACGGAGGCGTCGAAGCTGGGCGTGGCGAAGGCCAGCACCCGGTCGCCGGGGCCGACCTGGTAGTGGGCGGCCTCGGCGGCGCTGAAGGCGGCGAGGCCGCGGTGGGTGACGACGACGCCCTTGGGGGTGCCGGTGGATCCGGAGGTGTAGATGACGTAGGCCGGGTCGTCCACGTCGAGCGGGCGGGCGCGGTCGGCGTCGGTGGGCCGGTGGCCGGGAGCCTCGTGCGGCGGGTCGGCGAGCAGCGAGGCGACCTCCTTGGCGTCCAGGGTGAGGGCGGGTGCCGCGTCGCGCAGCATGAGCGCGACGCGCTCGTCCGGGTAGGCCGGGTCGACGGGCAGGAACGCGGCGCCCGCCTTCGCCACCGCGAGCTGGGCGAGCACCATGTCGAGCGAGCGGGGCAGCAGCAGCGCGACGATGTCGCCGGGGCCGGCTCCGCGGGCGATGAGCCGGTGGGCCAGCGCGTTGGCCCGCTCCTCGGTCTCGGCGAAGGTCAGCGAGCGGTTCGGGTCGCCGAGCGCGGGCGCGGTCGGCCGGCGGTCCGCGGCGGCCTCGAACAGGGCGGCCAGGGTGGCCTCGGGCACCGGGGCGAGGCCGGGCCGGACCGGGCCGCGCAGCAGCCGGGCGCGTTGGGCGGCCGGCAGCACGTCGAGGTCGTCGAGGCGTGCGCCGCTGTCGCAGCCGGCCAGCGCGTCCAGGGTGTGCAGCAGCTGCCCGGCCAGGGATCGTGCGGTGGCGGCGTCGAAGTGGCGCGGGTCGTAGCCGAGTTCGACGGCGAGCCGGTCGCCGGGCGAGACGACCACGGTGAGCGGGTAGTTGGTGGCCTCGCGGGCGTCGAGGTCGCGCAGGGTGAGGCCGTGGGCGCCCGCGGTGGCGTCGCCGACCGGGTAGTTCTCGAAGACGACCAGGCTGTCGAACATCGCGCTCCCGGCGGGGAGCCGGGTGAGGGGGCGCAGTTCGCCCAGCGGCATGTGGTCGAAGCGGCGGTCCTCGGCGCGGGCATCCTGGAACGCGCGCAGCCAGGTGTCGCAGGGGGCGGTGCCGTCGACGCGGACGCGGGCGGGCAGGGTGGTGATGAACGGGCCGGTGATGGTGTCGGCGCCGGGCAGGTCCGCGGGCCGGCCCGAGACGGTGGTGCCGAAGCAGACCTCGTTCTCGCCGCTCCAGCGGGCCAGCAGCAGCGCCCAGGCGCCCTGGACCAGGGTGTTCAGGGTGAGCCGGTGGCGGCGTGCGTACTCGGTGAGCGCCTGTGTCTCGCGGACGCCCAGGCGCTGGGACAGCCAGGTGTCGGAGCGGGCCGTGGTGTCCGGGGCGGGCCTGCGGTCGTAGGGCAGCGGGGTCGGGGCGGCGAGGTCGGCGAGGGTGCCCTGCCAGTGCCGGTGGGCGCCGTCGGTGTCGCGGGCGGCGAGCCAGGCGGCGTAGTCGGCGAACGGCCGTCGCTCGGGCAGCCGGGGTCGTTCCCCCCGGCTCAGCGCGGCGTGCGCGGCGAGGACGTCACCGAGGACGTGGAAGACGCTCCAGCCGTCCAGCAGCACATGGTGGAAGGTCCACACCACGCGTACCGCGTCCGGGCCGAGCCGGACCAGGGCCAGCCGCAGCAGCGGCGCCCGGTCGAGCTGGATGCCCCGGGCCCGCTCCGCGCCGAGCAGCCGCTCCAGTTCGCTCGCGCGCCGGTCCTCGGGCAGGGCGCTCCAGTCGTGTTCGGCGACCGGCAGGGTCGCGTCCCGGTGGACGACCTGGAGCGGTACGGGCACGTCGTGCAGGGCGACGGCGGTGCGCAGCACCGGGGTGCGGTCGACGACGTGCTGCCAGGCGGCGGCGAGCAGGCGCGGGTCGCGGACGCCGTCCAGCACGAAGGTGATCTGCTCGACGTACAGGCCGTGCCGGGCCTCGTCCATGCCGTGCACGACCATGCCGGTCTGGGTGGGCGTGAGCGGATAGACGTCCGTCACGTCGGCCGCGGCCGCTCCGCTGCCCACGAGGCGGTCGACGGCGGCCTGGTCGAGCGGGGCGAGCGGGAAGTCGGACGGGGTGCGCCCGCCGGCTCCCGGCTCGGCGCAGTGCCGCAGCAGGGCGCGCAGTTCGGCGCTCAGGTCGGCGGCGAGCCGTTCGACGGTCTCGGCGCGGTGCAGGGCTCGGGAGTAGGACCAGGTGAACTCCAGCCTGCCGCCGGTGATCCGGCCCAGCACGTCGATGAGATGCGGGCGGGCGGCCGAGCGGTCCATGCCGCCGGTCAGGGAGCCGTGGGCCGCGTGCAGCAGGCCGCCGGGGGTGGTGTGGCCGTCCTGGCGGCCCAGGTAGTTGAAGCCGATCTGCGGCAGCTCCGGCAGGTCCCGGCCGGCGGTGGGGTGCAGGAAGCGCAGGGCGCCGTAGCCGAGTCCGCCGCGGGGCACGGCCCGCAGGTTCTCCTTGACGGCCTTGAGCGCGGTGCCGGGGTCGGCGTCCCGTGCCGCGTCCAGCGTGACCGGGTACATGGTGGTGAACCAGCCGGCGGTGCGGGTGAGGTCGACGTCCTCGAAGAGGCTCTCGCGGCCGTGCCCCTCCAGGGCCACCGTCACGCGGTCACGTCCGGTCCATCGGGCCAGCACCCGGCCCAGCGCGCACAGCAGGACGTCGTTGATCCGGGTGCGGTAGACGTCCGGGACGTCCTGGAGCAGGCGCCGGGTGTCCTCCGCGTCCAGCGCTGCCGTCACCGTCTCCTCCTCGGCGCCGGTGTTGGCGCCGCCGGGGTGGTCCACGGGCAGCGGGTGGCTCCTGTCGAGGCCGCGCCAGTGGGGCAGTTCGTCGTCGAAGCCACCGGCCGCGGTGTGCGCGCGAAGCCGCTGCGCCCAGGTGTGGAACGAGGTGGTCTTGGCGGCGAGCGCCGGGCGTTCGCCCGCGCGCAGGGCGCGGTAGGCGGTGTCCAGGTCCTCCAGCAGCAGCCGCCAGGACACGGCGTCGACGACCAGGTGGTGCGCGGCGAGCAGCAGCACCGGACGGCCGCCGTCGCCGGCGCGGCACAGGGCCGCCCGCAGCAGCGGTCCGGCGCTCAGGTCGAAGCGGTCGGCCAGGGCGTGGGCGAGGGCGGGCGTGGGCGCGCCGTCGTGGACCTCCAGGTGCGGGCCGGCGCCGGGGGCGGTGCCGTACTGCCGCCAGGTCCCGTCGGCGCCCTGCTCGAACCGCAGCCGCAGCGCGTCGTGGTGGTCCAGTACGGCGGCCAGGGCGGCCCGCAGCAGGGTCTCGTCGGTGTCGGCGGACAGCTCGTAGGCGACCGACTGGGCGAAGTGGGCCCGGTCGCCGGTGAGGGTGTCGAACAGCCAGTGCTGGACGGGGGTCAGCGGCGCCTCGCCGACCACCGGTCCCTGTTCGGCGACGGCCAGGGAGGCGGGCAGTTCCTCGGCCGCCAGGGCGAGTTCCGCCAGGGTCTGGTGGGTGAACAGGTGCCGGGGGGTGAGGACGAGGCCTGCCCGGCGGGCGGCGGACACGATCTGGATGCCGAGGATGGAGTCGCCGCCGAGCGTGAAGTAGTTGTCGTCGGCGCCGACCTCGGGGATGCCGAGCACCTCGCACCAGATGGCGGCGAGGGCGCGTTCCGTCTCGGTGCCGGGCGGCCGGCCGGTGCTGCCGGCGGCGGGTGCGGTCCACACCGGGTCGGGCAGCGCCCGCCGGTCCAGCTTTCCGGTGGCGCCGAGCGGCAGCCGCTCCAGCGGCACCACGAGGGCGGGGACCAGGTGGTCGGGGAGGCTGCGGGCGAGGAAGGCGCGCAGTTCGGCCGGGTCCGGGAGTCCGGATCCGTCGGGCACCGCGTAGCCGACCAGGCGGCGGTGGCCGTCGTGCTCCAGCACCCGCGCGGCGGCGGCGGCCACCCGCGGGTGGCGGGCCAGGGCCGACTCCACCTCGCCCAGTTCGATACGGAAGCCCCGGACCTTCACCTGGTCGTCGCCGCGGCCCAGGTAGACGAGGTCGCCGTCGGCGCTCCAGCGCACCAGGTCGCCGGTGCGGTACATCCGGCTGCCGGCCGGTCCGAACGGGTCGGGCAGGAAGCGGGAGGCGGTCAGTCCGGGCCGGCCCAGATAGCCGCGGGCCACGCCGGTGCCGGCGAGGAACAGCTCGCCGGGTGCGCCGGCCGGTACGGGGCGCAGCCGGTCGTCCAGCACATAGGAGCGGGCGCCGCCGAGCGGCCGGCCGATCGGCGGGTCGCGGTCGGGGTCCGCCGGGTCGCAGGTGAAGGCGGTGGCGTAGACGGTGGCCTCGGTGGGGCCGTAGATGTTGCGCACCTCGCAGCCGGGGACGGCCGCGCGGACCTGGCGGACGGTGCGGGCGGGCAGGCCCTCGCCCGCCAGGACCACGGTGTCCGCGCTCACCTGGACGGCGTCCTCGGCCAGCAGCCTGCCCAGGGCGGAGGGCACGGCGCTGAGCAGTCCGGCCCGCCAGGGCCCGGGCCGTTCGGCCAGGGCCAGCAGGTCGCGGACGACCTCCACGCAGCCGCCGGACAGCAGGGGCGAGAAGATCTCGAAGACCGACACGTCGAAGTTGAGCGAGGTGGACGCCACCACGTGGGCCAGGCCCCGGCCGGTGAACTCGGCGGCGGCCCAGTCGGTCAGGGCCAGCACCGAGCCGTGCGCGACCACGACGCCCTTGGGGCGGCCGGTGGAGCCGGAGGTGTGGATGACGTAGGCGGGGTGGTCCGGCAGCAGGCCGGTGTGCCGGTCGCCGTCGCCGACCGGTGCGGCCGAGGCGGCGGCGAGCCGGTCGGCGCAGCCGGGTTCGTCGAGCACGATCGGCGTGTACGGGCCGTCCGGCAGGCGTCCCGCGGTCTCGGTGGCCGTGACGACGGCCTCGGGCCGTACGTCGTCGAACAGGAACGCGATACGTTCGGCCGGGTAGGCGGGATCGACCGGCAGATAGGCGGCACCGCTCTTGAGGACCGCGAGCAGCGCCACGACCAGGTCGGCGTCGCGGGGCAGGGCGAGGGCGACGAAGCGCTCCGGTCCGGCGCCGGCGTCGATGAGCAGGCGGGCGAGCCGGTTGGAGCGCTCGTCCAGTTCGCGGTAGGTGAGGCGGGTGGCGCCGTGGCGGACCGCCGGGTCGTCGGGGGTGCGTCGCGCCTGACGGCCGAACGCCTCGGGCAGGGTGTCCCGGGGTGTGGCGGTCACGGCTCCGCCGAACCGGTCGAGCAGTGCGCGGCCCCGCGCGGGATCGGTGAGCGGCAGCTCGGCCAGGGTGCGTTCGGGCGCGGTGGCCATCTCGGTCAGCAGGGTGCGCAGGCTCTCCCCCAGTCCGGCGACCGTCGGGGCGTCGAAGAGAGCGGGGTCGTAGTCGAGGTTCACGGCGAGGCTCTCGCCCGGTGCGACGACCACGCTGAGCGGGTAGTTGGTCGGCTCCAGGTCGCGCTCCTGCTCCATGCCCAGGCCGTGCCGGGCCAACGCGCCCTCGTCGAACGGGTAGTTCTCGAAGACGACGATGGAGTCGAAGAGGTTGGTGCCGCCGGGCACCTCGCTCCAGGTCTGCACCTGGGCCAGGGAGACGAATTCGTGGCGGCGGGCCTCGGACTGGGCGGCCTGGAGTTCGCGCAGCCAGTCGAGCAACGGGCGCCCCGCCTCGATCCGGGCCCGGGTGGGCAGGGTGTTGATGAACAGGCCCACCATGGAGGTGACGCCGGGCAGTTCGGCGGGCCGGCCGGAGACGGTCGTACCGAACACCACGTCGTCTCCGCCGCCGTAGCGGGACAGCAGCAGCGCCCAGGCGCCCTGCAGGACGGTGTTGAGGGTGAGTCCGGCCTGCTGGGCGGTCTCCCGCAGTGACGCCGAGACCTCGGCGTCCAGGAGCACCCGTACCGTGCCGGACGAGGAGCTGTGGTGGGCCTCGGCGGACCGCCGGTCGCGGGGCAGTTCGGTCGGGGCGCGGAACCCGGCCAGGGTGGTGCGCCAGTACTGCTCGGCCAGGCCGGTGTCCTGCTCGCGGAGCCAGCCCAGGTAGTCGCCGAACGGGCGGCGCGCGGGAACCGACGCGGCGCGGCCCGCCGTCAGGGCCGCGTACCGCTCGCACACCTCGTCGAAGACCTGGGCGGCGCTCCAGCCGTCCAGCAGGACGTGGTGGAAGGTCCACACCATGCGCACCCGTTCGGGCGACAGCCGGATCAGGGTGAGCCGCATCAGCGGCGCCGCGGCCAGGTCGATGCCGGTGTGCCGGTCCTCGGCGAGCAGCCGGTCCAGGGCTGCCTCGCACCAGTCGGCCGGGCGGCCGGTCCAGTCGTGGTGGGTGACGGGCACGGTCGCCCGGTGGGCGACGACCTGGAGGGGTTCGGTGCTCTCCTGCCACGCCAGCCGGGTGCGCAGGACCGGGTTGGCGTCGGCGGTGCGCTGCCACGCCTCGGCGAGGGCGCGGGGGTCGGTGACGCCGGTCAGCACCAGTTGCACCTGGTTGACATAGGTGCGGCCGGCCGGGTCGAGCAGGCTGTGGAAGAGCATCCCGGCCTGCATCGGGGTCAGCGGGTGGACGTCCGCGACGTCGCGTCCGTCACCGGCCACCCGGTCCACGGCGCCCTGGTCCAGGCGGGCCAGCGGGAAGTCGGAGGGCGTGCGGCCGCCCGCGTCGGGGCGGGCGCAGTGGGCGAGGATGTCCTCCAGGGCGCGCAGCATGCCCTCGGCGAGCCCCGTGACCGTGGCCTCGTGGTGCAGGGCGGTCCCGTAGTGCCAGGTGATCTCCAGGCAGTCCTCCTCGACGCGGGCCACCACGTCCAGCTGGTGTGCCCGCTCGCTGCCGGGGGCGTCGGAGCCGCCGAGGCCGCCGGGCACGGAGCGGACGAGGGCGCCGCCACCCGCGGACCAGTCGAAGCGGCCCAGGTAGTTGAAGCTGATGCCGGGCGGGGGCGCGGCGGCGAGCCGCGCGTCGCCCGCGAGATGGCGCAGCGCGCCGTGGCCGAGGCCCCGGTCGGGTACGGCCCGCAGCTGTTCCTTGACCGCCTTCAGCGCGGTCCCCCAGTCGCCCGCCGGGACGCTGAGGGCGACCGGGAAGAGCGTGGTGAACCAGCCGACGGTGCGGGACAGGTCGATGTCGTCGAACAGCTGGTCCTCACGGCCGTGGCCCTCCAGCGTGACGGCGACCGTGTCGCGTCCGCACCAGTCGGCGAGCACCCGGCCCAGGGCGGTGAGCAGGACGTCGTCGATGCGGGTGCGGTAGACATGCGGGACGCTGCGCAGCAGGTCGTCGGTGCGTGCGCGGTCCAGCCGCACGGTGACCTCGCGGACGTCGGCCATGGTGTTGGCGCCGTCGCCGTCGCGCGGAAGCGGCTCGGCGCAGTGCCGGGCGGTCTCCTCCCAGTGGGCGCGGCGGTCCGTGAAGCCTCCGGCGTCGGTGTGGGCCTCCAGCCGGCGGGCCCAGGCCTGGACGGAGGTGGTGCGGTCGGGCAGGCGCACCGGCCGTCCGGCGGCGGCCTGTCCGTAGGCGGTCTCCAGGTCCTCCAGCAGGATCCGCCAGGAGACGCCGTCGACCACCAGGTGGTGGACGGCGAGCAGCAGCCGAGCGGGCCGGGTGCCGTCGCCGGTGAACAGGCGGGCCGTCAGCAACGGCCCGGTGTCCAGCCGGAAGGCGGCGTGCGCGGCGGCGGTGGCGCGGGCCTCGGTCTCCTCGGCCGCCGCCGGGTCCAGGCCGCCGAGGGGGCACACCTGAAGCAGCTCGGGGGTGGGGGCGTCCGCGGCGGTGACGTCCTGGCGCCAGGTGCCGTCGGCCGCTGTGGTGAACCGGGAGCGCAGGGCGTCGTGGTGGGTCCACAGGGCGGCCAGGGCGTGGCGCAGGGCGTCCGGGTCGACGTCCGGCGCGGTCTCGACGACGAGGGACTGGTCGAAGTGGTCGGCGTGCGGCGGCCGGGGGTCGAGGAACCAGTGCTGGACCGGGGTGAGGGGGACCTCGCCGTGCACCGGGTCGGTGCCGCGGACCGTCCGGGCGGTGCCGGTGGCGGCGGCCAGGGCGGCCACGGTGGGGTGCCGGAACAGGTCGCGGGGGGTCAGCGCCAGTCCGGCCGTGCGGGCCCGGGAGACCACCTGGATGCTGAGGATGGAGTCGCCGCCCAGCATGAAGAAGTTGTCGTCGACGCCGACCCGTTCGACGCCGAGCAGCTCGGCCCAGATCCCGGCGAGGACGTCCTCGGTCTCGGTGCCCGGGGCCCGGTAGGAGCTCTCGCCGCCCGCCGCCCAGTCGGGCTCGGGCAGGCGCCGGCGGTCCACCTTGCCGTTGGCGGTCAGGGGCAGGTCGGGCACCGTGACGAACGCGGCGGGCAGCATGTAGTCGGGCAGCTCGGCGGCCAGGTGCGCGCGCAGTTCGGTCGCGGACGGCACGGCCGCGACGTCGGCCGGGACGAGGTGGGCGGCCAGTCGCTTGCGCCCGTCGGTGACGTACGGCGACACGACGGCCTCGGCGACGCCGGGGTGCGCGGTGAGGCGGGCCTCGATCTCGGCGGGTTCGACGCGGAAGCCGCGGATCTTGATCTGGTCGTCGGCGCGGCCGACGAAGTGCAGTTCCCCGTCGGCGCTCCAGCGCACGATGTCGCCGGTGCGGTACATCCGCTCCCCGGGCGGGCCGAACGGGTCGGCGACATAGCGGGCGGCGGTGGCTCCGGGCCGTCCGGCGTATCCGCGGGCGAGGCCGGCGCCCGCGAGGTACAGCTCCCCGGGGATGCCGGGCGGTTGAGGCTGGAGGGCGCCGTCCAGGACGTAGGCGCGGGTGTCGTCCAGCGGGCGGCCGATGGGCAGGGTGGCGGGCAGGGGGTCGCCGGAGCGGAAGGGGCGCCGGGTGGCGAAGGTGGTGGTCTCGGTCGGGCCGTAGCCGTCGACGACGGTGAGGTCGGGGCAGGCGTCCAGGACGGCGCGGACGGCCGCGCCGGGCACGGCCTCGCCGCCCGTCCACACCTCGCGGGCGCCGCGCAGGCAGGTGGGGTCCTCCTGGGCGAGCAGCCGGAACAGGCCCGCCGTCAGCCACAGGCAGCTCACGCTCCGGTCCGTGATCGCGTCGCGGACCGCGGCGGCGTCCAGGTCGGCCGGGGGGGCCAGGACGGCGGTGCCTCCGCGCAGCAGCGGCACCCACACCTCGTAGGTGGCGGCGTCGAAGGCGTGCGGGGAGTGCACGAGGACCCGGTCGTGGTGGGCGAAGGCCTGGTCCAGGGCGAGCGCGGCGACGTCCCGTTGGCGCACGGCGACGCCCTTGGGGACACCGGTCGAGCCCGAGGTGAACATCAGGTACTGGACCTGGTCGGGGTGCGGGCGCTCGGCGGGCTCCGGTGCCGCGGGGACGGCGGGGTCGGCGCCGGTCGTGTTGTCGAGGCGGAGGACGTCCTCGGCGGGCAGCAGGCCCCGGGCGGTGTCCTCCCAGGCGGCGTCGGTCAGCAGCAGGGTGACCCCGGCCTCGGCCAGCATCCGCTGGAGCCGTTCCCGGGGTGCCCTGCCGTCCAGCGGCACGTACACGCCACCGGTGCGCACGAGCGCGACCTGGGCGGTGATCAGCAGGGGCGAGCGGTCCATCAGGACCCCCACCGGGCGTTCCCCGCGCACCCCCAGGGCGGCCAGCCGGGCGGCCAGCTCCGCGGAGCGGGCGTCGAGTTCGCGGTAGGTGAGGTGCTGGTCGCCCGCGTCCAGGGCGACGGCGTCGGGGGTGCGCCGCACCTGGTCGGCGAAGAGTCCCGCGACCGTCGCCCCGGTGCGTGCGGTGGCCGTGTCGTTCCAGGTGCGCAGGACCTGCTCACGGCGCTCGGCCGTCAGCATCGGCAGGCGTGCCGGGGCCCGCTCGGGTGTGGCGGCCATGCCCGCCAGCAGCGTGGTCAGGTGTTCGGCGAGCCGGTGCACGGTGTCGGCGTCGAACAGCTCCGGGTCGTAGCCGAGGCGCAGGGTCAGTTCGGTGCCCGGATAGGCGACGAGGCCGAGCGGGTAGTTGGTGGTCTCGACGCCCCGCAGGTCGCGCAGACCGAGGCCGTGGGCGGCCGCGAGACCGTCGTCCACCGGATAGTTCTCGAAGACCACGATGCTGTCGAACAGGCCGACCCGCTCGGGGAGCGCGGTGAAGGCGTGCATCCGGTTCAGCGGCACCTGGTCGAAGCGGCGGTCCTCGCTCTGGTCGCGCTGGAGCCGGCGCAGCCAGTCGACGAGGGTGCCGTCGGCGGGCACGGCGACCCGGGTGGGCAGGGTGGTGATGAACAGGCCGGTCATGGCCTCGGCTCCGGGCAGTTCGGCCGGCCTGCCGGACACGGTGGTGCCGAACACCACCTCCTTCCGGCCCGACTGACGTGCCATCAGCAGGGCCCAGGCGCCTTGGACGAGGGTGTTCAGCGTGAGGCCCGCGCCGCGCGCGAGTTCCTCCAGCGCCCGGGTGGTCTCCTCGGGGACCGTGACCCGTACGGCGTCGGTCGACTCCGCCCGGTGGCTCTCGCGGGGCTCTCGGTCGAAGGGCAGCGCGGTGGCCTCGGCCAGTCCGGCGAGCCGGTGCCGCCAGTGCTGTTCGGCCTCGGCGAGGTCGCGGCCGCGCAGCCAGGCCACGTAGTCGCGCCAGGGGCGGCGTTCGGGAAGGGACTCGGCGGCCCGTCCGGTCGGCGCGGTGAGGCAGGCGAAGACGTCCGACAGCACCTGGAACAGGCTCCAGCCGTCCAGGAGCAGATGGTGGAAGGACCAGACGACCCGCACGGACGTGTCGGAGACCCGGGCGAGGACGAGGCGTTGGAGCGGTCCCCGCACCAGGTCGATGCCGCGGTCGCGGTCCTCGCGCAGCAGGCTCTCCAGCCGTGCGCGGGCCTCGTCGCCGCTCAGCGCGGACCAGTCGAGGTGGGTGACCGGCACGGGCGTGTCCCGCCCCACCACGAGCAGCGGTTCGGGCACGCCCTGCCACACCACCCGGCCGCGCAGCACCGCCGTGCGCTCGGTGACCCGCTGCCAGGCGGCGGCGAGCGCGTGCGGGTCGGACACGCCGTCCAGGACGAAGGTCAGCTGCTGGACGTAGACACCGCGGTCGTCCTGGGACAGGCCGTGGAAGAGCATGCCCGCCTGGGTGGGCGTGAGCGGCAGGACGTCCTCGACGGCTCCCGGGTCGTCCCCGGTGACACGGTCGACGGCCGGCTGGTCGAGCCGGGCCGTGGGGAAGTCGGACGGGGTGCGTCCGGCGGCACCGGGCCGGGCGGCGTGGCGGGCGAGGTCGGACAGCGCCTCGGCGTGGCGTTCGGCGAGCGCCGCGACCGTGGACTCGCGGTAGACCTGGTCGGAGTAGAACCAGGTGAACTCCAGCGCGTCGCCGTCCAGTCGGCCCACGACCTCCAGGGGGTGCGGGCGTTCGGCCCGCGGGTCGGCGTCCAGCTCCAGCTCGCGGAAGACGCCCCGGTACAGGCCCTCCTGCCCCACGTCCAGGCTGATCCGCCCCAGGTAGTTGAAGCTGACCTGCGCCGCCGGGGCGGCCCGCTCCGCGTCCGGGCGGGTCAGACGGCGCAGCGCGTCGTGGCCGATGCCGTGCCGGGGCACGGCCCGCAGCTGCTCCTTGACCTGCTTGAGCACGGCGTCCCAGCCGGCCCGGGGCGGGACGGCGAGGGCGAGGGGGTGCCGGGTGGTGAACCAGCCGAGGGTGCGGCTGAGGTCGAGGTCGGGGAACAGCTCCTCGCGGCCGTGTCCCTCGATGTCCACCACCACCCGTTCCTGTCCGCTCCAGTCGCACAGGGCCCGGCCGAGGGCGGCGAGCAGCACGTCGTTGGCCTGGGTGCGGTAGGTGTCGGGCAGGGTGCGCAGCAGGTGCGCGGTGTCCTCGCCGCTCAGGCGTACGGTGACCGCGCGGGCGTGAGCGTAGGTGTCGGCGCCGGTCAGGTCGGCGGGCAGGGGCGGCCCGGCCGGGGGGACGGCCTGGGCCCAGTAGGAGCGTTCGTCCTCGAAGCCGCCGTCGGCGGCGTGCGCGTTCAGGCGCCGTGCCCACTGCCGCAGCGGCGAGGACTTGGCGGGCAGGGCGGACGCGCCGTCGCGGCCGTCGCGGCGGGCCCGGTAGGCGCGGTCCAGGTCCTCCAGCAGCAGCCGCCAGGACACGCCGTCCACGACCAGGTGATGCACGGCGAGGTGCAGGACGCGGGGCCGGCCGGCTCCGCGGTCGTGCAGCACGGCCCGCAGCAGCGGTCCCCGGGCCAGGTCGAAGGGCCCGAAGTGGGGGGTGTCGGTGTCCGGTCCGGTGTGCCGGGCGAGGGTGACGCGCGCGGCCTCGTCGGCGATGTGCCAGCCGTCCCCGGTGCCAGGGTCGGTGAAGCGGGAGCGCAGGGCGTCGTGGTGGGCGACCAGGTCGTTCAGCGCGTCCTCGAGTGCCGCCGGGTCCGCGTCGGCGGGCAGCAGCACGGAGAGGGCCTGGGCGAAGTGGGCGGCCCGCTCGGCACCGGCTTCGAACAGCCAGTGCTGGATGGGTGTCAGGGGCGCCGGGCCGGTCGGCGAGACCGGGGCCCGGCCGGCCGGGCGGGCCCCGGCGGCGGCGTCCGCGCAGCGGGCGAGGGCGGCGACCGTCTGGTGCTGGTAGACGTCGCGGGAGGTGACGGTGAGGCCCTCCTGCCGGGCCCGTGCGACCACCTGGATGCTGAGGATCGAGTCGCCGCCGAGCGCGAAGAAGTTGTCGTCCACGCCGACCCGCCCCACCCGCAGCACCTCCGCCCAGACCGCGGCGAGGGCCCGCTCGGTGGGGGTGCGGGGCGCGACATGCCGTACGGCGTGCACGGCCGGTCCCGGCTGCGGCAGCCGGGCGCGGTCGAGCTTGCCGTTGGGGTTCAGCGGCAGTTCGTCCAGCACCAGCACCGTCGTGGGCACCATGTAGTCGGGCAGCGTGCGGCCGAGCACCCGGCGTACGGTCTCCGGATCCACCTGCTCCCCCGCGACCGGCACGACATAGCCGGTGAGGCGCCGGTGGCCGTCGGCCTCGGTGGCCATGGCCGCCGCCTCGGCGACGCCGGGGCAGCCGCGCAGCGCCTCCTCCACCTCGCCCAGCTCGATGCGGAAGCCGCGCACCTTGACCTGCTGGTCGAGGCGGCCGACGTACTCCAGCTCTCCGTCGGCGCTCCACCGCACCAGGTCCCCGGTGCGGTACATGCGCTCCCCGGGCGCGCCGAACGGGTCAGCGACGAAGCGGGCCGCGGTGAGCCCGGGGCGGCGCAGGTAGCCGCGGGCCAGGCCGCCGCCGCCGAGGTACAGCTCGCCCGCCACACCCGGGGGTTGCGGGCGCAGCCGGCCGTCCAGGACATAGGCGCGGGTGCGGGCTACCGGCCGGCCGATCGGCGGCGCCTGGTCCGGTGCCCCCTGCGCCGTGAACCAGGCGGTGGCGTAGACGGTGGCCTCGGTGGGGCCGTAGATGTTGGCGATCTCGCAGGACGGCATGGCCGCCCGCAGGTCCCCCAGGGTCTGCGCGGGCAGCGCCTCACCGGCCAGTACGACGGTGTCCGCGACCACCGGGGCCGTGCCCCCGGCGACCAGCCGGGACATCACGGACGGTACGCCGCTGAGCAGACCGGCCCGCCGCTGACCGGGGGTGTCGGCCAGCGCCGTCAGATCGGCCACCACCTCCACGCCGCCTCCGGCGAGCAGCGGGCACAGCAGCTCGAACACGGAGACGTCGAAGTTGAGGGAGGTGGAGGCGATCACCTGCTCGAGGCGGCGCTCCCCGAACCGGTCCCGCGCCCAAGCGGCCAGGGCGGCGACGGTGCGGTGGGTGACCACGACCCCCTTGGGGCGGCCGGTCGATCCGGAGGTGTAGATGACGTAGGCCGGGTGGTCCGGCAGCAGCGGCCGGATGCGGTCGGCGTCGGTCAGGTACGGGTCGTCCGCCGTGGCGCGGGTCGCGTCGGTGCTGGTCCGCCCGGACCCGGCGGGATCGGCGGCGGTGTCGGTTGCCGGCGGGGCGGCGCTGTCCGTGAAGGCCTCGCAGTCCTCGAGGATCAGCGGGTCGCAGTCCTCGGGCAGGGCGCCGGCGGTCTCCCGGGTGGCGACGACGAGGGTGGGTTCGGCGTCGGACAGCATGAGGCGGATGCGGTCGTCGGGGTAGGCGGGGTCGACGGGGAGGTAGCCGGCGCCCGCCTTGAGCACCGCCCACAGCACGACGGGCAGGTCGGCGGTGCGGGGCAGGCAGAGCGCGACCAGGGTCTCCGGGCCGGCGCCGCGGGCGACGAGCAGCCGGGCGAGCCGGCCCGCGCGCCGGTCGACCTCGGCGTAGTCCAGGCGGACGGGGCCGCAGGTCACGGCGGTGCGGTCGGGGGTGCGGGCGACCTGGGCCCGGAACAGCTCGGGCAGGGTGGTGTCCTGGGCCGGGTGCTCGGCGGACCGCGGCGGGTTCCAGGTGTCGACCAGGGTCTTCTGCTCGTCGTCGGAGAGCATGGGCAGCTCGGCCAGCGTCCGCCCGGGGCCGTCCGCCATGCCCTCCAGCAGGCGGTGCAGATGGCGGGACATGCGGGCGACGGTCCGCGCCTCGAAGAGGTCCGTGTTGAACTCGACGGTCAGCGCGCAGCCGCCGTCCGTGTCCGGGGTGAACTCCAGCACCAGGTCGAAGCGGGCGGCGGGGCGGGGCAGCGGGTGGTCCTCGAACCGCAGTCCCGCGGCGTGCGTCGCCGGGGCGGTCGCGGTCTGCTGGACGACCAGGGCCTGCACCAGCGGGGTGCGGCTGGGGTCGCGGGGCGGCGCCAGCTCCTCCACCACCCGGTCGAAGGAGACGGTGTCGTGGGCGAAGGCGTCCAGGACGGTGGCGCGCATGCTCTCCACGAACCGGTCGACGGTGGCCCGTTCGTCCACGTCGGTGCGCAGCACCACGGTGTTGGCGAAGAAGCCCGCCACGTCCTCCAGGTCCCGGCGGTCCCGTCCGTTGGTGATGGTGCCGAACGCGATGTCGTGCTGCCCGGAGTACCGGGAGAAGAGCAGGGCGCTGGCCCCGGCGAGCAGGGTGAACACGGTCGCGCCCCGCCCCGAGGCGAGGGTGCGCAGCCGGGTCACCAGGGCCGGGGGGAGGTGGTGGCGGTGGGCGGCGCCGGCGGTGGTGCGCATCGCGGGGCGCGGCCGGTCCGCGGGCAGCTCCAGGTTCTGCAGGCCCGTCAGATGCTTTCTCCAGTAGTCCAGGTGCTCGGCGTCGGCGTCCGCCGGCCGCTGCTCCTGCCAGAGGGCGAAGTCCGGGTACTGGACGGTGGGTGCGGTGAGGGTGGCCGGTTCGCCGGTGACCTCCGCGTGGTACAGCGCGGCCAGCTCCCGGGTGAGCAGGCCCACCGACCAGCCGTCGGTGACGATGTGGTGCTGGGCCAGCAGCAGGAGGTGTTCGTCGGCGGTGAGGCGGACGAGCAGGGCGCGGGTGAGCGGTCCGGTCGTGAGGTCGTGGGGGCGGCCGAGTTCCTCGGTCAGCAGCCGTTCGGCCTCGGCCGCGCGGCGCGCGGCGGGGGTGCGGGTGAGGTCGGCCGTGCGCAGCGGCAGGTCGGGGTCGGGGGCGACGCGCTGCGCGCCGTGCCCGTCGACGGTGGTGAACGTGGTGCGTAGCGCGTCGTGGCGGGCGGCGAGGCGGTGCAGGGCGCCGCGCAGGGCGTCGGTGTCGAGGGGGCCGTGCAGCCTCAGCGCGACACCGGTGTTGTACTCGGCGCCGCCGGCGCTCAGGTCGTCGAGGAACCACAGCCGCCGCTGGGCACTGGAGAGGGGCAGGGGGCCGGTGCGCGGGGCGGGCGGGATCGGCTCCTGGGGCTCGGCGGCGGACGGGGTGCCGAGCCGGGGGGCGAGGGCGGCGACGGTGCGCGCGGTGAGGAGGTCGCGGACACTCAGCCGCACCCCCAGCTCTTCCCGGATCCGCGACAGGACGCGGGCGGCGAGGATCGAGTCGCCGCCGAGGTCGAGGAAGTCGTCGGTCGCGCCCACCGCGTCGACCCCCAGGACATCCGCCCAGACGGCGGCCAGCGCCTGCTCCCGGGGCGTGCGCGGAGGGACCTGTTCCGGGACGGACATGCGCTCGGGGGTGGGCAGCGCGCGGTGGTCGATCTTGTGCTGGGCGGTGAGCGGCAGCCGGTCCAGGACGACGACCGCGGACGGCACCATGTGGGCCGGCAGTACGGCGGCCACGGCCGCGCGCAGGGCCACCGGGTCCAGGTCGGAGGCCTGGGCGGGTCCGGCGGGAGTGGCATAGCCGACGAGGCGCCGTCGGCCGGGCTCGTCCTCCCGCACCACGACCGCGGCCTCGCCGACGCCGTCGACGTCGCGCAGCGCGGCCTCGATCTCCCCCGGTTCGACCCGGAAGCCCCGGATCTTCACCTGGCGGTCGAGCCGTCCGAGGTAGTCCAGTTCGCCGTCGGGCCGCCGGCGCACCCGGTCGCCGGTGCGGTACAGCCGGGCGCCGGGCGGGCCGAAGGGGTCGGCGACGAAGCGGGCGGCGGTCAGCCCGGGGCGGCCGAGGTAGCCGCGGGCGACGGCGTCGCCGCCGACGTACAACTCGCCCGTCCCCTCGGGCGGCACGGGCCGCATCGCGGCGTCGAGGACGTGCACCCGGGTGTGCGGCAGCGCGTCGCCGATCGTCGGGGTGCCCCGGCCCGCGGTCAGCGGCCCCGTCCAGGTGGCGACGATCGTGGCCTCGGTGGGGCCATAGGAGTTGATCATGCGGCGGCCGGGTGCCCAGCGGTCGACGAGCCCGGCCGGGCAGGCCTCGGCGCCCACGATCAGCGTGCTCAGATGGCGCCCGGTGCCCCGTGCCGGTTCGGGCAGGGTCGCCAGCGCCGCCGGCGGGATCAGGGCGTGGGTGATGCGGTGGCGTTCCAGGACGTCGGCGAGTTCGTCGCCCAGCCAGGGGCCGTCCGGGGGGACCACGAGGGTGGCACCGGCCAGGACGGAGACGCACAGCTCCAGCACGGAGGCGTCGAAGCTGGGCGAGGAGAACTGCAGGACCCGCCCCCCGGGCCCCACGGCGTACCGGTCGGCGGCGGCGGTGACGAAGCCACCCAGACCGCGGTGCGTGACCGTCACCCCCTTGGGGACGCCCGTGGAGCCGGAGGTGTAGATCACGTACGCGGCCCGGCCGGGGTCGGCCGTCCGCTTCGCCTCGTCCGCCGCCCGGTTGGGGCCCTCGCCCGCGTCGTCGAGGAGCGCGCCGACCTGCCGGAGGTCGTCGAGGATCATCGCGGGCGCCGCGTCGGTGAGCATCAGCGTCCGCCGCTCGGCGGGGTAGGCGGGGTCCACCGGCAGGAACGCGGCGCCCGCCCGGGCCACGGCCAGCTCGGCCGCGATCAGTTCCATCGAGCGCGGCAGGACGAGCGCGACCACCCGGTCGGGGCCGGCGCCGGAGCGGAGCAGATGTCCGGCCAACCGGTCGGCCCTGTCCGCGAGTTCCCGGTAGGACCAGGTCCGTCGCCCGTCGGTCAGAGCGGGCGCCTCAGGGGTGCGGTCCACCCACGCGGCGAACAGGTCGTCGAGCGCCGGATACGCCTGCGGGGCCGCCGTGCCCTCCGGCAGCGCCGCGTCGTCGGCCTGCGGCCGGGAGGTGGCCGCTACGGGCTTGTCGTGCAGGTCCGTCATGGGGTCCAGTCCTTCGAAGAGCGGAGATCCGGCTGAGGTCGGGGGTGCGGCGCGTGCCGAGGTGGGGCGCGGCGCGGGCGGGGACGGCCCACCGGCGGGGCGGGCTCGGGCGGGGTGCGCGACAAGGCGGCGGGAGCGCTCGGCGTCCGGTCGGACGCCGCGGGCCGGACGGTCCGAGGGCCGGACCGGTCGCGGCGCCCGGGGCGGGGCGGCCGGTGCCGCCCGGTCCTGGGGAACGCCGTCGAGGCGGCCGGTCCGGTGCCGTGCGGCCCGGTGCGGCTCAGCCGTCGTCGGCGCGGCGCGCGGTGCGGCCGGACACCTGGAGCCGTTCGATCCTGCCGGTGGCGGGGTCGCGGTGGAAGCGGCCGCCGGGCTCCGGGCGGCCGGTGGCCGGATCGACCAGGTCGTAGGACAGGTCGGCGTAGCAGACCAGGGGCAGGTGCAGGTCACCGTCGATGGAGAGGGCCACCGTCCCGTCCGGTCCGGGCGCGACGCGGTACTGCGTGTCGCCGTTGCGGTAGGTGCCCGCGCAGTCGGCCGGGGCGACCGGGCGGCCCCGGTGCGCCGGCGGGGCCGCGGCGTCGGGCACCCGTATGCCCGCGATCCGGGCCAGCTCTCCGGTGAGGTCGCGCCACAGGGCGGTGGCTCCGCCGGAGTTGCCGGTGAAGGCGACGACCACCCCGCTCTCCGGTTCGGCCCGCAGATGGCAGGAGGTGCCCTGCGCGTTGCCGTCGTGACCGCACCACTGGCGCTCCCCCTGCTGGTACAGGGCGACCCCGAGTCCCCAGCCGTCCGCCAGGGCGCCGGGGCGGGCGGCGCTCTCCCCGCGCCGCATCTCCTTGGCGACGGCCGACGGGAGCACGTCGCGCCGGCCGGTCAGGGCGGCGCCGAACCGGCAGAGGTCGTCGGCGCCCGCCAGCAGCGATCCGGCCGGGGCTTCCAGCGGGGCGAGGTTCTGCCGGGCCGGACGCAGTCGGCCGGTGGCGGTGTTGACCGCGTGACCGGCGGCGAGCGGGCGGGCGGCGGCGGTGTCACCGAGAAACGCGGGCACGGTGTCGAGAGGTTCGAGGATGAGCGAGCGGACCGCCTCGTGCCAGGGCATGCCGGTGATGGCCTCGACCAGCCGGCCCGCGGCGACATAGCCCGCGTTGGAGTAGGAGAAGTCGGTGCCGGGCGTGAACAGCAGCTGGTTCGGGGTGCACAGGGAGGCGAGATAGCGGGCGCCGCGGGTCGCCGCGGCGGTGTCCGAGTCGGGGCCGGTGGGCAGCCCGCTCGTGTGACTGAGCAGGTGACGCGCCGTCACCTCGGGGACCGCGCGCAGTTCCGGCAGGTGGTCGGCGACGGGTTCGTCCAGGTCCAGGTCGCCGTCGTCGGCGAGGAGCAGGACGAGGGCGGCGGTGTACGGCTTGGTGAGCGAGCCGAGGGGGACGGCCGTGTCCGCCGTGAAGGGGGCGCCGGTGGCGGCGTCGGCGGTGCCGGTGCACAGGGAGAGGGTCTCCGAGCCGGTGTCCACGGTCAGTTGAGCGCCGGGCACCCGGTGCGCCCGGGCCAGCGCGTCGAGCCGGTCCTGGAGCTCCTGGTGCGATCGGGACGTGGCCCGGGTGGGGACGGGCATGGTGGGGACGGTGTAAGGCATGGGAAAGGGAACTCCGTTGCGTGGGATTCTCGCGTGCGGTGTGGCCGTCCGGCCGGGGCGAGCGGTGCCCGGACCGGGCGGCGCGAGTGCGAGCGCTGCGGCGGTGTGGTGGTGGTCGTGTCCGCGTCCGCACGCCGTCCGGCGGGCAGGGCGCGCGGTGGGTGAGGAAGGTCCTCGGACCGGACACCCGTGGGCGGTCCTCCGCGGCGCGGTGGGAGCGCGTGCCGGGCCGGGCGGGAGGGCGCGGACGCGGTCTAGGTTCTGCCGACCTCGACCGGCAGGTGGCGTACGCCGATGATGACCGCCGGGTTCTGGAAGACGACCTCGTCGTACGAGGGGATCACCAGCGAGCGAAAACGTTCATGCAGGGCGCGGAGCGCGATCCGGGCCTCGAGTCTGGCCAGCGGCGCGCCGAAGCAGAAGTGGATGCCGTGCCCGAAGGTCAGATGGGGGTTGGGGCGACGGGTCACGTCGAACACGTCGGGCGCCTCGAAGCGCGCCGGATCGCGGTTGGCGGCACCCAGGTGGGCCATCAGCAGGGTGTCGGCGGGGAGTTCGTGACCGCCCAGGACCACGGGCCGGGTGACGCGGCGCCCCAGCTCGGGGAAGGGGGGCAGCCGGCGCAGCACCTCCTCGACGGCGCCCGGCAGCAGCTCGGGGTCGGCCCGCAGCGCGGCGTCGACCTCGGGGTGCCGGTCGAGGGTGACGACGGCGTTGCCGAGCAGGGCGGTGGTGGTGATGTGCCCGGCGACCAGCAGCAGTGCCACGAATCCGACCATCTCCTGGTCGGCGAGGCGTGTGCCGTCGACCTCGGCGGCGATGAGTCTGCTGGTGAGGTCGTCGCCGGGGTCGGCCCGGCGCGCACGGATGTGCTCCAGCATGTAGCCGTTCATCTCGCGGACCGTGGGGGCGATGGCCTCCAGCGCCCGCTCCAGGTCCGCCATGTCGGGCGCCTCGCCGAGCTGGTCGCCGCCGAACAGGACGCTCGCCCACTCCTGGAAGAGCCGGTGCTCCTCGGCCGGGATGCCGAGCAGCTCGGCGATCACGATGATGGGCAGTGGATAGGCCAGGGTGTCGACGAGGTCGAAGCGGTCCTGGTCCGCGACGGAGTCCAGCAACCGGGCGCACACGGCCTCGATGCGGGGCTCGAGTCCCTGGACGACGCGCGGGGTGAAGGCCTGACTGACCAGGGTGCGCAGCTTGCGGTGCTCCGGCGGGTCCATGCCGACGAAGTTGCCCTGGGTGAAGGTCTCGAAGTCGGGCTGGGTGGGAGCGAGGGCGGACAGGTCGGAGGAGTACGTCGCCGGGTCGGCGAGCACCGCGGAGACCGTCTCGTGGTCCAGGACCTGCCAGACCCCCTGCTTGTCGTCCAGGCGTACCGGTCCGGCCTCGCGCAGGCTTCTCCACCGCTCGGATAAGTCGTCCAACAGGGTTGTCTCACCTGTCAGTTGATCGCTGGACATCAATTCTCCTCGATTGGAGCACGCGGGCATGGCACGGTGGCCCAGGCCGGCGGCAGGGGCGACGGGAACGGCGAGGCGGGAGCGGGAGCGGTGCGGGGGCAAGGGCCCCCTCCGCGCGACGGCGGCTGCGACCCGGACTCGCGTCACCGACCGGGCGACGGTCCCCACCGGGGCGGGCACCGGGAGGCACGGCGATCTCCCGGCGGCCCTCGCGGGCCGGTGACGCGTCAGGAACCCGTGTTCAGGGGCGGACGCTCAGCACGTCCGGTGCAGGAGGCCGGGGCACCCTCGCCGTCGGCGGCGCGTTGGTGGTGCGACGTACCTACCCGGCATGGTGGTCCCCCTCGACGACACCTACCGCGCGGCGGCCGCGCGGAGACTTCCCGGCACATGGACGGACTGCGGGTCCGGCACCCCAGTCCTCACGAAACGGAGCAAGAGGTTACGCCCTGCCGACCCTCTCCATCCCTGGATTGGCAGGATGCTGATCCCCCAACGCCTTCGTTTCAACGAAACTCGGCCACAGTCTTCGCATTCAGTGACCTCAAAGCAACCCCCCGAAGCTGAACGGAAAGTGCCTTGACGGTCTGTTTGCGTCATCGTGAAGCAACTTCAGTGCGACTCCCCGGAAGCGTGCTCTCCGGCCGGGCCGTCACCTCGCCAGGTGCCCCGGCTCCGCCCCGGCAAACCACGCGCGGTGGACCGGAAGCATGAGGGCGCGCGAGGCGCGGGCCCGGCCCGCCAGGACCGCCCGGCCGCACGGGCAGCGCCTTTCCCGGCCCGCAGTTGGCCGATCCCGGCCCAACCGGGCCGGGGGTGCCGGCCCTCCGGGAGCGGGCGGCCGATGCCGACCGGGAGGAGCGCGGCCAGAAGCGCACGGGGTGCCGAACGCGCGACGGACGGGACACCGGAGGCCCCTTGGACACGACCATGCACCACGCCAGAAGAATGATTTCGGCCATATGAAGATGATCGGATATTGGTTGCGTGAGGGGCGCACAGCACCAAGGGATGCACCCGCGCGCCACATTCATGGGGGCATGGATGTGATCAAGCGGGGTACCCGGATGGGTTACTCACTTCGAGGAGCCTGAGCCGCAGGTCAGAGCGCTGCCGCTCGCCACGCGCCGGGCCACCGCCACTGCGGGCGCGCGCTGCGCCGGCCGGTGAGGGAAAACCGGGCGGCGCCCCGGTGGCCGAGAAGAGGATCCACCAGGAAGGCTCAAGGGGGAACAGACAGGGCGGCCCGCAGGCGCCGGCGGGGTCGACATCCCGTCAGCTCCGTCGCGGTGCGGGCTCACCCCTTCCGCCCCACGACTCCCGCACAGCTACAGCACTCGACACCCTTACCGGATGGTGGCACTCAGTGCCATAGTGCGTCCATGGGTTCTCCGATCTCCGCAGCCACCGCACATGCGTGGGCGGCACTGGGTGCCGACCCCTCGCTGCTCGACCAGGTGTCCTACTCCGGCCCGTCCGGGGGACTACCGGCGCGACTGCCCGTCATGGAGCTGGCGCGGGCCACCGTCGCCGCGTGCTCCCTCGCCGCCGCCGAGCTCGCCTCCGTCCGCACGGGGCGGCCCGTTCCCCGGGTGCGGGTCGACGACGAGGCGGTCGCCGCGGCGTTCCTCAGCGACCGGCTGGTGCGGGTCGACGGGCGCGCGTGGTCGACCTTCGCGCCGCTGTCCAGGTTCTGGCGGGCGCGTGACGGGTGGGTTCGTACGCACGCCAACTACCCCCACCACCGGGCCCGGTTGCTCACCGCTCTCGAAGTGGCGGACGACACCGACGAATCCGCCGTGGCCGCCGTGGCCGGGGCGATCGCGGAGCGCACCGCGCTGGAGGTGGAGGAGGCCGTGTACGCGGCGGGCGGTCTGGCCGTCGCGGCACGCGGCCACCGGGAGTGGGCCGGGAGCGAGCAGGGAGCCCTGGTCGCCGGCCGGCCGCTGCTGGCGACGGCACGCGTCGGCGACGCCCCGAACCGGGTGCTCGGTGACGCCGCTCTGCCGTGCGCGGGCCTGCGGGTCCTGGATCTGACCCGGGTGCTCGCCGGGCCCGTCGCCACACGGACCCTGGCGCTGCTCGGCGCGGACGTGCTGCGCGTCGACCCCCCGCGGCTGCCGGAGAGTCAGGAGGCCCACAACGACACGGGGATGGGGAAGCGCTCGACCGCCCTGGACCTGGCCGACGGCGCCGACCGCCGGGTCTTCGAGGAACTGCTGGACGAGGCGGACGTGGTGGTCACCGGATACCGGCCGGGCGCCCTGGACCGGTTCGGGCTGACACCCGAGGCACTCGCCGGACGCCGTCCGGGCGTCGTCGTGGCCCGGCTGTCCGCGTGGGGCCGATACGGGCCGTGGCAGGAGCGGCGCGGCTTCGACAGCCTGGTCCAGGTGGCCACCGGCATCGCCGAGCTGGAGGGTTCACCGGACGCGCCCGGCGCGCTGCCCGCCCAGGCCCTGGACCACGGCACCGGCTATCTGCTGGCGGCGGGGGTCCTGCGGGCTCTCACCGAGCAGCACCGCACGGGCGGCACCCGGTCGGTCGACCTGGCCCTGGCGCGTACGGCGCACTGGTTGGTCCACGACCTGGTCCCCGCTCCGGGCCGGGATCCGGGATTCGACGCCGGGCGGCGGCTGGCCGAGACCAAGAGCCCCATGGGCCGGTTGCGCCACGCGCTGCCGCCGGTGTCGTACGAGACGGGCCCGGTGAACTGGGCACGCCCGCCCGGCCTGTGGGGCGCGGACGCCCCGGTCTGGGCCGGCCCCTGACGAGGACCCGAGCGCGCGGGCAGCCCTGCTCCACGTCCACTCCGGACGCGCCACAGGGATCGTCACCAAGCTGAGCGCCCTCACGCCCGAGGCAGTGGGCGGTGACGTCCAGGACCCGGGCGGTCCTGGGCGGTTCGCGCAGGAGCAGGCTGTCGCCGGGGGTGGCGGCGGTGACGCAGACCAGTTCGGTGCCGCCCGACGTGCGGCTGATCCACGCGGTGTCCTGGCGCCGGGCCGGTTTCACTGACCGCTGCGGCATCGGCGAGGACGGGGCCGTGCTCGTGCGGCCCGACGGCGTCGTGCAGCGGCGTGACGGTGACGTCAGCCCGGCCGCCGCCCGCTTCCTCGAATGGTGGAACCCGGCCTGTTACACAAGCCGTTGAGCGGGACGAGTGAACGGCGGAGCGGGCACGGGAGCAGGCACGACGGACCGCCGACGGCAACTGCGCTGCTCGGGTGCCTGTGCAGGTAGGACGCCCGGAAGCCCGTCCGCATCCGATCACGTCCATGGCCAACACAACCGAACATTGCGGAAATGTCCGTCTTGTGTAACGCGGCTCCGGTCGGTGATGTTTCTCGGCGGGCGTGCACCACAGTTGCGGTCCTCGGCAACGTCCGAGAACACGGAAGCACGCCGCCTCCCGAGGTGGGTGTGCACGCATGGGAGAGGAATGCTTCATGCTTGTCGCTCGCACCAGAACCACGGTCCGTCTGATCGCCACCTGTGTGGCGTCGGCCGCGCTCGTCGGGGCGGCCGCCCTGCCGGCTCTCGCCGACGGGCACGGTCAGGGCTCGGGAAGCCACAGCGGCACCTCGGGTGACATCGGCGGGCACGGCCAGGGCACCGGCGACCACGGCGGCACCCCCGGCGGCACGGGCGGACACGACCAGGGCGGCGGCCACAACGGCTCCGCCGGCGACAACGGCGGGCACGGCCAGGGCACCGGCGACCACGGCGGCACCGGCGGGCACGACCAGGGTGGCGGCGATCACCACGGCACCCCCGGTGGCACGGGCGGGCACGACCAGGGCGGCGGAGACCACGGCGGCACCCCCGGCGACAACGGCGGGCATGGCCAGGGCACCGGCGATCACCACGGCACCCCCGGTGGCACGGGCGGACACGGCCCGGGTACCGGTGGCCACGGCGGCTTCCCGGGGACGGGGGGCGTCGGCGGGCACGGTCAGGGTGCCGGACACCACGGTGGGCCCTTCGGCGGCCTGGGCGGACACGACGACGACTTCGACTTCCGCTTCGGCCGCTGGGACCACGGGCGGTACTACTACCGGAGCCACCACCGCGACCGCTTCGGCCACTGGCTGTGGCTCCTGGCTCCGCGCGGCGACTGGGACCGGTACCACCACCACCGCTGACCACGACGGCCGGCCCGTTTCGACGGGCCGGCCGACGGCATCGCACTGCGGAACGGCGCGGTCAGTCGCGCCGCTTCACCACCGCCGACGCCCTCAGGACCCTGCCCTTCGCGTCCAGCGCTCGTACCTGGAAGTACGGTCCCCGGGCACGCGTCACCACGGCGGTCTCGAACCCGTCGCGCGCGACATGCCGGACGGCGACCGACAGGGAGCCGGGGCGCGGACCGGCGAGCACCTGCCACGCCCTGGTCCCGGTGGAGCCGTTCCACGAGGCGAAGACGGTGGTGCGGTCGCCCTTGGCTCGTGCCGCGGCGCTCGGCGGGTAGTACGGAGTGCCCACCCATTCGTTCCGGTAGACGCGGTAGGAGATGTCGTTGCCCGGCATCCGCGCGTCGTAGAGCAGGTTCTTCGAGGCGTCGCCCTCGGTGTTGCCCGCGTTCCGGTATTCCGAGAGGTACGGGCTCTGGCCCCACCCGATGAACTTGTCGCCGTTCGGCAGGCTCTGGAGATTGCCCTGCGTGGGCGACTCCAGGGGCGGCTGGTGGTAGTAGGCCCTGGACACGGTCGCCTTCCGGTGACGGAGGTCGAGGTTCAGGATCAGGCCGTGGGACTTCTGCTCGGGGGTTCCGTCGGGCAGGTCGCAGCACCCGTCGTCGAACATGCTGATCCGGTCTCCCGGCCGGAAGCGCGCGTCGTGCTGCCAGTAGAAGTCCGCGTTCGGCCCGAAGGTGAAGTCGCTCTTCTTCCCGCCCAGTTGCCAGCGGATCCTGCCGGACTTCCTGGCGACGTCGTAGAGGGCCCACATGTTCCGGGCGGAGACCAGCAACTGCCCCTCGGGCCCCTCGTCCACCGAGTTCACGTGGAAGGCGTCCCACACGCCGTCGGACGAGGACGCGCTGGATACCGGCTCCTCCGAGTCCGCCGGGTCGAGGTGGTCCAGCGCGTTCCAGGAGAACACCAGCCGTCCCGTGGCGAGGTCGACCTCCTGGATCTCGCTGTTCAGGATGGCGCCGTCGGCGGGACCTCCGTACGGTGTCAGGTCCGCGGGAACCGGCCTGGACGCGATGAACAGGGCCGTTCCTCTGCGCGTCAGGGTGAACTCGTGTTCGTCCGGGTGGTAGCCGTGCCGCGCGAAGACGGTCCTGAGCAGCCGGTAGTGGCTGTCCACGATGTAGTAGCAGCCCCCTGGTTCCGGGGCGCCGGCGGGCAGGTTCGTGTAGTAGGGGGGAAGGGCGAGGGAACCCTGCCACCAGGTCAGCACGGGCTGCGTCCGGCGCGTGCGGGGATCACGGTAGCTCTGGACCCTCAGGTCGGCGTTCTGGAGGTTCACCGAGGGCAGGGGGCGGAACCAGACCGGGTCGCCGGCGTCGTCGTTGATCAGGGCACCCGTCTGTCCGACCATGCGGTCCGCGCTGAACGGTCCGACGAGGATGCCGCCCCGCGCCGTTCCCGGCCTGCGCGTGGTGACACGCACGCGCAGGGGGCGCAGTGCGGGAGCGGTGACGAAGCGCCAGACGCCCGGTCCCGACAGGACGGGCGACGGCGGGTTCTCCGAGGGAGGGTAGGGCGTGGTCGCGCAGGGGCGGGCGGTCGTCCCCCCATGACCCGCCGCGGGTGAGGGCGCGCAGGTGGCGAGGAGGCACCCCGATGCCATCGCGAAGGTGGTGACGGTACGGCAGGCCCGGTGGCGTACCCGGCGAGCGCGCGGTGGTCTCATGTCGAAGGGGCTTCCTTTCGCGGGGCGGCCGGGGCCGGGCGGACGGTTCGGCGGGGCCACCGTAGATCAGGCGGATGTCGACTCCGCGACGGCGGGCTCACGAGGATCCGGCACAGCCACCCGAATGACTCACGATGCCGGAGATGGCATCCGGTGAGCGCCGCGACCGGCGTGGCCTTCGGCTGCGAGGACGAGTGGCCGACCATCATGAGCGGGACGGGACCCGACGCGGCAGGGGTGCGCGGGCGCCGGGAAACCGCGGTCCTCGCGCCTCGCGGCTTGCGCCGGGACGACGAGGGCGACGGACAGCCGAGGACGACGGACGGACGGAGAGACGGCGCGGTCACATGGTCACTGCCCACTGGCTCTTCGGGGACCAGCTCGGACCCCATTTCCTCGCTCCCGGCGACGACGGGCCCGAGCGCGGGGCACCCGTGGTGATGATCGAGGCCCGTTCCGTCCTGCGCCGCCGGCGCTTCCACCGTGCCAAGGCCCATCTCGTCCTGTCCGCGATGCGCCACCGGGCCGCCGAACTGGGCGACCGCGTGCGCTACGTCCGCTGCGACACCTACCGGGAGGGACTGCGCGAGGCGGTCGGCGACGGTGCGGTGACGGTGCATCACCCCACCTCGTACGCCGCCCTGCGCCTGGTCCGGTCCCTGCCCGCGGTCCAGGTGCTCCCGGCCCGCGGCTTCCTCGTGCGGCAGGCGGACTTCCGTGCCTGGGCGGACGGCCTGGGCGGGCGGCGCCTGCGGCAGGAGGACTTCTACCGTCGGGTCCGGCGCGACCACGGGCTGCTGATGGACGGGGACTCCCCGGCGGGTGGCCGCTGGAACCACGACCACGACAACCGTGAGCCTCCCCCCGCGGGAGCGCGGTCCCTGGGCGCCCCGGCACCCTACCGGCCGCGGGAGGACGGCATCGACGACGAGGTGCGCCACGACCTGGACCGCTGGGAACGGGACGGACTGGTGGAGTTCGTCGGACGGGACGGCCCGCGCCGGTTCCCCGCCTCCCGGCGCGAGGCGCTGGCCGCGCTCCGCAGGTTCGTCGAGCACCGGCTCGCCGGCTTCGGCCCGCACGAGGACGCCATGCTGGCCGCCGATCCCGTGATGAGCCACAGTCTTCTGTCGTCCTCGCTCAACCTGGGGCTGCTGCATCCCGCCGAGTGCGTGGAACGCGCCGAGGACGCCTGGAGAACCGGGCAGGCGCCCGTCAACAGCGTGGAGGGCTTCGTCCGGCAGATCGCCGGCTGGCGCGAGTACGTGTGGCAGCTCTACTGGTACTTCGGCGAGGAGTACCGGTCCAGCAACGCGCTGCGGCACCGCACACCGCTGCCGGACTGGTTCCTCGACCTCGACGCGGACGCCGTGACCGCGCGGTGTCTGGCCACCACGCTGGCGCAGGTGCGCGACAGCGGCTGGACCCACCACATCCCCAGGCTGATGGTCCTCGGCGGCTACGCCCTCCAGCACGGCTGGGATCCGCGGGCGGTGACGGACTGGTTCCACCGCTGCTTCGTCGACGGCTACGACTGGGTGATGCTGCCCAATGTCATCGGGATGTCGCAGTACGCCGACGGCGGGCGGATGACCACCAAGCCGTACACCTCCGGCGGCGCCTACGTGCACCGCATGAGTGACCTGTGCGGCGGGTGCGTCTACGCGCCGACGGAGCGCGTGGGCGCGCGGGCCTGTCCGTACACCGCCGGGTACTGGGCCTTCCTGGACCGCCACCGCACCCGCTTCGAGGGCAACCATCGGATGACGCAGGCGGTCCGGGGCCTGGACCGCCTGGCCGACCTCGACGCGTTGCTGCGCCAGGAGCGGCAGCGGGGTCAGGACGCGCCCTGAACGCGGCCGAATCGACCGCTCTCGCGACGGACCCCGCGGGTCACAGCAGGGGAATTCCGTGTGAACAGTTGCGGCATGGACATGACTACATGTGCACGGGAACCCCACGGAAGGGCAGTCCATGAGGAAGAACTCCACTCGGAGGGTCACCGGCCGCGTGCTGCTGACGCTCGGCTGCGTGGCGGCGACGGTCCTGTCGGGCACCGCCGCGGGCGCCGCCGAGCGACTCCCCCGCACGGTCGCCGACACGCACACCGGCCCCGGCTTCGGCGCCGGTCGTGACGGCCGGTGCGTGGTCGTCTACTTCGACCTCGGCGAGACACTGATCCACACCGCCGAGGACAAGAGCATCGGATACATGCCGGGAGCGGCCGCGCATCTGCGTGCGCTCCGCGCCCGCCACATACCCGTCGGCCTGATCACCAACGTGCCGTCCTCCTGGGGCGCGACCGACGCGGAACGGGCCGCGGAGCTGAAGCGGGTGGTCGACAAGGACTGGAAGGACACGCGCCCCTTCGACTGGGCGGACTTCGGCGACCGGATCTTCACCCCGCGCACGGAGGCGGAACGCAAGCCCGCGCCCGTGCTGTGGCAGCGGGCCAAGGACGCCGCGGGCGGCTGCCGGGTCGTGTACCAGGCGGAGACCGACGACGAGATACGGGCCGGACGCGCCCTCGGGTACGTGACCTACCTGGTGGGGCGGCGCCACTGGCCCGCCTATATGCCCGTCCGGCTGATCACCGCACTCGCCCGCCTGCCGCGTGTGCCCTGACCGTCGCACCCCACGGCGCGGGTCGCGGCCCTCACTGCGGCTTGAAGGAGCGGATCTGGTAGGTGCCCTGCAGGTTCCCGCCCGCGCCCGCGGGAGTGGACCCGACGCGCGCGTGGTAGTTGGTCTGCGTGTAGTACTGAACGCGATGTCCGGTCCCGTTCCAGACCGAGCGGACGTTCTGCCCCCGCTGGATGAAGGAGCAGTTGTCGGCGGTGTTCGCCAGGTGTGACTGGAGCCACTGGCAGCGGGTCCCCCCGCCGTTCCAGCCACTGTAGAGGCAGAAATGTCCGGGGCTGCAGGAGTAGGCCGCGGCGTTCGTGGGGGTCGCGGGGGCCGCGGACGCGGCGGGTACGGCACCGAGGACGGCGGCGAAGGTTGCTGCTGCGACGGCGAGTGACTGGATACGCGGCATGACGGGGGTCTCCCTCTTCTCGCTTCTCGTTGGTGGCGCAAAGCGCCCACACCACCCTGAACCGAGCGGGGGGAGGAGCGCAGCCGGATCGCCGAGATGTCACCGGATCGGGGAGCCGTACGGTACGGCCGATCATCCGCGGGCGCGACGAGGCGCGAAGCCGCCGCTCGCACACCGAGCGGCGGCTTCGCGCCTCAGCCCTCACGGCCCGTCACCGGTGCCGCGCACACGCTTCACGCACGTGCGCTCGGTGCACCGGGACAGGGCGGCGGATCCGGGTCAGCCGCCGTCGACGACGCCGCTGGCCGCGATCTCGACCTTGGCCTTGGGGGCGCCGGACTGCGAGCCCAGGCCCTCGATCTGGTCGACCAGCTCCTGGCCCTCGACGACCTCGCCGAAGACGACGTGCTTGCCGTCGAGCCAGGGGGTGACGACGGTGGTGATGAAGAACTGCGAGCCGTTGGTGTTGCGGCCGGCGTTCGCCATCGACAGCAGGTACTTGCGGTCGTGCTTCAGGTCGAAGTTCTCATCGGCGAACTTCTCACCGTAGATGCTCTTGCCGCCCGTGCCGTCGTGCCGGGTGAAGTCACCGCCCTGCAGCATGAACTGGGGGATGACCCGGTGGAAGCCCGACCCCGCGTAGCCGTAGCCGTTCTGCCCGGTCGCCAGCTCACGGAAGTTGCGCGCGGTCTTCGGAACCACCTCGTCGAAGAGGTTGAAGACGATACGGCCGGCCGGGGCGCCATTGATATTGATGTCGAAGTAGACGTTGCTCATGGGGATCATCCTGTCACCCTCGACCCGACCGCACCCATCCGGCCACACAGGTGGGGTCGAAGATCCTTCGCGAGCGTCCTCGCGGAGCCGGCACACGGCCGTGGACGGTGGCGGCCGTCCACGGCCGCGTCGTCGGCTCAGCGGACGTGCACCGTCACCACGTCGGACGCGTGCAGACGCACGGGGCTGCGGTCGTGCCGGCTCGTGAGGCCGTACAGCACCGCGCGGAACTTCAGATCGCCGCGACGCGCGGACGTACCGTGCGCGGTGACCCGCGCATCGCCGTCGACCACGGCACTGCACTTCTCCTGGTGCCACCCCTCACCGAAGCCGTTCTCCTCCAGACACAGCTGGTGCAGGTATCCGGCGCTGTCGTCGCCACCCTGCGCCGCCACCGCGATGGACTCGCCGACATGCGCCGTGCGCGGCGCCGTGACGTCCACGGCGCCCTTGGCGAACACCGGACCGGCCGCCAGAGCGACCGAGGCCAGCCCCAGCGCGCCGACCACGACCGCACGACCGCCCCTCATCCTCACTCCCGACTTCCTCATGCTCGTCGACTCCCCTCCCGCGGATCCCCCGGGCGGCGGATCCGCTCCACGCAGGTGCCCGATGCACCCGGCTGTCCGGTCAGACGAGACGGCCACCCCACGCGTCCCCCTGCGCCCCGCACCGTTACACAACCACGACACAACGCACCAACCACGTCATAACTCCTCCAAGTGGCTCAAAAGGTCCGCTGGAGAGCTCTTAGAAACTTCTTAGGACCGCTCGCCAAGGTCACTTCCCATGATGTTCAAACGAGCTTCGGCTGTGATCGGTCTGATCCTCGCCACGACCCTGACCGAGGTCACCGGCGCCGGCGCGGCCACCGCCGCTCAGGGCACCGCGGCACCCGCTTCCTCGGGCCCCGTCAACTTCCTCTACGCGTCGATCGGGGACTTCGACAGCGACGTCAAGCCCCTGCTCGACCGCGCGGACATCGCCGGTGTGCAGCTGGTGGTGCCGTGGAAGGCCCTCGAACGGCAGGAGGAACAGTACGACTTCTCCGCGATCGACAGCGCCCTGGAGTACACCCGGGCCCGCGGCAAGAAGCTGTTCGTCCAGGTCCAGGACCGCTTCTTCACGCTGCCGGCCCGCCTCCCGGAGTACCTGCTCAAGGACCCGCGCTACAGCGGCGGCGCGGCGCCGACCACGAACGAGAGCGGGCTCGGTCCCGGCGAACCCGGTGCAGTGGCGGCCCAGTGGAACCCCGCGGTCAGGAACCGCTTCCACCATCTGCTGAAGGCACTGGCCGAGCGATTCGACGGCCGGCTCGCCGGGGTGAACCTCCCGGAGACCGCGACCGCGGTCGACGTGGACAAGGACCGGACCGGGTACAGCGACGACGCCTACTTCCGGGCGGAACTCGACAACATGGCCTATGGGGCACGGGTCTTCACCAAGACGCCGTTCGTCCAGTACGTCAACTTCTGGCCGGGCGAATGGAACAACGACCACGACTACATGGGGCGCGCCTTCGCCTTCGCCGAGAAGCACGGCGTCGGGCTGGGTGGCCCCGACATCCTGCCCAACCGCCCGGCGCAGATGCAGAACTCCTACCCCTTCTTCCACCGGTACCGGGGACGGCTCCCCCTTGTGGCGATGGCCGTGCAGGAGCCCGACTTCGAGTACACCGACCCCGACACGGGAAAGCCCTACACCCGAAAGGAGTTCACCGACTTCGGAAAGGGGTTCCTCGGGGCCGACTGCATCTTCTGGGCCACCAGCTCTCCTTGGCTCAAGCGGTCGGCGAAGTAGCGCCGTCCGACGCCGTGCAGGGCGTCACGGTGCCGGACCGGCCTGATGATCATGGTTGATAGCCTGCCGGGATGACCGCGACATTCGACGACGCCGTCCGCGCCCGACTGCAAGCCTCCAACATCTGGTACGTCGGTGCCGTCTTCGCCGACGGAGCCCCCCAGGTCAGCCCGATGTGGGTCGACCTGGAGGGTGAGGGGGAGCTGATGTTCAACACGTCGGTGGGCCGCGTGAAGGAGGAGAACCTCCGCCGCGACCCCCGTGTCTACCTCTCCCACGCCGACGCCGCCGATCCCTTCAACCGCGTCCAGATCAGTGGCGTGGTGAGCCGTTTCGTCGAGGGCGAGGAGGCCCACGAACGGATGGACCGGCTGGCCCGGAAGTACCTGGGCAGTGAGCGGTTCGAGTGGACCATGCCAGGGGAGCAGCGGGTCGCGGTGATCGTGCGCCCGGTGAAGGTACGGCACATCGTCGGGGTGGAGCGGTTCCGGCCCGGCGGCCCCGTCCCCGCTTCCTGACCGTCCACCGAAGGGCGCACGGCGCCCCGGGCTCACTTCAGGTGTCGGCCGAAGAACCGGGCCCCGTCCTCCACCTCGGGAGGCCGGCAGGAGTCGGAGCGCGTCGTCTCCCCCTCCCGGTGGAGCACCAGGTGCTCGTGGAAGAGGACCCCGTCGCGGACGTCGCCGGTGGCGGTGAAGCCGGTGTCGTCGAGGTAGTCGATGTGGTCGCCGGTGACGGTGCAGCAGCCGGTGTAGGCGCTGCGGCGGCCGCCGCGGGCCTCGTCGTAGCGGCCGTCGGGCAGGAGTTCCTGGCGGATGAAGCCGTCCGCGCTCACCCACATCCCGACGTACGGGTGCGGGTCGCGGGGTGTGCCGTTGCTGGTCATGGCCCCACGATCACCCCGGCCGCCGCCGCCATCCAGGCCGCCGTCCTGCCGGGCAGACCGCGCGGGCCTCACCTGCTCACGGTGATTCCGGGCGGGGTCCAACTGCCGTCGAGGGCGGCGGGCTTGGGCCGGTACATACGCAGGATCACGGAGAACCGGCCGGACGGTGCGGGCAGCCAGTTGCTCCGCTTGCCCGCCGGGGCGTCGTGCTGGAGGTAGATGTCCATGGAACCGTCGCGGTTGGGCTTCGGGGTGACGTCGTGCCCGATCTCGTAGCGCTTGATCGGGTTGGGGACCAGGAAGCCGGACGGGTCGTACATCGTGAGGGACCAGAAGGCGCTCACCGGTGGGGTGTGGCCCGGAGCGAAGTGGAGCACGTACCGGTGGGCTCCGGTCAGGGCCCTGCCCCGGCTGTCGGTGCGGGCGATCGGGTAGACGGCGTCCTGGGGGAGGTTGGCGCCGAGTCCCTGCCAGGCGGTGGTCGCGCGCAGCAGGTAGTCGGTTCCGTAGTGGCCCAGCTCGAGGGACTCGCGCCAGCCGTTCACGTCGGTGCCGGTGGTGGCGAGTGCGGACTTGATCCGCTTCTGGGCCGCGGGGACGGCCTGGCGCAGGGCCTGTGCCGTGGCGGGTCCCTTGGCGTCGATGTCGAACGGCCGGCCGGGGGTGACACCCAGGCGGGCCAGAGCGGCCACCATGGGTGCGTCCTTCTTCGCGGGAGCGTCGGTGGCCATGGCCGAGGCCAGCTGGGAGAAGAAGGTCTGCGCGTCCATGGCGGCGACGCGGGCGGCCGGCGGTGTGTCGGGCACGGTCGGGTCGACGTGGCCCGCGGGCGGGGGGCGGTGGTGGCCGTGGTCGCGGAGCGGTTCGAGTGTGTAGTGGCGCGCGAGGGCCTTGACGGCAGGCAGGTCGGAGGGGCCGTCGAACTGGGTTCGGCCGAGGATCCACGCCGTCTCGGTGGGCGCCTTGATGCGCTTGACTCCGGCCGGCAGCCGTCCGTGCCAGCCGGGTCCGGTGATGGCGAAGTCGCCGGCCGAGCTGCCGGTGGTGCGGGTTCCCGGGGAGGCGAAGACGTCGGTCCAGCCGCTGAGCATGGGCATCATGAAGTACCGGCCCTTGGTGTCCGGCACGTGAAGCAGGAGGGGACCGTTTTTCAGGTCCAGCCACGCCGAGGTGTACAGGGTGTCGACGTTGGGGGCGACCACGGTGTGGAACCGCGGGTCGGGAGTGGTGTCCGCCTTGGCGAACTGGTTCACCGGCGCCCGCAGGCGGCCCGGGTCGGGCTCGGCCACGTTGGTGGACAACTGCTCGGTGGCCCGTGCCAGGACCAGCGGGTAGCCGTAGACGTACGCCTTGACCGCGTCGGCGGCGGTCGCGGCGGAGGGCTCGGACGGGGTGTGCGCCGTGCTCGCCTGAGCGGTTGTCAAGGATGCGGCGGACAGCGCGAGCGCGGCCACCCCCGCGCTGACGGCGGTACCCCAGCGGCGGGGTCGACGCGTTGGGTTCATGGACGTTTGTTCCTCACAGGGCTGCGGTCGGGGGCGACGGCCGGACGGGGGTGGTGCGGGTGGACCGGGCGGCCGTCACCGTGCAGCACGAAGATCCGATCGTCATGACATCACTGTCGTCCCACCTCCGGGTCGGGACAATCGGCTCGCAGGACACCCCGGACGCCCTATCGTTGTGATGTGTCACAACCAAGCGCGTCGCCGTTCGAGGCCCTGGAACCCGCGGACGGGATCCGCGAGCAGACGCTCCGCATCGCCGCCCGTCTCGAACCCCGGATCAACCAACTGGCCAGGCTGATCGTGGAACGCCAGCGGGCCGAGGTCCCCGGATTCGACCGGCTCCCCGGCGACATGCAGGACCTGGAGATCGCCTCGGCCGCTCGGCACACGATCCGCGGCTTCCTCCGCGGCGCGCGGGGCGTCGTGGACACCGAGACCGAGGTGCTCCGCGAACGCGCCGCCCAGCGCGCCGCCGAGGGTGTCCATCTGACGGGGGTGCTCAGGGCGTACCACGTCGGCGTCGAGGTGCTGACGGACGCGCTGTGCGCCGCCGCCCGCCCCGGGGAGGAGGCCGCCCTGGTGTGGCTCACCCGCCGGCTGTTCACGACGGTCAACGCCCTGGTCGAACATGCCACCGAGGCGTACCTCCTGGGCATGGCGGACCAGCAGGCGGCAGGGCGGGAGTTGGCCTCGGCGCTGCTGCGCGGTGACGCGCCGCAGGAGGTGGCCGCCCGGTGCGGGCTCCCGCTCGAACCCGGCTACCTCGTGCTCAGTGTCCGTGCCCCGGAGCCCCGGGAACCGGTGGCCGCGCGACGACTGCTTCACCAGGTCCTGGGCCGACTCGCGCCCTGCGCGGACGGCCGGGCGCTCAGTCTGCCGAACGAGCAGGGCGGCCTCGTCCTGCTCCCCCTCGGCATATCCCACTCCGACCTCGTCCGGCAGTTGTCCACCGGTCAGCCCCTCCCCCTGATCGCGGGGGCCGCGCTCGCGGCCGGCCCGGGGGACGTTCCCGCGGCGGCCGAGCAGGCGGCCCGGATCGCCGCCGTCGCCCGCGCCCCGGGCGTGCACCGGCTCCATGACGTGCTGCTCGACTACCATCTGGCCGGTTCCGGGGACAGCGCCGCCGAACTGGTCGCGCTGCTGGCCCCCTTGGACGGCCACGTCGGGCTGCCCGAGACCGTCGCCGCGTTCCTCGACCACGACCTCGACCGGCGCCGCACGGCCGAAGCACTCAGGGTGCACCCCAACACCGTCGGCAACCGCCTTGCCCGGGCTGCCCAGTTGACCGGCCTGGACCCGCACACCACGCGCGGCGTACAGCTCTTCGGCGCCGCCCTCACCCTGCGCCTGCTCGCCGAGAGCTGAGGGCTGTCCCGCAATACCCCGGCGGGCGCGCGACGACGGCTACGCCGGCTCGCCGGTGGGTCAGTCGAAGAGGGCGACGAGTCCGTTCACCCAGACCGCGAGGAACGCGAGGACCGCGACCAGGCATCCGGCCCCGGCCAGGAAGTCGGCCAAGGGGCGTGACCTGCGGGCCGGCATCTCGCCGGAGGGCACCGCGTCCCAGTCGACGGGGTGCCCCATGGCCTCGGAGCAGTCCGCCCGTACCGCCGCCAGTCGCTCTCTGGCGAAGGCGGTTCGGGCACGTGACTCCGGCCCCTGCCAGGCGAGCGCCCGCATGCGCTGCGGAGCCGTGTGGTGTCTGGCTTCGAAGGCGGCGGTCTCGGCCGTGTCCCGGTCCTGTTCGAGGTACATCCAGCGGCCCGCTTCCGCGGGCTCTCCGTAGAGGCGGTACACCTCGGCCAGGCGCCGGCGCAGCATCAGGTCGTTCGGGAAGGACGACACCAGCCCGCGCAGGCGCTGGCGCGCGGCGGGGACCCGGCCGGCCGCCAGGTCCGCGTCGACTCGGGCAAGCGTGTCTTTCAGCGGCATGAGCGCATGATCGGACAAGACGGTGACCACCGTCGACCGGGTTTCGTCACTCAGCGGGGTTCGAGGCCGTCGCGCAGCAGGTCGAAGGCGTGTTCCGCGGCCCGGACCGCCCGCGGGTAGCGGTCCGCGGCGGACTCGCCGTCGACCAGGCACTGGTGGTTCATGTCGGCGAGTTCACGTTCCACCGCGATCACCTGAGTGGCGGTGAGGCGCGCGGTGAGGGCGTCGAAGCCCGCTTCCCGGAGCGCCCCGGCCAGCGAGTGCTGGACTGCCGGCCCTGGCGGACCCGCCACCCCCACCCCGTCGACCTTCCGCCGGCGCGACTGGAGGCCTTCCTCGAACAGCGCCTTGCCGACCGGGGCGTCCCCGTGCTGCGCGGGTACGAGGTGACGGCGGTCGAGCAGGACTCCGAGGGAGTCACCGTCGGGGACGTCCAGGGCCGTTATCTCGTCGCGTGCGACGGCGCGCACAGCACGGTCCGCGCCCTGCTGGACGTCCCGTTTCCCGGCAGGGCGGCCAGGATGTCCTCCGTCGCCGCCGACGTCACCCTCGCCTCCCGGTCCGCCGAGGTCCCGGCGGAGGCCGGGCACGTCAGCAGGTACACCCGGGCCGCGGGCGGCTACTTCACCGTCCTGGCCCCGCTCGGCGACGGCCTGTACCGGCTGATCTTCGGAAAGACCTCCGGGGACGGCCCGAGCCGCGAGGTGCCCGTCGCCGCCGACGAGATCCGCGCGGCGCTGCGGGCCGTGTACGGGAGCGAGACGGAGCTGGGCGAACTGCGTGCCGCGTCGCGGTTCAGCGACGCCGTCCGGCAGGTCGAGCACTACCGCGCGGGCAGGGTGTTCTTCGCCGGTGACGCGGCGCACATCCATATGCCCATCGGCGGCCAGGGCATCAACCTCGGCATCCAGGACGCCGTCAACCTGGGCTGGAAACTCGCCGCCACCGTCCGCGGTTGGGCACCGCCCGGCCTGCTGGACAGCTACCACTCCGAGCGGCACCCGGTCGCGGCACGGGTCCTGCGACACACCCGCGCTCAGGCAGTGCTGCTGAACACCGGACGAGACGAGGAGGTCGCCGCGGTCCGCGACGTCGTCACCGACCTGCTCCGCCTGCCGGACGCCAACCGGTCCATCGCGGGCATGACGTCGGGCCTCGACATCCGGTACCCCGGGCTCGACCCCCGCATGGCCGACCTCGACCTGACCACCCACGACGGCCCGACCCGGGTCAGCGAACTGATGCACTCCGGACGCGGGCTGCTGCTGTCCCTCGACGGGCGGCACAGGCCGATCGAGGGCTGGGCGGACCGCGTCGACCACGTCACGGCCGAGACCGGCGAGGTCAGTGAGGACGGCGACGCCGTACTGATCCGTCCCGACGGCTACATCGCCTGGTCCAGCACACACGACGCATCGGTCGAGACCGCTCTCGCCCGATGGTTCGGCCCCCGGGCATGACCTGAGCGGGACGGGGCGTCCGGGCGCCCGCCGTCCTGCCGTTCCCACGCGGAAGGGCGGCACCCGTGGGGGTGCCGCCCTGTGGTCGTGAGCGTGAAGAGGTCCGCGTGCCTCAGTACGCGCTGTTGACGTTGTCCATCGAGCCGTAGCGGTGCGCGGCGTAGTTGCAGGCGGCGGTGATGTTGGCGACCGGGTCGTAGATGTTCCACGAGGTGCCGGTCACGTGGTAGGTCCGGAAGGTCGGGTCGATGACCTGGAGCAGACCCTTGGAGGGGATGCCGTTCTGGGCGTTGACGTCCCAGTTGTTGATGGCCATCGGGTTGCCGGAGGACTCACGCATCACGTTGCGGTGGATACCGCTGTAGGAGCCCGGAATACCGTGCTGCTTCATGATGGCCAGGGACTGGCGGATCCAGCCGTCCAGGCTGTTGCCGGACGCCTTGGGCGCGGCCTGCTGGGCCGTGGCGGTCGTCGTGGGGGCCGTGGGGGCCTGGTGCGAGGGGGTCTGCGCCTGGCTCGGTGCGGCGCTGAGCACCATCGCGCAGCAGCCGGCCGCGGCCGCGGCGGCCACCGAGAGCTTGCGGGTCTTGGTCAGAGCACGAGCACGGGCACGGATGTCGGTGTTCTTCAGCATCGACTAAGAGACCTCTTCGTAGAACGCGGACGCCGCCCGTCTCCTCACCTCGCCGGCCTTTCCCAGCGATGAGCGCCGCGGTCCGAGGACCACGACGCCGAGCGACGAGAACGATTCTTAGCGACCGCGAAACCACCTGGCAAAGGTGTGACGTACTACCCCACACCCCCACACCAAACCCCGCCAAACAGGACAAACCGCATCAATCGCCTGCTCAGGAACCCCCCCACCCCCTCCTATACAGCCTCGTACGTGACCCACGCCCTGTGCCCGCCCTCACAACACCAGCGACCCGACATCACATCCAGTTGCTGACGCAAACGCTCTGTGGAGGGCTCGGAGCCGGGTCAGACCTCGCTCTCGCCCCAGGCCGTGACCGTCACCTCGTCGCCGACGCGGATCCGGCCGGGGCGCAGCACCGCGTACTTCACTCCGAGCGCCACCCCTCCCCCCGCCGCGCGCCGGTAGCCGGCCAGGGTGCGCAGTGGTTCCGGGCCGTCCCGGCGGCCCCTGCGCTGGTCGACCATGACGACGGCGCAGCGGATCGCGGGCTTGGCGTAGCCGAGGTCGGTGCCGGCGACGGTGAGGCGGTGCGCGCGGTCCTCCGTGTGGGGCTCGTCCCAGCCGTCGATGACCACGTTCGCCCGGAAGCGGTCCGCCGGCACGGCGGGGGCGCCGTTCTCGGCCAGCTTCTCGTCCAGCAGGTCGAGAGTCGCGCGGGACAGGACGTGCAGCGCGCAGCTGTCGGCGTAGCCGGAGGTGCCGGGTGTGCGGCCGTCGGTGATCCGGTCGTGTTCCGGTGGCACCCGGACCAGGCGGCTCGGCGCGCGCAGGATCCCGGAGAGCCACCGGGCGGCTTCCTCGCCCTGGTCGATGCCGTGGAAGGGCTGCCCGAAGAGGTCCACCGGGACGCGGGGGCCCCGGGTGTCGACGGGTACGTCGAGTGGCGGCAGGCCGTCGGCCCTCAGGGTGAGGAGTTCGCCGCCGGGGCTCACCGCGGGGTGCACGAGGGCCAGGCGAGGGTCGCGGCGCTGCGTGCGGAAGACGCCGTCCGCGCCGGTCACCATGAAGCTGCGGTCATGGGCGAGCCCGGCCGGGGTCAGCACGGCTTCGTCGAGGTGCGTACCGGCCGCCCCTTTGACGGGGAAACAGGTCAGCTTGGCCACATGAGGCATGCGGGGATCTCCTGAGCTCGGCTCACCCGCCCCGACCGGACGGGCGGGGCGGGCGGGACGGGCCTTCGCGAGGCCCGGATGAGGCAGTGGCGCGCGCGTCGGCGGACCTGCCCATGGAGAGTCTCCTCCATGGGCAGGTCCGGTGGTTCGCCGCCGGATCATCGCGCGCGCCGGGCGGCGGGCTTCGGCGTCACGAACGCGTGAGGCCGGTCAGAACCGGGGCGCTCCGGCGGAGTGGGGCGCCACGGGGGCGTCGCCCTGTCCGGCCCGGGAGTTCGTGCCGGGGGCCGCCTTGCACGTGACGTCGTGTGCGGGCAGCTTGCCGGTGGCCAGGTAGGAGTCGACCGTGCGGTCGGCGCACAGGCGCGGGTTTCCCGCGTAGACGCCGTGGCCCTCGCCGCCCTCGACGTACACCATGCGCGATCCCCTCAGGGCGCGGTGCATGCCGAGGCCGCTGGTCAGGGGGGTCTGGGGATCCCACTGGTTCTGCACGGTGAGCAGGCCCACGCGGCTGTCCACCTTGGTGACGGGCTCGGCCGGCTTGCCCCAGAACGCGCAGGGCGTGATGGCGGAGCCGAAGTCGCCGTAGAGCGGGTACCGGGCCTTGTCGCGGATCGCGTCGCGCCGGTACTGCTCGGGGTCGTGCGGCCAGGCCGCCGTGTCGCCGCAGATCACGCTCCACAGGACGGCGGAGTCGTTGTCGGCCGGCGGCTGCGCGGCGCGCGCGAAGGCGCCGGGCGCGGGACGCCCGTCGTGCGGTGCGGCGGACGGGTGCGCCACCGGGTGTCCGGCGGCCGACTTCTTCAGGTCCGCGACGGTCCGGGCCGCCTCCTTCGGGGTGAAGAACTGCGGGCGGAGCAGGGAGCGGATGTCGTCGCCGGTGAGTCTGGTGCCGGTGCCGTCGTCGACCGGGTGGCGGTCGGCCAGGGCGACCAGGTCCCAGAAGGCCTTCTTCACCTTCGCCGGGGTGTCGCCCAGCTTGTAGTCGTGGTCGTGCCGGGCGGTCCACTCGGCCCAGCGGGCGAACGCGGGCTCGGTGCCCTCGGCCCACACCTGGATCATGCCGCGCCACACCCGGGCCGGGTCGACCGCGCTGTCCAGCACGAACCGGTCGGTCCGCGCGGGGAACATCTGGGCGTAGACGGCGCCCAGGTAGGTGCCGTAGGAGTAGCCGAGGTAGGAGAGCTTCTTCGCGCCCACGACCGCACGAAGGACGTCCATGTCCCGCGCGGTGTTCCGGGTGGTGATGTACGGCAGCGTGGCGCCGTTCTTCGCGCGGCACTTCTCGGCGACGGTCCGGGCCCACGTGACGTCCTTGTCGAACGTCGCCGGGTGGTAGGGGTGTTCGGTGTTCCGTTCGGTGGTCGTCAGGCCGCAGGTGAGCGGGCTGCTGCGGCCCACGCCGCGCGGGTCGAACCCGACGAGGTCGTACCGGTCCCGGACGTCCTTGGGCAGCATGGGCTTCATGAGGGCCGGCATGTCGAGGCCCTCGCCGCCCGGACCGCCGGGGTTGAAGACGAGCGCGCCGCGCCGCTTGGCGGGGTCGCTCGTCCTGATGCGGGAGATGGCCAGCCGCAAGGTCTTGCCGTCGGGGCGGCTGTAGTCCAGCGGCACCTTGATCGTCGCGCACTGGAAGGTGGCGGGCAGGGAGGTGTCGCAGCGGTGCCAGGCGGGTCTCTGGGTCTCGAACGCGCGCGGCACGCCGGCCGCGTGCGCCGGGGCAGGGGCGAGGACGGGGACAAGGGTCGCCATGACCCCCGCCGCGGCCAGGGGTGCGATGGTTCCTATCCGCACGATGACGGTTCCTCTCGATCAACTGGCGTGACAGGAAGACCCTTTCGCGGACGATGCGTGGGCGGATCCGTCTGCGGGGCGGACTTGATGCGACTCGCGGCGTACGCGGAAAGAGACGTACGGAGGAGAACCCGGGCGGGCCGTATTCCGTCCGCGCCCCGGGCGGGCTCGACCCCACCACCCTCGACGTGCCCCGCCATCGACATGGACACCTTCAACGGCCGCCTCTATGCTGCGACTTGGTCTAGACCTGTACAGCTCACCGAGCCTCCCCCACGTTCTCCAGGAGCGGCAGCATGCGCACACGGACCAGACTCTCCGCGCTCGTACTGGGCCTTGCCACCACCGGAGCCCTCGTGCTCTCCACCGGTAGCGCCCACAGCCACGGCTACACCGACCTCCCCCTCAGCCGACAGAAGCTGTGCGCGATCGGCACCGTGGCGAACTGCGGCGGAATACAGTACGAGCCGCAGAGCGTCGAGGGCCCGAAGGGCTTCCCCGCGACGGGCCCTGCCGACGGGCAGATCTGCAACGGCGGCCTCAGCCGTTTCGCCCAGCTCAGCTCACCGACGACTCCGTCCGGCGCACCGTGGCCCACCACCAGGGTGACGGGCGGTCAGTCCTACACCTTCCGGTGGCAGTTCACCGCCTCGCACGCCACCACCGACTTCCGGTACTACCTCACCCGGCAGGGCTGGAACCAGAACCACCCCCTGTCCCGCTCGGACCTCGACACCACCCCGTTCCTGACCGTCCCCTACGACGGCCGGCGCCCGCCGAGCACCGTCAGCCACGCGGGTGTCCTGCCCACCGGCCTGTCCGGACACCACGTGGTCCTCGCGGTCTGGACGATCGCCGACACGGGCAACGCGTTCTACGCCTGCTCCGACGTCACCTTCTGAGCGGACGCGGCTCCCGGCGGGCGGCTTCCGGGGCGGGCCGGCGGATGGGCCGACGGTCGTCAAGGAGCGCCTCCGCTCGCCCTGCCGCGGCTCAGGTCGCCGCGGCAGGGACGGTGAGCCGTCCGTCCCGTACCTCGGCGACCCGGTCGACGGCCCTGAGGTGGGTGCGGTCGTGGGTGACCAGGACGGTGGCGGTGGCCCGCTGGTGGGTGAGGCGGGTGATCAGGTCGATGACGGCGGCGCCGCGTTCGTGGTCGAGGGCGCTGGTGGGTTCGTCGACCAGCAGGACGGTGGGGGCGTTCATCAGGGCGCGGGCGATGTTGACGCGCTGGCGCTGGCCGCCGGAGAGCTGGTGGGGCCGTCGGCCCGCCTGGTCCGCCAGGCCGACGGCGTCGAGGAGTTCCACGGCCCGGCGCCGGGCGTCGCGGGGCTTGCGTCCGTCGATCTGCGCCATGACCTGGAGCTGTTCGGCGGCCGTGAGGGAGGGCAGCAGGTTGGGCTGCTGGAAGACGATGCCGATCGTGTGACGGCGCAGCTCGGCGAGTTCGCCGCGGGTCATGCCGGTGGTGGGGACGCCGTCGACGGTGACGGTGCCGCGGTCCGGCGCGATCAGGGTCGCGGCGACGGCGAGCAGGCTGGACTTGCCGGAGCCGGAGGGGCCGACCACGGCGGTCAGGGTGCCTCCGGGGACCTCCAGGTCGACCCGGTCCAGAGCGGTCAGCCGGGTGTCGCCGTCGGGATAGGTGAGGGTGACGTCGGTCAGCGTGAGGCTCATCGTGCGCTCCCCAGGGCGGTCAGCGGGTCGACGGAGGTGATGCGGCGGATGGACAGGGCGGCCCCGAGAACGCCGAGGATGATCATCACGGCGGCCGGGACCAGGACGGTGGCGGGCGTGAGGAGGAAGGGCACGGCCGAGCCGGCGACGAGCGCTCCCAGGGCGGCGGCGGTGCCGGTGCCGATCAGCGTGCCGCCGGCCAGCAGGACGACGGCCTGGCCGAGCGCGTCCTTGAGCAGGCCGGCGGTGGAGGCGCCGAGCGCCTTGAGGACGGCGACGTCGCCGCTGCGCTGGATGGTCCACACGGTGAAGAAGGCGCCGACGACGAGAGCGGAGATGGCGAACAGGAAGCCGCGCATCAGTTGGAGGGAGCCGTTCTCGGAGGCGTAGGAGCCGATGGCGGACAGCGACTCCCCGAGGGTGACCGTCCTCGTGCCGGCCTGCCGGTCGACGGCGGCCGTGTCCGCCCCCGAGGCGGTGGTCAGGGCGATGACGGTGGCGGTCGGGCCCTGCCCTCCCCCGGTGGACCGTGCGGCGTTCCGCCAGACGTCCAGGCTGGTCCAGATCACCGGGGTGTGGCTGAAGGAGGCGTCCCCCTCGACCGCGGCCACCCTCAGCCGCTGCCCGGCCAGGGTGAGCGAGTCGCCGGCCCGCGTGCCGAGGCCGTCGGCGGCCGCGGTGGACAGCACCACCGCGCTGTCACTGATCCTGCCGCCGTCCGGGGCGAGGGCCGAGCCGGGCTCGACACCGAAGGCGGAGACCGCGGTGCTCCTGTCCCCGGCCGTCGCCCTGGTCGTGGTGATCCCCAGAGGTTCGGCGCTTTCGACGCCGGGCGCCCGGGACCACTGCCGCCACTGCCGCCGGGTGACGGTGGAGTCGGAGTAGGAGAGTTCCTGGCCGTCGCCGGGAGCCTGGAACGCGATGCGGTCGGCGGGCAGTCCCGTGATCGCGGACGTGTTCTGCCGGCCCAGTCCGGCCGTCAGTCCGGACAGCAGTCCGACCAGCAGGGTGATCAGGACGACGACGGCTCCCATCAGGGCGAAGCGCCCCTTGGCGAACCTCAGGTCTCTCCAGGCGACGAACACGGCCTTGGCCCGTCCTTTCAGGGGTCGAAGCGGGTGTGGCCCAAGGGTCGCCGTCGGGCCCCCGTGCGCGCGTCCGGCGCAGGGCGGCACTCCGCGGGCCGCAAGGCGGCACGCGGCTTGTACCTTTCGATGGAGGCCCCGGGCGGAACGTTTCTTTAGCCTGGAGGGACTGTGAAGACCACCGCCCCCGCCCTGACCCCGACCACCCGCACCCTGGCCTGGTGCCTGCATCTCCTGGTCGTCGCCCTGCTCGCCCTGGCCGCCGGCCGGGCCGTCGCCGGGGACCGCCCGCACGCCGCACCGATCACCGTCACGGCCGCGGGCTGCGCCCTGGTCTACGCGGCCGGGCCCTGGCTGCCCCGGGTGCACCGCTCGCGGCGCGCCGCGGCACTGTGGCTGGCCGCCGTGGGCGCCGTCTGGCTGGTGCTGCTGGCGCAGACCCCCGACGCGGTGTGGGTGGCGTTCCCGTTGTACTTCCTGCAGCTCCACCTGCTGTCCCGGCGCGCCGGCCTGGCCGCGGTGGCGGCCACCGCGGCGGCGGCCGTCACCGGCTTCGCCGCGCACCAGGGCTCCTTCAGCGCGGCCATGGCGATCGGACCGGCCCTGGGCGCCGCCGTGGCGGTCGCGGTGGTGTGGGGGTACCAGGCCCTGTACCGGGAGAGCGAGCAGCGCAGGCGCCTGATCGAGGAGCTCACGGCCACCCGCGCCGACCTGGCCGCCGCGCAGCACTCCGCCGGTGTGCTGGCCGAACGCGAACGGCTGGCCCGCGAGATCCACGACACCCTGGCCCAGGGGCTCTCCAGCATCCAGCTGCTGCTGCGCGCCGCCGAACGAGCCCTGCCGGACGCGCCGGGGAACGCCGTCCGCCATGTCGTCCAGGCACGGCAGGCCGCGGTGGACAGCCTCGCCGAGGCCCGCCGGTTCGTCGCCGCGCTCGCTCCGCCCGCGCTGGAGGACACCACCCTGGTCGGCGCCCTGGAGCGCCTGTGCGCCACCACCGGTGCCCGCCACGGGATCACCGCGCGCCTCCACCTCACGGGCGCCCCTCGGCCGCTGCCGACCGCGCACGAGGTCGTCCTGCTGCGCGTCGCCCAGTCCGCCCTCGCCAACACCGTCCGCCACGCCGGTGCCGCAACCGCCGACGTCACCCTCAGCCACCTCGGCGACCACGTCGCCGTGTCCGTCGCCGACGACGGACACGGTTTCGACCCCGACCTGCTTCCTGTCCCGGACCCGGAGGTCGGCGGGTTCGGACTGGGCGCCATGCGGGCCCGCGTGCACGCGCTCGGCGGCACCCTCACCGTCGCGTCCGCCCCCGGCCACGGCACCACCCTGACCGCCCGACTTCCCCTCGACCCCACCCCCGCTCCCGCACCCGAGGCCCGCCCGTGACCGACACCCCCATCCGCCTGCTCCTGGCCGACGACCACCCCGTCGTACGGGCCGGGCTCCGCGCCGTCCTGGAGACCGAGGACGGGATCGCCGTGGTGGCCGAGGCCGCCACCGCCGAGGACGCCGTCGTCCGCGCCGCCGGAGGCGACATCGACGTCGTGCTCATGGACCTCCAGTTCGGCAGGGGGATGAACGGCGCCGAGGCGACCGCCGCCATCACCGCCCGCCCCGGCGCACCCCGCGTGCTGATCGTCACCACCTACGACACCGACGCCGACACCTTGCCCGCCATCGAGGCGGGCGCCACCGGCTACCTCCTCAAGGACGCGCCGCCCGAGGACCTGGCCGCCGCCGTGCGCACGGCGGCGGCGGGCCGCACCACCCTGGCGCCCACCGTCGCCGACCGGTTGATGAACCGGCTGCGCACCCCTGGCACCGCCCTGACCCGGCGCGAGACCGAGGTCCTCGCGCTGGTCGCCGAGGGCCTGTCCAACCAGGCCGTCGGCGACCGCCTCCACCTGACCGAGGGCACGGTCAAGTCCCACCTGGCCCGCGTCTACGCCAAGCTCGACGTCGACTCCCGCACCGCCGCCGTCGCCACCGCCACCGGCCTCGGCCTGATCCGCCGCTGACCGGCCGGCACCCGCGCCCCCTGCCGCCCGGTGGAGGCCGACCGTCGGTCCGGCCCCGGGCGAGGGGGTGGTGTCACTCGGAGGACTGCTCGCCCTGTGCGACTTCGACGCCGCGATGCAGCCAGACGGCTCCGGCGAGGGACGACGCGCCCGCCGTGGCGCACAGGAGGGCCATGGCGATCACGGCCGGGGCCACACGCCGTACGGGAGCCTGGGCGAGCAGTGCTCTGACCCGTGCGGGTACGGGACCGGTGGCCGCTCCGGCGGCGACGGCCGGCAGCCGGTCCCCGGCTCGGTGGGCGTTCGCGGCCAGGGCCGCGTGTCCGACGGCTCGGGCGGTCAGCCGACGGTCTCCGCACACCCGGGCCGCGACCTCGTCGGCGGCGCGCTCGGCGGCGAAGGAGACATCGGGGACGACGGCGGCCAGGGCCGGATGGCACCAGCCGGCGAGCTGCGCGACCGCCAGGAACAGGTGGTGGCGACAGACCAGGTGGGCGCGTTCGTGGCCGAGGAGCGCCCGGCGTTCCTGCGGGTCGAGCGCCCGGAGCATGCCCGCGGTCACCACGACCCTGCCCGCCGACCCCAGGCCGCCGGGCAGGGCGAAGGCGTCCGGCCGGTCGTCGTCGAGCACGCACATGCCCCCCGCCTCCGGCAGTTCGGCGACGCGTCGGTGGGTGGCCCGCAGCCGCACCGCTTCCGCCGCCACGCCCCGTGCCCCGGCGATCACGGTCACGACGAGGGCGCCGGCCGCGAGCACGGAGACCCCGGAGACGAGGACGGCCGGACCCGCCTGGAGGGGGTGGAGCAGGTGCGCGAAGGCGGCGAGGAGGGGAAGGCGGAGGGCGAGCGGAAGCAGCAGGGCGCCGAGGCAGGCGAGCACCCCCAGGGCCAGCGCGGCCGCGGCGCCGGTGATCGCGCACAGGGCGACGTCCGGGCGCACCCGCTCCGCGGTCCGCCGCGCCAGTGGTGGCAGCAGCCACGGCAGCAGCAGAGGGATCAGAAGGAGGGCGATCACGGGCGGTCCCCGTCCAGCAGGCGCCGCAGTTCCGCCTCGTCGCGCGGGTCGAGCCCCTCGACGAACCGGGCCAGCGTGAGGCCGCGGTCACCGCCGCCCTGGTCGAGCTCGCGGTGCATGCGTCTGGCGGTCAGTCCGTGTGCGTCCTGCACGGCGAAGTAGACGAATCCGCGTCGGCCGGGCTCGCGACCCACCATCCCCTTGTCGCACAGCCGCCCCAGCAGGGTCGCCACCGTGGTGCGCGCCAGGCCCTGCGGGATCGCCGCCCTGACCTGGGCGGCCGACTGCGGCGCCTCGGCCGCCCACAGCGCCGCGAGCACATGGGCCTCCAGTTCGCCCGCGGGCCTGCGCTCACCCTCGGTGTCCGTCACGCGACCGTCTCCGTTCCCCGCCCGGATCCGGGGCGGGCTGACTACTGCCTTGTAGTCAGCATAGGCGGTCACCCGCGACGCACCCGTTGACGGATCGGCCTGCAGACCCGCGGTTGGCCCGATCCGGTCGCGGCCCCCGGGCCGGATCCCTCACTGCCCGCGGTGCGGGCCGAGCTCTACGAGGACGTCGCCGAGCTGGGTGGAGGTCAGGGACGGCGCGGGCAGGGACGGTACGGCAGGGTGGGCGCGGAATCCGTCGAGAAGCAGGGCCAGCGGGCGGGTCCAGGCGTCTGGGGCGACGGTGCCGAGCGCGGGCACGACCCGGCCCAGCGCCGCGAGGGCGAGAAGGACGTCCTCGGTGGTGAGGCTCGGGCGGACGGTGCCCTGCGCCTGGCCGCGGCGGAGCAGGTCCGTGATGGTGTCCCGGTTGTGGGCGTGGACGGCCTCCAGAGAGGTCACGCCTTCCAGGCTCGTGGTCATGAGGTCGTTGGTGCCGCGGTCCGCGGCGAGCGCCGCGAACACGGTGTGCAGGTACCGCGTCAGCCCTGTCCAGGCGTCCTCGGTGCCGCGTGCTCGTGTGCCGGCGGCCATGGTCTCGGTGAGAGCGTCCCGGAAGACCTCGTCCACGAGCGCGGCGCGGGAGGGGAAGTGGCGGTAGAGGGTCGCGTTGCCCACGCCCGCGCGCCGGGCGATGACGTCGAGAGGTGCGTCCAGCCCCTGTTCGGCGAAGACCTCGCGGGCCGTCCGCGTCAGCAGCTTCCGGTTGCGCAACGCGTCGCGGCGCCCCGTCGGCGCGTGGCCGTCCATCGTGTCCCCTTCTTCGGCGTCCCGCCCCCCGTACCGGAGAGCGCTCCCCGGTACGGATGCTACCGCCGAGCGGGTGGGCGGGGCCGTTCCTACCTACCAGCGCACCGGCAGCTCGCACAGACCCCGCATGAGGCTGGTACGCCAGCGCGGTGCGCCGTCGCCGTCGAAGGCCAGGCCGGGGAGGCGGTCCAGCAGGACGCGCAGGGCCACGGTCGCCTCCAGGCGGGCCAGGGGGGCACCCAGGCAGTGGTGCACGCCGTGCCCGAAGGCCAGGTGGGCGCGGGTAGCGGTGGGATCGCGGCGGATGTCGAACCGTTCGGGGGCGGGGAAGCGCGCGGGGTCGCGGTTGGCGGCGGCGAGGGAGAGCACGACACGCGCACCCGCCGGTATCTGGGTGCCGCCGAGGGTGACCGGTTCGGCGGTGTAGCGGTAGGTGCCCGCCGGCACGGGCGGTTCGAAGCGGAGCGTCTCCTCCACGGCGCCCCGCAGCAGCTCGGGATCGGCACGGAGGACGGCGAGTTGCTCGGGGTGGCCGAGCAGCAGGTGAACGGCGTTGGCGATGAGGTTGACCGTGGTCTCGTGCCCCGCGACGAGCAGCAGGAAGGCCATGCCGAGCAGTTCCTGCGGGGTGAGCCGGTCGGCACCGTCCCCGTCGTGGTCGCGGACCAGGGCGTGCAGCAGGTCGCTCTCCGGCGCGTTACGCGACCGTCGTTTCTCTTCCACCAGTGTCGCGAGGTACGCGGCCATCTCCCCCATGGCGCGTGAGGAACTCTCCGCGTCGTCGAGGGCGACGAGGCGCGTGGACCACGCCCGGAACGCGGCCCGGTCCACGCCCGGCACGCCGAGCAGCTCACAGATGATGGCGAGCGGGAGCGGATGGGCGTACGAGGCCACGAGGTCGGTACGGCCGTCGGCGACCACAGCGTCCAGGAGCGCGCCGGCCGCCTCCTGGACCCGGGGCCGCAGCGCCTGGACCCGACGGGCGGTGAACGCGCGAGCGACCAGCGTCCGCAGGCGGGTGTGGTCGGGCGGATCGACCTGGAGCATGTTCCGGCCCACCGCGTACAGCCCGTCGTCCTCGAAGTCGGCGGAGTGCCGCACGTCGTTGCGCAGCCTGGGGTCGGCGAACGCGGCGCGCACCTCCTCGTGTCCGACCACCAGCCACGACTCGTCCCCGGTGGGGAATCGCACGTGGTGGACCGGCCCTCGGGAGCGCAGTGCGGCGAAGGCGGAGTAGGGGTCGGCAATGAAGTCGTCGGTGAGGTCGGCGAGCTGGACGGTGGAGTGCTGTGCGCGCATCGGCGGCTCCCGGACAGAAACGGGGACCATCCCCCGTTCGGATGTCCGGTGACACTAGCACGAAATGGGGACAACTCCCCGTTTCCATTTCCCGGCTCCGACCGCTCCCGGTGCGCTCACTGCGGGGAAACAGTAGCCATGTACATAGTAGCCATGTACGCTATCTGCCATGAGTCCAGCAACCGAGAACGCCACGGCGGGATTTCTCGTCTGGCGCCTGTCGATGAAATGGCGGGTGGCCGTCGACCGGGCGGTCGCGCCCTTGGGCCTGACCCACGCCCAGTACGCGCTGATGGCTTCGCTCCACGGTCTGCGGCGGTCCGGACTGCGGCCCAGTCAGCGCCAACTGGCCGATCACACCGGGCTGGAGTCGCTCTACGTCTCCAAGCTCGCCCGCGCCCTGGAGGACGCGGGTCTCGTGGACCGCAGCCGGGACCCGGACGACCCCCGCGCCATGCGACTCACGCTCACCGAGCGGGGGGTCGACGTGACGGGGCGCGCCATCGACGTGGTCCAAGGGCTGTTGGACCGACTGCTGGCACCCCTGGGAGGCCAGGACGGCCCGCGCGCGAGGGAGTTCACCCGCGAGCTGTCGACCCTGCTCGACGTGTCCCTCGATCCGCATCCGACGAACCTGAAGGAGCAGTCATGACCAGCACCGGACAACCCCCTGTCGACGGCCGGGTCGTGGCCCTGGCCCACTACGCGGCGCGCGCCCTTCTGGAGGGCGCGCTGGCCCGCCACGGCGTCACGTTCGAGCAGAGCGTCGCGCTGCGGGTCGTCGCGGTCGCGGGCGGCTCCCTCTCCCGCGAGAAACTCGTCGCGGGCGTCGTCGGGTCGTTGAAGGCCGACGAGTCGGCCGTGCGCGACGTGATCGAGGAGCTGGCGGCCGCGCGGCTGGTGGAGGAGGACCCGGCCGAGGCGTCCCGGGTCAGGCTCACCGGCTCCGGACGGGAGGCGCACGCGAACACAGCGGCCGAGGGCGTCGAGATCGCCGCCCGGCTGTACGCCGGCATCCCGGCCGAGGAACTGGCGGTCACGGGGCGGGTGTTGAGGTTGGTCACGGAGCGGGCGAACGCCGCGGCGGCCGACGTACAGGCCCACTGAGGGCCGTCCCGCGCTCGCCTGCGGGCGCGCGGCGTCGGGTGCGGCACCTCGCCGCGTCGTCGGATCGCCCGGGCGGGCCCGGCGCGCGGACACCCCCGCCGTGCGATGCGCCGCTTCCGACGCCGCGCGCCGACCCGCCGGCGACGGCGGGAGGGCCCTCAGGGTCGCGTGAGGACGACCTTGCCGACCGCCTTGAGTCGACCGCTCTCGAAGTCGCGCAGCACCTCGATGGCGTCCCGCATCGCGAAGGTCGCCCCGACGTCGGCGAGCAGGCGCTTCGCCCCGACGGCCGCGATGGCCCGGTCCAGGCCGTCGGCGTCGGCGATCGCGAACGCGGGCCTGGCCCGCCGCTTGGTCGCCAGATCCCACAGGTGCCCCGGACCCGGCGTCATCGTGTGGAACCGGCCGTTCGCGGTGAGCGCCGCCTCGACGTCGCCATAGGTGTACGTGGCCGACAGGTCGACGACGGCGTCGTAGCGCCTGCCGCTCCCGGCGAGGGACTGCGTCCGGTAGTCGAGGACCGCGTCCAGGCCGAACGAACCGAGCGTGTCGGCCGCCGCACCCCCGGCCACCGCGGTCACGAGCGCGCCGGCGTCACGGGCGAACTGAACGGCGTAGAGGCCGATCCCTCCGCCCGCTCCGAGCACGGCGACCCGGTGGTCCGCCCTGCCGTCGCGCGGCGTGAGGTACTTGGCGGCCACCTTCGCCGCCGTGGCGGCACCCATCGGCAGGGTGCTCGCCGCGGCGAAGTCCATGCCGTCCGGGATCCGGCGCACCTTGTCCGCCCCGACCTTGACCAGGTCCGCGAAGCTCCGGGACCGGGGGGCGGTCAGCCCCGTCACCGCGTCGCCCGTCACGAACGCCGAGACGTCCCGGCCGACGGCGCGGACCACACCGGCGAAGTCGAGCCCCATGCCCCTCGGAGAGGGCTCGAACATGTTCGCCACGCCCAGCTCGCCGGTGCGCATCTTGATGTCCGTCGGGTTGATCGAGGCGGCCCTGACCTCCACGACGATCTCCTTCGGCCCGGGTGCGGGCTCGTCGACCTCGGCCCATTCGAGCACGTCGGGTCCGCCGCGGCGCCGGTACTGCAGTCGCTTCATGCCTGGGTTCCTCTCTGAGCCGCCGAGCCGCCGGCGTCCGGGCCGCCGCGGAGCGGACGGGACGGAGCAGGACTCGAATCATGCAGTTCGTATGATTACTGATCCTGTGTATCACACACTGCGTATGATTTACAGGGGAGCGTGTATAGGATCACCGCATGTCGAACCACCGGCGCCGCCCGACCCCGACCAATCCGCGGGTACAGCGCACCCGCGCCCGTGTGCTGTCGGTGGCCCGTGCCCTGCTGCCCGAGGTCGGCCCGGCCGGTCTGACCTACGCCCTGCTGGCCGAGCGCGCCGCCGTCACCCGGCAGACCCTCTACCGCCACTGGCCCAGCCGGGCGAACCTGCTGTCGGATCTTCTGCTGGAGGGCCCCGAGGTGGGCTACCCCGAGCCCGGAGGCGAGGTGCGGACCGTCGCGACGGCCTGGCTGGTCAGCCTCCGCGCGGGACTCGGTGACCGGCCCACCCGCGCCGCGGTCCACGCCGTCATCGCGCAGACCGACCACGACCCGGACAGCGCTCAGGCGCTGACGAGGATCGTCGAGGACCGGCACGCGGCCTTCAACATCCTGCTGGAACCCTCCGGCCGCCAGGTCACGGCCGACGAGTACGCGCTGCTCACCTCACCCGTGCTCTTCCGCCTGCTCATCGAGGGGATCGAGGTCACCGACGGGTTCATCGACGCGGTCGTCACCCAGTGGCTCCGCGGGACCGCGGACTCCGGCCCGCCCCTCGACCCTTCCGCCCTCCCCTGACGGATTCCACCTTCCCCTGACGGACCCGAGACCGGGGTGTCAGCCCCGTTCGACGGTCACGTCCACGCGCGACCCCGGCCTCGCGTACACCCGGTCGCCCCGCCGCTCACCACCCGACACCTCGATGCGCCACCCCCGCCCACCCGACGGCAAGGACAACCGCGTGGCACCCGCACGGGCGTCGTACGACAGCCGGTACACCCCGGCGACGGGGTCCCACGCCTCACCGCGCACCGCCCCGGCGACCGCCGGGGCGTACGGCGCCGCCGTCTGTTCCTTGTTCGCGCGGAACCGGCCCGCCTCGTCCACCGCGCAGTAGCCGCCGCCGTAGCACCACACGTAGCCCGCCCAGCCGGAGCTGTAGCGGGCGAGCGAGGACAGCGCGTCGCGGTAGAACCGGCCCATGTTCGGCAGGGAGCTGTCGGGCGGGCCCCACTCCCCCACCACCACCGGGATCCGGTGGGCGCGCGGGTACGCCGTGACGGCCGCCTCGTACGCCTCGATCCAGCCGGCCGCAGGATCGTAGTCCCTGCCCGCCTCCATCGCGGCGTTGTAGAAGTGCGGCGCGTAGACGACCCTGCGGTCCTCGATCGTGCCGAGGCCGGTGGGCACGCCCTCGCCCACGATCGGGGTCGGCTCCACGAACAGCCAGGCGCGCCGGTCGACCGAACGGACCGCGCGGGCAAGCCGGTTGTACATCGGCGTGAGCTGTTCCCGTTCGACGCGCCGGGCGGCGGACGGCAGGTCCTCGCCCTGGGCCATCTCCCCCATCGGCTCGTTGATCAGGTCGTACCCGAGCACGGCGGGATGGTCCGCGAAGCGCGCGGCCAGCACCCGCCACATACGGGCCTGCGCCCGCCGCAGGTCCTGGTCCTCGTACAGATGCGTGAACGCCCGCTGCACGGCGGGCTCGTAGTACTCGGCGAACCAGTCGTCCGGATGCGGGGTGAAGGAGAGGCCGTCGGTCCGCGTCGCCCACCCGGGGATGCCGCGATGGCCGAAGGCCGGCCCGAACACGTCCTGGTGGGCGTCGATCACGACCTTGATGCCACAGGCCTCGGCCCAGTCGAGGATCCGTTCGATCCTGCGCAGGTACGCCTCGCTGTAGTGGCCCCTCCTCGGCTCCAGGTCGTCCCAGAACACCAGCAGCCGGGCGAAGTCGAAGCCCTGGGCGCGCATGTCCCGCAGATGGCGTTCGGTGATCGCGGACAGGGCCTGGTCGCCCCGGTGGCTCTTGTCCTCGATGTTCCAGCCGTGGAGCGTGAGCACGCGGCCGTGGTCGTCGGTGAGCCGCGGCACGCCCGGTGGAGCCGGAGCGACGGGCGCGCCCGCGGCCATGGCGGGCGCGCCGGAGGCCGCCGCGGGCATGCCCGCGGCGAGTAAGAGCGAGCAGACAGCGGCGGCGAGAAGGCGGTGCACGGCGACCTCCGGCATGGCGCGTACGGCAGTGCCGCACATCCCATCACCGAATCTGACGGCCCATCAAGAGTGACGTGTCGGTCGAACTTCTCGCCCCGCACCGCCTGGCCCGGAGGAAGGCGCACCCGCTAGCGCACGCGGTAGATCTGCCCCGTCTGCGCACCCTCGATCGAGCGGACGTACGCCGTCGCCACACGGGACACCGGGACCGCCTCCATCCCCAGGAAGAAGGGACCGTAGGCGGGCAGGGACTCCTCGACCACGGTGGGGCTCACCGCGTTGATCCGCTGGGGCGGCAGCTCGATCGCGGCGGCCCGCACGAACGCCTCCACGGCGCCGTTCGCCGCCGACGCGGCGGCACCGGCCGCGATCGGCTCCTCGGACAGCACCCCACTGACCAGGGTGAACGACCCGGTCCCGGCGACATGCGACGCGCCCTGGCGCACCAGCTCCAGCTGGCTGAGCGCCTTGCCGCGGAAGGTCGCGGCGAAGTCGTCGGCCGTCAGGTCCCCGAGCGGCTTGAACACGGCGTCGCCCGCGGTGACCGCGACCGCGTCCAACGGGCCCGCCTGCGCGTACAGCCCGGCCACCGCCTCCGGGTCGGTGACATCGGCGATCAGGTCCCCGCCGGTGCGGCCCACACCGATCACCTCGTGCCCTCGCCCGCTCAGCGCCGCGCGCACCGCGCCGCCCAGCGTGCCTCCCGCACCGACCAGAAGAATCCTCATGGCCACCGTCCCTCGTCTCTCGGACTCCAGTACCGGGATCTCCCCGGCATCAGTGACGTTACGGATCACACCCCCGAGCCCGCCAATGCCATTTGGGCAGGGACTATGCTCTGCGGGCATGGATGATGTGGACCTGCGGCACCTCAGGGCTCTGGACGCGGTGGCCGAGGCGGGCACCATCACCGCCGCCGCGGGCCTCCTGCACATCACGCAGCCGGCTCTGTCCCGCACGCTCGCCCAGCTGGAGGCCCGCGTCGGCGTCCGACTCGTCGAGCGCTCTTCCCGCAGCCTGGCCCTCACCTCGGCCGGGGCCACCCTGCGCGGACACGCGCGAGCGATCCTCGCCCATCTGGACGCGGCTCTCGCGGACACCCGTGCTCTGTCCCGCCCGCTGCGGCTCGGCTACACCTGCGCGGTCCTCGGGCAGCAGACCGTCCCGCTGCTCCGCTCATGGCGCCGTACGCACCCGCACACCCGGCTGGAGGTGATCCGGCAGGACAACACGACGGCGGGCCTGGCCACCGGGGACACCGACGTGGCGGTGCTCCGCGCGGCACCCGCGGACCCGCTCATCCGCACCGAGGCCCTCTACACGGAGGACCGGGTCGCGGCCCTGCCCGACGACCACCCCCTCGCCGGCCGGGACCGCGTGCTGCTGGCCGACCTCACCGCCGGCCCGAGCCTTCCACTGGCCGTGTGGCCGGGCGCGGGCACCGCGTCACCGGACCTGTGGCCGCCGGAGCAGCGCCCGGCCCACACGGTCGAGGTGGGCAACGTCGACGAATGGCTGAACCTCATCGCCACCGGAGGCGCGTTCGGACTGGGCGCCGCGGGCACGGCCGAGAGCCACCGCCATCCCGGGGTGCGCTTCGTGCCGGTCGCCGACGCACCCGCCGCCACGGTCTATCTCGCCCACCCCGCCCACCCTCGCCATCCTCGGACCGAGGACTTCCTCGCGGCGGTCCGGGAGACCGTCGTGGGGGTGCCGTCACCGTGATCGCGGGACGGCTCCCGGGCGCCCGCCCCGGGAGGGCGGAGGGGATCAGGAGTTGCTCCAGCCCCGGGTGCTGAGGACCAGCCGGTAGCCGTCCGGGTCCTCGACGCCGGCACCCCAGACGTCCCAGTAGGGGTTTCGAGCCCGCACGCGCCGGCCGCCATGGGCTTCCAGGCGTGCGAGCAGGGCGTCCGGCACCTCCTCGTCGAGGTAGACGACGAGCAGGTCCTCCTCCGTGGGCCGCGGCTCGACCGCGGCGTCGTGGACGAGTTCGAGGTGCCAGGAGGCGTCCGGCCAGCCGACCATCAACAGGTCGTGCGCGTCCGGTCGGCCCGCGCTCTGCGCTCGGAACAGCACGCTCAGCCCGAGTCCGCCGACCCAGAAGCGCTCCGCCGCCGCGAGGTCTCGCGACGGCCGGGCGATGCGGATGTGGCTCTGGCCGCCGGCGGGCATGCGGGGCTCCTCCTCGTCGGTCACGTTCTGGCGGGGGCAGCGTATGCGGGCGGCGACCTGTGCGGCATCGGCCCACAGCCCCGGGATCGACCGGTCGCGAGTCCTACGCCCGCCGCCGTACGGTCGGCGCGTCAGCCGCTCCCGGGCCGCGTCGGTGCGCGTAGTCTCGGGCCGAACGAGCCACCCGGTGGCGCCGGTCCGGAACGCCTGCCGCGCCGGACGTCTCAGACGGGAGGTCCGCCGTGCCCCGCTCCATGCGCGCGCTCGTCGCCGGACGGGTCGGCGAGCCCGCCGACGTCCTGCGGCTGGAGTCACGGCCCGTACCCGCACCGGCGGCCGGTCAGGCGTTGGTCCGCGTGCGGGCGACCCCGATCCACGCCAGTGATCTGCATGTGCTGCGCGGCCGCTACGGCTTCTCCCCCGCGTTTCCCGCTGTGGGGGGCCATATGGAGTGCGTGGGCCGCGTCGAGGCTCTGGGACCGGACACCGCCGGGGTGGAGGTCGGCGAGCGGGTGGTGGTCGCCGCGGTCCCCGCGGTGCCCGGGCCCGAGGTGGCCGGCACCTGGCAGGAGCACCTGGTCGCCGACGTGGGCAGGCTCCTGCCGGTCCCCGACCGGTTGAGCGACTCCAGCGCCTGCCAACTCGCCGTCAACCCCCTGACCGCGCTGCTCCTCGTGACGCGCGCACTGGACGTCCGGCCGGGCGAGTGGCTGATGCAGACGGCCGCGGGCTCCACCGTCGGGCGGCTCGTCGTCCAGCTGTCCAGGCATCTGGGGGTGCGCACCATCAATGTCGTACGGCGACGCGACGCCGTCGAGGAGATCACGGCGCTCGGCGGTGACGAGGTCGTGTGCACGGCGGACGAGGACCTGGTCCGGCGCGTGGCCGAGATCGCCGGGCCGGACGGCGTGCGCAAGGCCGTCGATTGCGTCGCGGGCCCGGTGGGGGCGCAGGTGTCCCAGGCGCTGGCTCCGGGGGGAGAACTCGTGGTCTACGGCGCGCTGTCCACCCACCGGCAGACCGACCCGGCGGCGCTGACGATCCCGTTGCCGGCGCACTCGGTCATCTACGGGACCAAGACGGTCCGTGGCTTCTGGCTGAACCGCTGGTTCGCCACCACCTCACCCGAGGACGTGTTGCGCGCGCTGTCCGAGGTTCGCGCTCTCGTCCTGGACGGGGTGCTGAGCATTCCCGAGGGCCGCCCGTTCCCGTTGGAGCGCTTCGCCGAGGCGATCTCGCTCGCCGAACAGCCCGCGCGTGGCGCCAAGCCACTGCTCGTCCTCGAGGACGGCCGCGAAGGGAACGACCGGTAGGGGGCCCGGCCTCACGCCTCCCGGCCGGGGCCGCCGCCGGCCCTGCTCAGCAAGGCGGCAACGCTGTGGGCGGTCTTCTCGCCCGCCCGCTGCTTGATCAGCCCTTCCTTGGCGGCGGCGCGCAGCCTGACCTTCGCGCCGTTCTCGCCCCCCTGGGACACCACGGCCGTGACCACCACGGGGTTCATGCCGGCCGCGCCGCCGCCCATGACGACGCGCACGGTCTCCGCGGCGGTGTCGGGGCCGAGTTCCGTGGCCTCCACCGCGTGCCCCAGCTGATGGAGCTGCTGGGAGACGTACCTCACGGCGTCGCCGAACGGCAGGGGGACGACGAGGTCGATCTCGTGGACGTTCTTCCTCATCCCCATGGCCACCAGCCGGACCAGCCGGCCACCGCCCCCGAACCCCGCGCCAAGACGGGCGAGTTCATCCGCGAGTATCCGGTCCTCACTCCGCTCCACACGTCCCCCTCGTCCCGATCGGCTCGCGACCGTCCGTCACAGGCCGCCGACGGACACCATTCTGGCGCATCCAGGGCGAAAACGTGCCCGGAGAAAGGGAAGGGCCGACCACAACCTCAAGTGATCCTTAAGCACTCCCTAAGTCGGCTCCCCAACCGGGCGTTACCCAGGGTAATCACATGGTGCGCACGTAGCATCGGCGAACGAGGGCGATCGCTCCCCCACACGAAGCAAGAGAGTGGTGACATGCTCCTAAGGGCGCAGGAATCGATTCCCGACCGAGCATCGCTCGCGGCCGTCGCGGAAGCCCTCGCCGGCCTACCGCCCACCTACCGCGAGGCCATCGTCGAGTCCTACACGGCGGGACGTACCACCCGGCAGACCGCGCAGGCCCTCGGCCTGCCGCACGCCACGGTGACCTCGCGGATCTACCACGGCCTGCGGCACCTCAGAAGGGCCCTGGACGAGCGGGATCGCCTCAACGGACCTACCAGATCGACGAGTCGTCCGGCCCATGGCAGGCGGCCACCCGCACGTACCTGAAGGCGATGTCGCAATGAACGCACCCACGCCCACGCGTGATGTCCTCTCAGAGCCCTACACCCACTTCGTCCGACCGACCGTGCAGGACCGGATCGAGTACGTGCCGCAGGCCCGGCTCTTCGACGAGCAGCAGGTGACGCCCGGTTCGACGCCTCCGGATCGGCCGGTGGTGGTACGGCCCCGGCACCGTCACGGACGCAGGCGGCATCGCCGCGGTCGCACGGTGCGGCGCGGGTCGCTCCTCTCGCACGCGGACGCCGTGGGTGTCGGTCTGCTGGCCGTGGTCGCGTTGACCGTGGCGCTGGGCAACGGCTGCCTGGACTCGCGGACGGCCGTCACGGGCATGTCGCCCATCGCGGCCGATCCCGCGACACCGGCAGCGCCCGTTTCCGACCCACCGTCGACTCCCGCCGCCGGTGTCGCGCCGAAGTCCCCCGCCCCCGGACCGAGCGGAGAGCCGGCCCGGGAACCCCGGTCCGCGCGGGGCCCGCTCCCGCCGCCCCACCGTGCGTCCCCTCAGCCCCGTTGCCCCGACTCGCTCAGCCGTGGGGACGTCGGCCCGGACGTCGAGTCCCTCCAGCACTTCCTGTTCCGCCAGGGATTCACCTATGTGTCGGCGACGGGGGTCTTCGACCAGGCCACTGCCGAGGGCGTCCTCCAGTACCAGCGCGACCGCGGCATCACGGGCGATCCTCAGGGGGTGTTCGGACCGGCGCCCCGGGCGTCGTCGGGGGCCTGCTCCCCAGCCCCCGCCCGATGACGAAGACGTCGGCCGGCGGACAGGGGGCGCGGTCACAGGATCTGAACGGCGACGACCTTCGGCGGGTGGTTCGGGAAGGTCATGTCGTGCCAGCGCTCGATCTTCACCGAGTCGCCGTTGGCGTCGTAGTAGATCAGGTCGTTGTTGCCCGTGGAGATCCGGTCGACCCACCACCCGCCGAAGTCGGTCTTCCCGGCGTTCGCATAGCAGTCGACGCTCTGACGGCCGTCGAGATGCGACCAGATCTTCAGGAAGTTCTCCCCGCCGACACACTGCACGTGGTCGATGGCGAAGGCGTTGCCGCCCGGCATGCCGAGGGCGATGGTGGCCGCAGCGGCGAGCGTCACGGCCATGGAACGCGCGACTCTCGTTCTCTTCGAGATCACAGACTCTCCTCTACGCACAGGTCGGTGCACAGCCCGGCCCGGTCGGTGACGTCACGTCCCCCGTCGGCGCAGGTGTCAGGGACACCACCGGAGGAGGCGGAAGGCCAACGTAACGATCTTCGTTCCCGGACCCACCGCAACACCCCGAACACGAACGGCTGAGCTGGTACATCACCCGATCGTGAACGCTCATTCGATCCGTCCCCGCTGCCGAGGCAGCGGGGACGGATCGGCTCATTCGGCCTGGACCAGCGTCTCCTCGCTGCCGAGGTGGGCGGCGACCGTGTCCTTGTACAGGGTGGTCTCACCGTCGGACCAGCGGATGACGAGGTCGTCGGTCCGGTGGTTGCCCGTGAAGTCGCCGGTCGTCATGACCGTGTCGTGCGTCCAGAGCTCGTTGCGGTCCAGGATGCGCTGCTCGGGGCCGAGGCCCGACACGGTGGTCCCGACGTAGTTGTCGAGTTCACCGTCGGTCCAGCGCACCATGAGGTCCCACTTCTCGCTCCCCGAGAACTCACCGCTGGTGAGCAGGGTGGCGTCCCGCCAGGTGTCGTTCTTGCTCTTGAGCTTGTGCTCCTGCCCGAAGGTGCCCGCGCCGACGTTCGTGTACAGGGTCACCTCGCCGTCGATCCAACGGACGACCAGGTCGGTGACGTAGTGCGAGGCGTTGAAGCGGCCCGCGGCGATCTGCGTCGCGTCCTTCCACAGCTCGTTCGGTCCGATCATCCGGGTCCCCGCCCAGCCGAGGCCCTTGGTGCCGATGTCTCCGTAGAGCGTGACCTCGCCGTCGCTCCACCGGACCATCAGGTCGAAGCGGTCGGACCCGGTGAAGTCGCCCGCGGTGATCGTCCTGGCGTTCGTCCAGGTGGAGTTCTTGGCCAGCAGCTGCCGCTCGCCCGTGAAGTGGCCCTGTCCGTCGCTGTCGTAGAGCGTGACCTCGCCGTCCGACCACACCACCACCATGTCGCTGCGGCCCTTGCCCTCGAAGTCGCCCGAGGCCATCAGGTCGGCGTGCTTCCAGGTCGCGCCGGAGCCCATGGAGTAGGGCAGCGGCGGCTGGTCGTAGGCGCCGTAGTCGGGGTTCTTGCCCTGCTGGGCGTCGGCGTAGAGGCGGAAGAAGCGGTCACCGTGCAGCGGGCTGTAGGTGATCTCGTTGTACCGGGGGTCCGTGCCGGGCACGTCGGGGCCGCCCTGCAGGAACCCGCCCACGTTGCCGATGATCGTGCCGGTGTCGCCGGAGGCGTCGAACGAGGAGAAGAACGGGCCGCCGGAGACTCCGCCCCACATCCCCGCGCAGAGGATCTGCATCTGGTAGTAGCCCGGCAGAGCGGTCGTGGAGATGTTCGGGCAGCGCACCGCCTGGTCCGGCGGATTGTGCGCGACCGACGGGTAGCCGATGACGGTCACCTTGTTGGTGTAGCCGGGCGTCCGGGCCAGGGTGTTGGCGCCCACCTTGTCCTGGACGTCGTCGTTGCCGTTCGGCTTCAGGCTCGCGAAGGCGTAGTCCAGGTCGGACGTCTTGGCCCTGTCCCAGGTGGCCTTCTTGTCGCGGAACCAGGTGTCGATCGCCCAGACCCCGTAAGGCTGCGCGGCCGCGGACCTGGTGTGGTCGTACATGGGCACGAACATGGACTTCGAGCCGACGCAGTGCCCGGCGGTGAGGATCAGGTTGTGCTTCTCGCTGCGCACCACGCTGGCCGTGCAGCGGTGCCCCTTGAGGCCCGCGTCCTGGCTGAAGATCGTGCCGACGGACTTGATGCCCTGGAAGTGCTGGGCGGTGGTACCGCTGAAGGAGGCCCGCGGTGCCGCGGCCGCCCGCAGCGGGGCCGGCGCGGCGGTGCGGCCCGACGGGTCGGTGGCCGCGTCCATGCGCTCGGGGGTCCAGAACCGGATGGCGGCCTCGGCGGTCCAGTCGGCATCGGCGGGAGGTACCGGGGCGTCCGGGGTCGAGGGTTCCGCGGACGGGGCCGCCGGGTCCGTGGGCTCGGGGGCCTGCGCGGTCGGGCCCGTGGGAGGGGGGGCGGTCGGGTCCGCGGGCGCCGGGGCGACCGGCGCCTTCGGCGTGGGGGCGGCGCTCGGCGAGGACGCCGACGCGGTCGGCACGGGGGTGCCGGGGACAGGCGTGGCGGTGGCGGCCTGAGCCGCGGCGGCATTGCCCAGCAACAGCACGGCGCTCAGTACCGCGACAGCTCCGAGGCGTCTGCGGCCGCGGGGCGGTTGAGGTTCCTGCATTCAGGTTTCTCCAAGAGGCAGGCCGGGTGGCACGAGGATCCGAAGGGCGGGCACCCGCTGTTGGTACAGCAGATGAGACACCACCACGGAGTCCGGCGCGTGTACGTCCGCCGACGACCTGCTCCGCGCCTCTCGCGCGCAGCAGCAACCCCCGATGCATTCCCCCGTGCCGCCGTACGGCGGCTTTCGAACGACCGTGGTCAGCGGTCGCGGCTTTCATGATCGCACGAGGCGCGAGCGAAAGCACACCGTGTGTCCTGCTTCGCGTCAGTGCAGTCGGGGTGCGCCCAGCAGCATGTGGAGGTCGCAGACCTGGGCGCGCCGCCGGTGCCCCTGGGCATCCGTCAGCCGCACCCGGGAGCCGTAGTCGTGGGCCGCCGGGTTCGGGGGCCGTACGTCGACCCGCGGATCGTACTCGGCCATGACCTCGCAGGAGCCGGACGGCGAGCCGACCGCGTCGTAGAAGACCGGGATCTCGACGCTGTGCCCCGGTTCGAGCACCAGATGCACCGGCGCGGACCTCTTCGGCCTGGAGTCGGCCGACGGGCCCTTGCCGACGTACACGTGGAGTTCCGGGTAGCCGTCGAAGGCGCAGGGCTTGGCGCCCTTGTGCGCCGCGCTGAGCGTCGCCGTCGGCGTGTTGTGCGGCGTACCCGGGAGAACGGTCATCCTCCAGCTCAGCTGGGGCGTCCCGCACGCCGGGACCCGGGACTGCGCGGTGGTGTGGCTCTGGCTCTGGCCGCAGGCGGCGGTGCCCAGCAGCATCACCAGTCCGGCCGTCCAGACCGCCGCTGTCCGCCGTGACATGACATCTCCCCCTCGGTGACGCCCCCGCACGGAGCCGGATGCCGCCGCGCGTGCCTCGCCTCAGAGTGAGATGCGGGCAAGCGCACCGGGGTTCCCGATCGGGCGGAGAACGATCATGCCCGGACCCGGTCGTCCCGATCCGGTGAGTCCCCGGGCCTCGCGGTGCCTCGGTGGGTGGGGCGGCCTCGGCGGAATCGGCCTTGGCGGTGGTGGGCCCAGGCGAGCAGGGCCAGCACACCCGTCAGCAGGCGCGGCGTCGGCGCCGTACTTGGCCACGGCGGACACGGTGCCCAGCGGCTCGACCGCGAAGGAGAGTCCCGCGTCGACCACCAGTCCCCCGACCGACCAGGGCCGGCGCCGGCACGTCCACGGCCACGCCCGGCCACCGGCCGCCCACACCGCCGGCGCGGGCACCCTCGGAGTCGTGTCGACGGCGGCGGTGGCCGCGGGGCTTGGAGACCGGCGGTCGGGCGGCGGGTTCGGCGGGGCGGCGGCGTCAGACCGCGTACCGGCCCGGGGCGAACAGGTGCGGGTTGGCCGCGATCCACTCGGAGGTGCGGCGCAGTCCTTCGTCCAGGCCGACCTCGGGCTTCCAGGAGGCCCAGGTGCGGGCGCGGGAGTTGTCCGACAGCAGCCGGTGGACCTCGCTGCCGGTGGGGCGGAGCCGGGTCTCGTCCACGACGATGTCGGCCTCGCGCCCGCTGGCCGCGACGAGACGTCGGGCCAGGTCACCGACGGCGATCTCCTCGCCGGTGCCGAGGTTGACGACCTCGCCGAGCGCCCGGTCGCACTGGGCCACGGCGAGGAAGCCGCGGGCGGTGTCGGTGACGTAGGTGAAGTCGCGGGTCGGGGTGAGCGAGCCGAGCCGTATCTCGCGGGCGCCGGAGTGCAGCTGGGCGAGGATCGTCGGGATCACGGCGCGCGCGGACTGGCGGGGGCCGTAGGTGTTGAAGGGGCGTACGACGGTCACGGGCAGTTCGAAGGCGTGGTGGTGGGAGAGCACCATCATGTCGGCGCCGATCTTGGAGGCGGAGTACGGCGACTGCGGTTGCAGCGGGTGGTCCTCGCCGATCGGCACGGTCAGGGCGGTGCCGTAGACCTCGCTGGTGGAGGTGTGCACGAGGCGGCGTACCCGGTGGCGGCGGCAGGCCTCGGCGATGTTCTCGGTGCCGTTGACGTTGACGGCGACGTAGGCGCCCGGGGCGTCGTAGCTGTAGGGGATGCCGATGAGGGCGGCGAGGTGGAAGACGGTGTCGCAGCCGGCGACGGCGTCCATCACCCTGCCCGGGTCGCGCACGTCGCCCGCGATCGTCTCGACGCGCGGATCGCCGAGGAGGTGGGCGAGGTTGCCCTTCTCGGCGTAGGGCTTGTAGTGGACGAACGCGCGGACCGTGGCGCCCTGGCGCAGCAGCAGGTCCACGAGGGTGGAGCCGATGAAGCCCTCCGCGCCGGTGACGAGGACGGTACGGCCGTGGAAGAAGTCGGATGTGTGCATGGCGGGGTTCCTCAACTGTGGACGGTGGTCAGGGTTGCGGTGCGGCCGGCGAGCCTCAGGACCCGCAGGGCCAGTCGGTCGGCCGCGTCGCGGTGGTGTGCGCCGATCCCGGCCGACGCGGCGGCTTCGCCCATGGCGCGCAGCCGGACGGGGTCGGCGAGGAGGGAGCCGGCGACGTTCTCGAGGGAGAGGGGGGTGGTGTCCTGGTCGCGCAGCAGGACGCCGGCGCCGACGTCGGTGAGGGTGCGGGCGTTGTGGGTCTGGTGGTCGCCGGGGGCGTGCGGGTAGGGGACGAGGACGGCGGGCAGGCCGATGGTGGCCAGTTCCGCGACGGTCGCCGAGCCGGCACGGCACACCACGAGGTCGGCGGCCGCGTACGTCTGGTCGATGCGGTCCAGGTAGGCGACCGCCTGCGCGATCCGGTCGGCGCCGGTCAGGCGCAGCCGGGCGCGGGCGGTGTCCAGGGCGGCGGGACCGGTCTTGATCAGCAGGCGTATGTCGTCGCGGTGCCGCAGGCGTTCCGCGAGGCCGATCGCCGCCTCGGTGAGCCGGGCGGCGCCGAGGCTGCCGCCGTTGACCAGGAGCAGCCGGGTGTGTTCGGGGATGCCCAGTTCCCGGCGGGCGTCCACGCGGCGGGCCGCGCGGTCGAGTCGGGCCAGGGGACCGGACAGGGGCATGCCGACCACCTCGGGGCGGCTGGAGGCCGGCAGGCCCGCGCCGCTCGCCTCGAAGGCGAGCGCGACATGCGGGGTGAGCCGCGCGGCGAAGGCGTTGGCCCGGCCGGGCACCGCGTTGGACTCGTGGATGATGCTGGGCAGACCGGCCAGGCGCGCGCCGAGGATGACGGGGGCGCTCGGGTAGCCGCCCATGCCGACGGCGACCTGCGCGCCCTGCTCACCGAGGAGGGCGCGGCACTGCCGGCCCGACCTCAGCAGCGCGACGGGCAGGGTGAAGCGCTTGGCACCGAGCGACCGGTCGAAGGGGATCATGTCGACCGTGTGCAGCGGGTAGCCGGCGGCGGGTATCAGCCGGGTCTCCAGGCCGCGTTCGGTGCCGACGAACGAGATCACCGCGTCGGGCACGCGGCGGCGCAGCGCGTCGGCGAGCGCCAGCCCCGGGTAGATGTGGCCGCCGGTGCCCCCGGCACCGATCACGACGGAGAGTGGGGTGTTCATGCCGTCGCACGGTCCTGGGCAGGTCTAAGAGGCTTCTAAGAAGTCGCTTTGGCAGGCTGGACCCATGAACGAGGCAGGTCAGGAAGTACCCGGTGCCCCTCCCCCGCGTGTGCTCGTCGTGGACGACGACCCCGAGGTGCGGGCCGCCCTGGAGGACGGGCTCGAACTGGAGGGGTTCACCGTCCTGGGGGTGGCCGACGGGCACGCGGCGCTCGTGGCGGTGGCGGACTGGGAGCCGGACGCCATGGTGCTGGACGTGATGATGCCCGTGGTCGACGGGCTCGCCGTGTGCCGGCGGCTGCGGGCGCTGGGCGACCGTGTCCCGATCCTGGTGCTGACCGCGCTGGACGCGGTGAGCGACCGGGTGGACGGACTGGACGCGGGGGCGGACGACTACCTGGTCAAGCCGTTCGCGCTGGACGAGTTGGCGGCCCGGCTCCGCGCACTGCTGCGGCGCACGGGGCCCGGCGAGCCGCCGGCCGCGGGTGAGCTGCGGTTCGCCGATCTGACCGTCGATCCCCACAGCCGTACGGCGGTGCGGGCCGGCCGGCGGCTGGAGTTCACCCGCACCGAGTGGGCGCTGCTGGATCTGCTGCTGCGCCATCCCGGTCAGGTCCTGGAACGCGAGACGATCATGCGCTGGGTGTGGGGCCGGGACCTGGGACCCGACTCCAACTCGCTCGCCGTCTACGTCGGTTATCTGCGGCGCAAGCTGGAAGCGGACGGCGCCCCCCGCCTCGTGCACACCGTGCACGGGGTCGGCTACCGGCTGGACGAGCGGTGAGGCGGGCCCGTCGGCACCGCCGCCCCCCGCTGCGCCGCCGGCTGGCGCTGGCGGCCTCGGCGGCGGTGGCGGGTGTGGCGCTGGCCGTGTGCGCCGGCGCCTACGCGGTCACCGTGTACACCCTCAAGCGGCAGTTCGATCTCCAGCTCACGCAGTCGGCCACGCTCGCCGTGCAGCGGTACTCCGGGGAGGGGCCGGGCGTGCAGGCCGGTGAGTGCCGCTACTTGGCCGCGCCCGCCTGCGCCCAGCTGGTGCCCGAGAACCGGGCGGACGATCCGAGGGCGCCGTATCTGCTGCCGGTCAGCGGATCCGTGCGGGACGTCGCGGCGCGCCGGCGCGCCCCCTTCTTCCGTACGGCGTCCGTGGACGGTCATCCGGTGCGGGTGCTGACCACCCCGGCCCGCAAGGGGCTGGCCATGCAGGTGGCGCTGCGCTCCGACGGGGTGCGGCGGGCCGAGCGGCAGGCGGCCGGGCTGCTGGCGGTGATCGGCGGGGCGGGTGTGCCGGTCGCCGCGCTGCTGGGCTACTGGGTGTCCCGCTCGGGCCTGGCGCCGGTCACCCGGCTCACTTCGACCGCGGAGCGGATCACCGCCACCCGTGACGCCGGGCTGCGTATCGAGCTGCCGGCCGGGCCCCGCGGCCGGGAGGACGAGATCACCCGGCTCGCGGTCTCCTTCAACACCATGCTGGACGCGCTGGAGGAGTCGCTGGCCGCGCAGCGTCGGCTGGTCGCCGACGCCTCGCACGAACTGCGCACGCCGCTGACCGCGCTGCGTTCGAACGCGGAGATCCTGCTGCGCGCGGACCGGTTGAGCCCGCAGCAGCGGGAGCGGGCCACGGGGGCGCTCTCCCGCCAGTTGCGGGAAGTGACCACGCTGGTCAACGACTTGATCGATCTGGCGCGGGACGAGGAGCCGCAGCAGGCTCTTGAGCTGGTGCGGCCGGTGTCCCTGCTGGAGCACTCCGTGGCCGCCGCTCGTGACCACTGGCCGCATGTGGGCTTCGTGCTCGACCGGGACCCGGCGGCCGCGTCGGCGCTGACCGCGGCCGTGCCGAGCCGGCTCACGCGCCTGTTCTCGAACCTGCTGGACAACGCCGCGAAGTTCTCCCCGGCCGGCGGCCGGGTCGAGGTGGCGGCGTGCCGGGCGGAGCGGGACCACCGCCTGGAGATCACCGTCCGGGACCACGGTCCCGGGATCGACACGGCCGACCTGCCGCATGTCTTCGACCGCTTCTACCGGGCGCGGGCCGCCCGCGCGCTGCCCGGTTCCGGGCTGGGGTTGGCCATGGCCCGGCAGATCGCGCAGACCCACGACGGGGAACTGACGGCTCATCAGGCGCCGGGGGGCGGGGCGCTGTTCCGGCTGGCCCTTCCCGTGGACCCGCGCGGCGAGCAGTGAGCGGGCGAGGGCGCGGCACGCGCTCCGGCTCAGGGCCCGACACCCTGCGTGGATGCTCGTCCGGGGAGGGGCGGCACCTCCCGGTCTCGGGTCGGCCGGGTGCGGGGCGCGGTGCGGCACCGGACCGCGAGCCGGCCGCCCGGTGCCGAGGGAGACATCCCGTCCTAGCAGAGCTGCCCCGTCCCGACGGAGACATCCCTTTCCAGCGGAGCTCCCGCCGGGGTCGGCGCGGTCGGGGCGTCGTCGAGCAGGGGCGTCGGTCTTCCGCGTCGTCGCTCGAAGGGGCCGTCCGCCGGGGGTCGGCTCTCCGGGACGAGCCCCTCGTCAGGGGGCGTGGTGGGCGGGGCCCGGGTTGGCCCTCACTGAGCGCTTGCCGCGGGGCGTATGACGATCTCGTTGACGTCGACCTCCGGGGGCTGGGAGACGGCGTAGGCGACGGCAGCGGCGACGGCGGAGGCGGGCAGGGCCACCGCGCGGTAGGCGCGCATGGCTTCCCGGGCGACCGGGTCCGCGATGGCGTCCGCCAGTTCGGACTCGGTGACGCCCGGGGAGATCAGGGTGACCCGCAGGCCCCCCGCGGATTCCTGCCGCAGGCCCTCGGAGATCGCGCGGACGGCGAACTTGGTGGCGCAGTACACGGCGGCCGTGGGCGAGACCTCGTGCGCGCCGACGGAGGCGATGTTCACGATGTGCCCGCCGCCCTGGGCGCGCATCCCGGGCAGCGCGGCGGCGATGCCGTTCAGGACGCCGCGCAGGTTCACGTCGATCATGCGCTCCCACTCCTCGGTCCGCGTCGCGTCCAGCGGTGAGAGCGGCATGATTCCGGCGTTGTTGACCATCACGTCGAGCCTGCCGTAGCGCTCGCGGGCGTCCGCCTCGAAGTCCCGGACGTCGGCGGCGTCGGTGACGTCCAGGTGCCGGGCCGCCGCGGTGCCGCCCGCGGCGGTGATCTCCTCGACGATCCGCTCCAGGCGCCCGGTGCGCCGTGCACCCAGGAGCAGACGGTGGCCGTCGGCGGCGAGTCGGTGGGCGGTCGCCTCACCGATCCCGCTGCTCGCACCGGTGATCGCTACGACCTTGGCTGTCTGGTCCGTCATGACCGGCCCTTCTCTTGGTGGACCACCGAGTGGTGGACCACCGAGTCTGGGCGGAGCGGTCCGGGGCGCCCAGGCCGTGCGCTGCCCGGGTGCGGCACACCCAGGCACGGCTTCCGGCCGGGGCATAGCCTGACGGCATGAAGGTCAACGGGTTGGGGGAGTTCCTGCGGGCGCGGCGCGCGGCCGTGCGGCCGGGGGACGTCGGCATGGCGAGTCACGGCCTGCGCAGGGTGGCGGGGCTGCGCCGCGAGGAGGTGGCCGTACTGGCGGGCGTGAACGCGGACTACTACACCCGGCTGGAACAGGGCCGCGAACGCCACCCGTCGGCGCAGGTGGTCGACGCGCTCGGCCGCGCGCTGCGGTTGGACGGCGACGCCCTGGCCCACCTCCACCGGTTGGCCGGTACGGCTCCGGGCCTGCGGTCCGCCGCCGACGACCGGGTCGACCCCGCACTGCGCGTGCTGCTGGACTGCTACCCCGGCACTCCGGCGTTCGTCATCAACCCGAGCCTGGACATCCTGGCCGCCAACGCCCTGGCCGAGGCGCTGTACGCGCCGTTCGAGCGGTCGGACAACCTGGCCCGCATGGTCTTCCTCGACCCGGCCGGCCGGCCGTTCCACGCCCGGTGGGACCGAACGGCCGAGACGGTCGCGGGTCATCTGCGCCAGGCGTCCGGCCTGAGTCCGGACAGTGAGCGGCTTCGGGAGCTGGTCGCCGAACTCACCGCGTCGAGCCCGGACTTCGCCTGGTTGTGGAGCAGCCACACCGTGCGGGGCAAGACGCGGGAGGACAAGTACTTCCGGCACCCCGACGTCGGTGCCATGACCCTCGCGCACCATGCGTTCGACGTGCGGAACGCTCCGGGCCAGCAGCTGATCATCTATCACGCCGAGCCCGGCAGCCCCAGCGCCGAGGCGCTCGGCCTGCTCGGCTCCCTGCACGCCACGCCGGACCGGGCCGCCGGGCGCTGGTAGGAGTGTGCGGCGGGCCGCTCGTGCTCGGTCCCGCCGCCCCCGACGCGCCTGACGGCGCGCGTCACAGTGCCGCGGTCGTCCCCTCGCCGGACGCGCTGCCCGCGAGCCACTGGCCCCATTCCAGGTCGAAGTCGGCGTAGCCGTTCTCGGGCGCCGCCTTGGCCTTGGACGAGCCGGTGATGGTGACGGGGTCGCCCTGCTTGACCTGGTCGTAGAACCACTCGGCGTCCGCCTTGGAGAGGTGGACGCAGCCGTGTGAGCCGCGGGCGCTGCCGCTGCCCGGGAAGGGGTCGCCGTCCGAGTAGTGCACGTACGTGCCGGAACCCGTCAGGTGCACGTCCCAGGGAAGCGTCAGGTCGTAGTAGTTGGGGCTGCCCTTGTCGCAGCTTATGCCGACGGAGCAGGAGTTCATGTGCACCTTCTCCTGCTTGTCCATGACGGCCATCGTGCCGTTCCACGTGGGGAACTCGGAGCTGCCCGCGTTGATCGACAGGGTGCGCACCGGCTTGCCGTCCCGGGTCACCTTCATGGTGTGGCCGGTCACCGAGACGTCCGCGCGCACATCGTCGCCGATCTTGAAGGCGTGCGTGTAGCTGCGTACACCGTAGCGTCCGTTGCCGTTGGCGACGCCCCTCATGTCGACGTCGACCTTGACGTTCGTGCCGGCGGGCCAGTACGTCTTCGGACGCCAGTCGGCGCGCGTGTCGCTGAGCCAGTGCCAGGCGCCGACCACCGGCTGGGAGGCGCTCACCTTCATGTGCTTCTCGACGGCGGCCCGCGCCTTCGCCGCCACCGGGTTCGCGAAGTCGACCGAGACCGGCATGGCGACGCCCACGGTGGTCCCCGACTGCGGCATGATCGTGTTCAGCAGCATCGGCGGCCCCGCGGGCTTCGACGGGGATGCGGAGGCGGAGGTACGCGACGCGCCCGGCCCCTTCGCGTCGTCCCCTCCTGCCTTGCCCCCGCCGCCCGCGCCGCAGGCGGTCGCGCCCACCAGCACAGCACCCGTGACCAGTGCGATTCCTATGCTGCCCCTGCGCCGTTCCACGATCCGCCCCGCTCTTCGACTCTCGCCCCCGACGGGCTCGACTCCCTGTCAGACGGCGAAGCAGGCATTCCGGTTGCGCGCGTCGCGTAAAAGATGCCTCAAAAGGCTCCCCCACCGGCGGCGACCTGCTCCCGCGTCCAGAATGAAGCGCTCGGCTGGACGGTTGCCGAGCGGATGTCTCCTGGGGGAAGTGGATGAGCGGCATGATGCCGGACCAGCCCGTGCTTGCCGTGCGCGGGCTGCGATACGAGGTCGCAGACCGCGTATTGCTCGACGGAGCGGACCTCGAGGTCGCACCCGGGGAATCGGTGGCGGTCGTCGGGCCGAGCGGCAGCGGCAAGAGCACCCTGCTGGGCTGTGTGCTGGGGCTGATCCGGCCGTCCTCGGGCTCGGTGAGCGTTGCCGGCGCCGACGTGACGCGCATGAGGCGGCGTGCTCTGGAACGGCACCGCAGCGGCCACATCGGAGTCGTCTTCCAGTTCGGCGAACTGCTCCCGGAGCTGACACCCGTGGAGAACGTCGCTCTGGCCGCTCTGCTGGCGGGCACCGGTGCTCGCCAGGCGTACGCGCGAGCGGAGGAACTGCTGGCCGAGCTGGGTGTTCCCGTCAAGGGAGTGCCCACCGGCCGGCTCTCCGGTGGTGAACGGCAACGAGCCGCGGTCGCACGGGCCTTGATGAACGAGCCGGCCCTGCTGCTGGCCGACGAACCGACCGGCGCCCTGGACTCGGCCACCCGGGACACCGTGGCGGACCTGCTGTTCTCGGTACCGAAGAAGTGGAACTGCGCGATGGTCGTGGTGACCCACGATGTCGAGGTCGCCCACAGGGCGGACCGGCTGCTGGAGCTCAGGCGGGCGGCGTTGGTGCCCTACGCCGTGGAGGGTCGAGCATGAGCGGAACGTCTCTTTCCGCGCAACTGCTGCGTATGGGGTGGGCCGCGGGACGGCGTACCGGCGACGGAGCGGTCCGCGCCGTCGCCCTGCTCCTCGCGGCAGCCTCGCTGGCGCTCGGCCTGTCCGCGGTGGCGGCGGTGTGCGCGGCCTACGACGGGATGGAGCGCCGCACGGGCGAGCGCGCGCTGCAGTTCCAGGACGCATTTCCCGACCGTCCGGCCGTGGCGCTCGCCAGGAGCGACTTCGACGAGGTGGAAGGACGCCAGTACAGCCTCGTCTACCTTCGCCCGCTGTCCACGGACACTCCACTTCCGCCAGGGATCGACCGGTGGCCCGCGCCCGGCCAGGCGGTGCTGTCACCGCAGCTGGACCAAGCACTGCGCGCCGAGGGAGCGCCGTCCAGGCTCGGCCGGGTGGTCGGCTTCATCCATCAGTCCGGGCTCGCCGGTCCAGGCGAGCGGTACGCCTATGTCAATCCCACGGACAAGCAGTTCGACAAGGCCGGATTCTCGCGCGTCGTCGGGTTCGGGAAGGAGCGGGGGTTGCCTGCGGGCGATGTCCTGTTCGTGTCCGGCCGAGGCAAGTTGCTCACCGCGCTGTATCTGATTCTGCTGCCTGCCGGCGTGCTGGCCGTCGTCGCCGCGCGCATGGGGTCGGCAGGCAGGGACAAACGCACCGCGCTGATCAGCGCGTTGGGGGGCGGCTCGCGTCATCGCCTCGCTCTCACCCTCGGAGAGTCGGCGGTACCGGTGCTGGCCGGTGCGGTGCTGGGTGCCCTTCCGGCCTTCCTCGTGATGACGACGGACCACGTGCGTCTGCCCTGGATCGGCTACTGGCTGTCCGGTGCCGACCTGCGGCACTGGTGGTGGGGCGCCGCCCTGGCAGGGTGTGTGGGAGCGATCGGCACGCTGGTCCTCGTCGGCGTGATGCACCGACCCGGCGGACGGGGAGGAACCCGGCCCGTGCAACTGTCGGCGCGCCGGGGACGGGCCATCCGTTGGGCGGCCCTGGCCTGTCCGCTGCTGATCTTCGCCACGGTCCGAGGTCCGGCGCTCCTTGATCCCGCACAGTACGCGGACCTCCGGATGAAGCTGTACAACGCGGGTGTGGTCGCTGTAATGGCCACCTTCCCCTGCGCGGTCGCCCTCGGAGCGGGCGCGGCGGGCTCCAGGATCGCCGATTCGGTCCGCAGGACAGGCAGTTCGGGCGCCCTGGTCTCCGGCAGGCGCATGGCCGCTCACCCAGGGGTGACCGCGCGCCTGGTCGCCGGAGTGGGGATCGCAATGGTGCTGGTCAGCCAGGTCCAGCTGAAGACCTCACAGTTCGGTGCGAGCGCGCAGGCCGCTCAGGAGACGGCTCGCCGCATCGGGCACAGCGTCGTGCTCCTTCAGGTCGATCCGAGCAGACTCTCCCCGAACCAGCTCGCAGGCGCGCTTCGGCGACTGCCGGAGAACACGGAGAGCTTCGCCCTGTACCCCCCGACGGGCCCCGCCTCCGACGGACTTCCCCGCGTCCAGGCGCCCTGCCCCGCCCTCCGATCCGTGAAGCTGCCCTGCTCGCGGCAGGTCACCACCACCGGCACAGCCCTGGCGACCCCGCGGATCGCCGAAGCGGTGCGCTGGTCGCTCCCGACCGATGAACGCATCGCCGTACAGGAAGGGGACGTCCTCCCAGGCGACATGAAGAAGGCACCGTCGAATCTGGTCCTGACCTCCTCCGACGGCCGGGACATGGACTACGACCAGATCAAACGGCTGTTCAGGGACGACCTCCCCGTCGCGGCCGTCACCGCGGAGCTGCCGGGCGAGGGGTGGCTGGTGGGCGCACGGAACGGAGCGGCACACGGCAGATGGGTCACCTTCCTCGGCGTTCCGGGCCTGCTCATCGTCGCCGTGGCCGCGACTCTCGGGAATCTCGCCGAGTTCCTGCGGCTCAGCCTCCTGCTCGCGCCGCTGAGCGTGCTGACCGGTCGGCGACGGATCTACTACTCGGCCTCCGCCTGGGCTCTGCTCGCCCCGCTCCTGGCGGCGACGGCCGCCGGCGTCGTCGTCGCGGCCTGGCTGGCCACTCCCCAGGAGAGTCCCGTCGACGGCATCGGGCTGTCCGGCGGCACGTTGTCCGTCACTGCGGGGGCCCTGGCCGTGCTGGCTGTCCTCACCTGGTGGTGGGGCGCCCGTGCGGCACTGAGGCAGACGGCCCAGTGGCGTCCCTACGGGGATTAGGAGTGGCCGACCGCATGCGGTCACGCCGAAGGGGCGGGGCGGAGCGGCCGGTCAGGGAGGGCTACTCGACGGTCACGGTGGTGGTGGCGGTGGTACCGGCGGTGGGGCACTGCGCGCTGACGTAGTAGACGCCGTCGACGTCGGCGATCTCCGGGAAGCCCTGCAGAGTGGGCCGGTCGGCGGAGGGGACCAGGTCGGTGGAGCCGTCGACGAAGGCGTTCGACGTGACCGAGGCGTCGGTGTCGTCCTCGCAGCCGGAGACGACGACGTCCGCGGTGTCCCCCGCGTGCAGCGGGCCGGTCGTCGGTCCGTAGTCGGTGAGCCTGTGGACGGAGACCTTGAGCGGCCGCGCCGGGGCCGGCTGGGCGGCGAGGGCGGTGGCACGCAGGACGCCGGCGTCGATGGCGCCCGGGGTGAAGCGGACCGTGAGGTCGCCTCGCCCGCGGGGCGCGGTGACCTTGAGGTAGGAGGGGGTGATCGACCTGTCGCCCTGGGGGGCGTTCCAGGACAGGCTCGCGGTGGCGGCCTGTCCGGGCCTGAGCGTCACGGTGCGGGGGCCGGGGTCGCGCTGGAAGTAGGTGGAACCCCACACCACGTCGACGGCCTGGTTCCGGTGCCTGGCGTCCTGGACGCTCAGACGGGGATATCCGCGCACGGTGCACGTGCGGTACGAGTCGTTGGTCAGGGTGAGGGTCTGCCCGAAGTTGCCGGCACCCGCCTGGGCGTCCCGCAGGGAAGCCGTCAGGTCGGCGGTGCGGCAGGAGGGCGCCCACGCGGTGGGGCCGGTGTCGGCCGAGGCGCTGCCTGCCATGCCGGTGACCAGCAGGGCGGCCGCGGCCGCTCCCGCGGCCGAGATCGTCGCCTTGCGGGTGCGTCGTGCGGTCATGGGGGTCTCTCTTTCGCGGTGTCTGCCGGGCCGCGCGGCCCGGGGAATGCACTTCCGTGATGTGGCCCACACACGGCGGTGCGGTTCCCACACCTGGTGATGACGAGAGCCCGGGGCGGCGGGTTCATCCCCCATGGCAGCAATAAATAATATTTACTTTGCAAAATGATCTTTTGTCCGGTCTGCTCCGCCCACCGGGCGGCCGCGGCGGCTACCCGTCGACCCGTTGGGGCACGCCCCAGGGGTTGTCGTCGCGCAGCGGCGGCGGCAGCAGCCGCTGCGGCCACGACTGGTAGGCGACGGGCCGCAGGAACCGCTCGATCGCGGCGGTGCCGACCGAGGTGGTGGCGGGCGCGGTGGTGGCGGGGAACGGTCCACCGTGCTGCATGGCGTGGGTGACCGAGACGCCGGTGGGCCACGCGTTCCACAGCACTCGGCCGCTGCGCGCGGCCAGCGCCGCGATCAGATCGGCGAGGTCGCCGTGCTCGTGCGGCTCACCGTGCAGGGATGCGGTGAGCTGCCCCGGCAGCGAGGTCACCGCGGCGGCCACGTCCCCGAGCCGCTCGTACGTCACCACCAGGCCGAGCGGCCCGAAGCACTCCTCGGCCGCGGCCCGGGGGTCGGCGGCGAACGCGGCCAGGTCCAGGGTGAGCAGCCGGGGGGCCGTCGACGCCTCGTCCTTCGGCCACACCAGCCGTCGTACGCCCGGCAGGGCGGCGAGTCGCCGCGCGCCGTCCCCGTACGCTTCGGCGATCCGGTCCCCCAGCATCGGCAGGGCGGGAGCCCGGGACAGCGGCTCTGTGAGCGCGTCGAGCAGATCGCCGTCGGCCGGGGCGAACAGCAGGCCGGGGTTGGTGCAGAACTGACCCGCGCCCAGGGTGAGCGAGCCCGCCCAGCCCTCGGCGATCTCCGCACTCCGGGCGCGGGCCGCGCCCGGAGTGACCACGACGGGGTTGACGCTGCCCAGTTCCCCGTAGAACGGGATCGGCTCCGGGCGTTCGGCGGCGACGCGGGCGAGCGTCAGGCCGACCCTCGTGGAGCCGGTGAAGGCGGCTGCCCGCAGGGCCGGGTGGCGCAGTGCGTCGGTCCCGGCCCGCTGCCCTTCGATCAGGGCGAACACCCCTTCGGGTACGTCGGCGCGGGCCATCGCCTGCCGGATGACCCCGGCGGTGCGGTACGACAGTTCGGGGTGGCCGGGGTGCGCCTTGACCACCACCGGGCAGCCCGCGGCCCAGGCGGAGGCGGTGTCACCGCCCGCCACGCCGAAGGCGAAGGGGAAGTTGCCGGCCGCGAACACCAGGACCGGGCCGAGCGCGACGCGGTAGCGGCGCAGATCGGGTCGCGGCCCGGTGGGCCATCGGGGGTCGGGTCGGTCGATACGGACGTCGAGGGCCTCCCCGGTGCGCACCAGGTCGGCGAAGAGCCGCAGTTGGAAGACCGTGCGGGTCAACTCGCCGTCCAGGCGGGCCGCGCCGAGACGGGTCTCGGTGTCGGCCAGGGCGACCAACTCGGGGCGCTCCCCTTCGAGAGCGCCCGCCACGGCTTCGAGGACGCGGGCGCGGGCCGTCGGGGCCGCGTCGGCCCATGCCCGGGCCGAGGCGGAGGCCGCGGCCACCACCCGGTCGGGCTCGGGTGCGACCGCGTTCCAGGTGCTTCGAGCCGAGGCTGAACGGGACATGGCGGGCTCTCCGGTGGTCTCGTGCGGAGTGAGGGGGATGAGGGGTGAGGGGTGCCCTTTTCTAGAGCACGAATCCGTGCGGGAAGGGGTCGGTCGGGTCCAGCAGGTGGGTGGCGGTGGCGGTGATCCAGGCGCGGCCGGAGAACTCGGGGACCACGGCGGGCAGGGCGCCGACGTGTGTCGTCGCGAGCAGGCGGCCGGTGAACTCGGTGCCGATGAAGGACTCGTTGACGAAGTCGGTGTGCAGGTCGAGCTCGCCGCGTGCGTGCAACTGGGCCATGCGGGCGCACGTTCCGGTGCCGCAGGGCGAGCGGTCGAACCAGCCCGGGTGGATGGCCATGGCGTTGCGTGAGCGGCGTGCGGTGGAGTCCGGGGCGAGGAACTGCACGTGCTTGCACCCTTGGATGAGGGGGTCGACCGGGTGCACCGGCCGGTTCCGCTCGTCGATGGAGCGCATGACGGCCAGTCCGGCGGCGAGGATCTCGTGCTTGCGCCCGCGGTCGAACGGCAGCCCGAGCCGGTCGAGTTCGACGATGGCGTAGAAGTTGCCGCCGTAGGCCATGTCGTAGCGGACCTCGCCCAGACCGGGGACCTGGACCGTCGCGTCGAGTTCGAGGGCGAAGGCGTCCACGTTGCGCAGGGTGACCTGGGCGGCGCGGCCGTCGGTGACCGCGACCCGCGCCTCGACCAGCCCCGCGGGCGTGTCGAGGCGGACCCGGGTCTCCGGCTCGGTCACCTCGACCATCCCCGTCTCCACGAGGACGGTGGCCACGCCGACAGTGCCGTGCCCGCACATCGGCAGGAATCCGCTGACCTCGATGTAGAGCACGCCCCAGTCGGCGTCCGGGCGGGTGGGGGGCTGCAGGATCGCCCCGCTCATGGCGGAGTGCCCGCGCGGCTCGTCCACCAGGAACCGGCGCAGCCCGTCCAGGTTCTCCACGGCGTGGCGGCGCCGCTCGGCCATGGTGTCGCCGGGGACGGGACCCACCCCGCCGGTGACCACGCGGGTGGGCATGCCCTCGGTGTGGGAGTCGACCACACTGATCGTGCGGACGGACCGCATCAGGCGGACTGCTTCTCGAGCGCCGCGACGGCACGGGCCATGTCGGCCTGGACCCGCTCGCGCAGATCCGCGCCCAGCGGGCCGCGCGGCGGCCTGCAGGGCCCGCCGAACCGGCCGACCAGGTCCATGCCGAGCTTGACGGCCTGGACGAACTCGGTGCGCGAGTCCCAGCGGAAGGCGGCGACCAGGGACTCGTACAGGGCGCGGGCCTCGGAGACCCTGCCGGTCACGGCGAGGTCGTACAGGCGCGCCGACTCCGCGGGGAAGACGTTCGGGAAGCCGGCGAACCAGCCGGTGGCGCCCATCAGCAGGCTTTCCAGGAGGAGGTCGTCGGCGCCGCTGACGACCTCGATGCCGGGTGCCCGCTCCCTGATCTCCAGAACGCGCCGGACGTCGCCGGAGAACTCCTTCACGGCGACGACGTTGTCGATGCGGGCGATCTCCGCGAGCAGGTCCGGGGTCAGGTCGACCCGGGTGTCGACCGGGTTGTTGTAGACCATGACCGGGAGGCCGACGCCGGCCACGGCCTCGAAGTGGGTGAGGATCTCGCCACGGTTCGCGCGATACATGGTGGGGGGCAGGCACAGCAGGGCGTCGGCACCATCCTCGGCGGCGACCTCGGCCCAGTGCCTGGCCTGGTGCGCGCCGGCGCCGTGCACGCCCACGACCACGATGCCCAGGTCGCCGACGGCCTCGATCGCCGTCCGTGCGACCGTGCGCCGCTCCTGGTCCGTCAGGGAGGTGTACTCGCCCAGCGAACCGTTCGGACCGACGCCGCGGCAGCCGCTCCGCACCAGCCAGCGGCAGTGCTCGGCGTACCGGTCGAGGTCCACGGCCAGCCCGGCCGGGGCGGACGCGTCCTCGCGGTAGGGAAGGGCGGTGGCCACGACCACGCCGCCCAGGGACAGGGCCTGACTCTTGTTGTTGCCCATGAACTCGGCTCCTCATCAAGGAAGTCGATGGGACGGTGCGGGATCAGGGAAGGTGCGGGGCGGGACCTTCGGGGGGCGGTTCGGGGGCGGCGGCCAGTTCGCTCAGCCGTAGCGGCTGGGCGATCGGGCGCCGGTGGGGTGAGCAGGCAGGCGGGCCCCCCGCGGTCCGGTCGGTGGGCTCACCGGACAGGCGGGCGTTCAGCTCGGCGACCGTGGGGCCGCAGATCCGGCCCTGGCACGGGCCGAGCCCGGCCCGTGTCTCCAGCCTGACGACCCGGGCGGCGCGGGTGGCCTCGTCGGCCGCGGCCCGGCGGATCGCGGCGTAGTCGGTCTCCTCGCACCGGCAGACGACGGTCTCGGGGCGCAGCCACTCGGGCCAGGCCGCGCCGATCGGGTGCGCCGCGGCCAGCCGTGCGGCGAACGCGCGGCCCTGGTCCCTGGCGCGGCGCAGCTGACGCGGTGCGGCCGTGTCCGGGGCGCCACCGGCGGCGAGCAGGCCGGCGAGCGCGCCTTCCGCCCGCGCGGCCGGGGCTCCCGCGATGCCGGTGATCTCGCCGACCGCGTAGACGCCGGGGCAGGTGGTCGCCTGATCGTCGTCGACGTGCACGAACTCGCCGCCGGCGGTGGTGCGCAGGGCGCATCCGGCGGCCACCGGAAGCTCCAGCCGCGGGCTGAAGCCGTGGGTGACGCAGACCGCGTCCACGGCGAGCGTGCGCTCGCTGCCCGGCACGACCGACCAGTCCGCGCGCAGCCGCGCGGTGACGACCTCCTCGACCCGCCCGTCGCCGTGCGCCCGGATCACGGCGCGACGCGTGCCGTAGGGCACCCGGTGCCGGAGCAACAGGGCCGCGTACGAACCGAGTTCACCCGCCTTCGCGGCGTGCGCCGCGAGCTGCCAGGGACGGCGCGACCAGCCACGGGCGACGGTGCCCGGCGTGTTGGCCTCCAGTACCGCGAGCACCCGGGAGCCGGCTTCCAGCAGCGTAGCGGCCACCGGGAGCAGGAACGGCCCGGTACCCGCGACGACCACGCGGTCGCCGACCACGACCCGCTCCCCCTTGGCGAGCGCCTGGGCGGCGCCGCCGGTGAAGACACCGGGCAACTCCCAGCCGGGGAAGGGAAGTACGCGGTCGTGCGCGCCCACGGCGAGCACCAGGGCGTCGGGGTCGAGCGTCGTCCGGCGCCGGTCGGAGCCGTCGGCCGGACCGCGCAGCACGTGCACCCGGGGCACCCCGGGCCGCGCGGGGCGCTCCAGCGCCCACACCGAGGACTCGGGCCACCAGGCGCACCGCGCGTGCGTGAGCACCCGGCGGCGGCGCCGGTCGAAGGCCCGCCACCCGTGCCGCGGCGCCCGCGACCGGAAGGCGTCGTACTCGGCGGGGGGCATCCGGTGGTACTGGCCGCCGGGCCGGTCCGCCGAGTCGAGCAGGGTCACCCGGGCGCCCGCGCTCAGCGCGGCCTCCGCCGCGGCGAGACCCGCGGGTCCCGCACCGACGACCACGACATGACGAGGCATCAGCTCTCCCCCGTTCCGCCCCGTACCGGCTCCCTGGTCTGGGTGGTCACCACGTCGTTGTCGCGGGCCCGGCGCAGGCAGGCCCGCACATCGCGCTCCTCACCCACCGTCACCAGGCAGTCGAAGCAGACACCGATCCCGCAGAACACCCCGCGCGGGGCGCCGGAGCGGCCCCGGCGCCAGGCCGGCCGGCCCGCCGCGAGCAGGACTCCCGCGATGGTCTGGCCCTCGGTCCCGCCGACGGGCTCGCCGTCGACCGTGATCCGCAGGGGCCGGTCCCGCCGTCCGGCGGCGTCGGACGCGGCGCGTGCTGGTCCGGGACTCATCTCCTCACCTCGTTCGACTCGCGGTGTGCGTGCCCGCGCCGAGCACCGCCGGACGGTCCACCCGGAAGGGGGCGGCGTCCGTCTCCGTCGGCTCGTCGAGCATCAGGTTCCGCAACAGCCGTGCGGAGCCCACCGACAGGCCGATCCCGGCGCCCTCGTGTCCGCTGACGTGCCACAGCCCCGCCAGCCGCGGATCGGCGCCGATGACCGGCAGATGGTCGGGGACGTACGGCCGGAAGCCGCCGTACGCGCGCATCACCGGCACCCCGGCCAGCGTGGGGAACAGCCGCAGCGCCTTCGCGGCGACGGCCGACAGGACCTCGGGGCGCGACCGGTCGTCGAAGCCGACCCGGCGGCGTGAGGAGCCGATGAGCACGCTGCCGCCCCGGGTGGACTCCACGACCGCGGAGGTCCGCAGCTCCTCCGCGTCGCTGCCGACCGCGCCCACGTAGTCCGCGTCGTAGACCTTGTGGAAGACCATCGGCGGCAGCGGTGTCGTCACCAGGATGTCGCCGCGGCGGGGCCGCACGTCCACCGGTGCGCCGAGGCGGCCGGACAGTTCGCCGGACCAGGGGCCCGCGGCGTCGACGAACCAGTCGGCCTCCAGCAGGCCGGCGCGGGTGCGCACTCCCGTGATCCGGCCTCCTCGGGTGACCGCGCCGAGCACCTCGCAGCCCGTGTACAGCGTCGCCCCCGCCGCCAGCGCGTCGCCGAGCAGGGCACAGGCCGCGCCCGCCGGCTGCACCTGGGCGTCCTCGGGGTAGGACAGGGCCGCGGTGTGCTCCCGGGTGACGTACGGCTCGGCGTCGGCGAGCGCGTCGGCGTCCAGCGTCTCGACCCGTACCCCTGCCGCGCGTTGCCCGGCGGCCGACCGGGCCAGCTCCCGCGCGCCGTCGGGGGTGGTCGCGACGACGATGCCGCCCTTGGGCTGCCACTCCGCCGTGTGCGCGGCGTGCGGGGAGCGCTCGGCGACGGCGGCGAGCACCTCGGGCCACAGCCGCCGGGAGAGTTGGGCGAGGCGGAGTTCGGGGCCGGGCCGCTTGTCCGAGACGAGGATGTTGCCCTCGCCGTGCGAGGTGGTCGCCGCCCCTGCGCCGCCGCGGTCCACGACGACGACCTCCAGTTCGGCCAGGGCCAGTTCGCGAGCACAGGCGGCGCCCACGATCCCGGCGCCCAGCACCGCCACTCTTGTTCCGCGCATCGAACCCCCATCGTTCGCTGTACCGAACGATTCGGAACGTAGCGACGGGGGTCAGGGCGTGTCAACGGTCCCGTCGGACGTGTCCGCCAGATGCAGCCTCTGATCGGCCCGGTACTGCAGCAGCAGGACGGAGCGGACCTCGCCGTCGAGCGCCGTGTACGCGTGCGGCAGCGTCGCGTCGAACGCGACGTAGTCGCCGGGGCCCAGCTCCACCTCGCGCCCCTCCACCCGCACACCGAGCCGGCCGGCCTGTACGATGGTGTGCTCGGTCCCGACATGGCCGAGCGAGTCCTGCCGGCGGTCGGCCCGCACCCGCTGGTCGAAGACCTCGAAGACGGCGTCCCCGGCCTCGATGCGCCGCAGCGGACGCAGGTCGACCCCCTCTCCGCTGAGGGCCTCCACCTCCGCGGCGCGCACCACGGTCGGGCCGGCGGGCGGTGTCGCGTCCAGCAGGTCGGAGATCGCCACCTCCAGGACGCGCGAGAGGCTGAACACCGTCTCGATGGTGGGGTTCCCGGTGCCCGACTCCAGCTGCGACAGCGTGGCCTTCCCGATCGCCGAGCGCCGGGACAGCTCGGAGATCGACAGTCCCCGCTCGGTCCTGGCCCGTCTCAGGTTGACGGCCAGCCTTTCCCGGATCGACCCTTCACCGACGTGCACGCTGTCCCCCTTCGCACCGATCCCTGTTCGGTATAGCGTACGGAACGCCGGGCCTGTTCCGTCACGTCCGCGCGGCGGGCGTCTCGGGCAGCGCGATCTCCGCCCAGATGGTCTTGCCCGCGGCCTCATGGCGGGTGCCCCAGCGCCGGGCCAGCTGAGCGACCAGGAGCAGTCCGCGCCCGCCTTCGTCGAAGGTGCGGGCCCGCCGCAGGTGCGGGGCGGCACTGCTGCTGTCGGACACCTCGCAGATCACCGTGGTCGAGCGGATCAGGCGCAGCTGGATGGGCGGGCCGCCGTAGCGGATGGCGTTGGTGACCAGCTCGCTGACCACCAGCTCCGCGGTGAAGGTCGTCTCGTCCAGTCCCCAGTCCGCGAGCCGGCGGGTCACCGAGGCGCGCACGCCGGCCACGGCGGCGGGGTCGTCGGCCAGCTCCCAGGTGGCGACCTGGCGGGAGTCCAGTGCGCGGGTACGGGCGACCAGCAGGGCCACGTCGTCCGTGGGCCGGCCGGACAGCAGGCTGCCGAGGACGACGTCGCACACCTCCTCCAGCCGGTCGGCCGGCATGGCCAGGGCCCGCCGCAGCCGCTGGAGTCCCTCGTCGATGTCGCGGCCGTCGGCTTCGAGCAGGCCGTCGGTGTACAGCGCGAGCACACTGCCCTCGGGCAGTTCGCGCTCCACGGCCTCGAAGGGCAGGCCGCCCACTCCCAGCGGCGGCCCGGGCGACACGTCGAGGAAGTCGACCCTGCCGTCGGGGGTGACCAGGGCGGGCGGGGAATGACCGGCGCTGGCGACGGCGCAGCGGCGGGAGACGGGGTCGTAGACCACGTACAGGCAGGTGGCGATGAGATCGGTGACGATCTCCAGGTCGGGATCGACGGCCGTGTCCTCCTCCGCCGCGAGATGGGTGACCAGGTCGTCCAGGTGGACGAGGAGCTCCTGCGGCGGCAGGTCGACGTCGGCCAGGGTGCGCACCGCGGTGCGCAGCCGCCCCATGGTGGCCGACGCGCGCAGTCCGTGGCCCACCACGTCACCGACGACCAGGGCCACCCGGGCTCCCGACAGCGCGATCACGTCGAACCAGTCGCCGCCGACACCGGCCCGCGAGTGGGCGGGCAGATAGCGGGAGGCCGCCCGCACCGCCTCCTGGTCCGCCGGCTGCTGGGGCAGCAGGCTGCGCTGCAGGGCCTCGGCGGTGGTGCGCTCACGGGTGTAGCGGCGGGCGTTGTCGATGGCCACGGCGGCGCGTGCGGCGATGTCCTCGGCGAGGACGAGGTCGTCGTCGGTGAAGGAGGCCCGGCGCCGGTGGCGGACGAGCACGGCCACCCCCAGGGTGATGCCGCGGGCGTTCAACGGCACCACGATGACGGAGTGGATCCCGTGGTCGAGGACCCTCGCGGCGCGCTGCGGGTCTCCTTGCGCCCATCGGGCGACGGACCGGTCGATGGTGCGGTGCAGGGAGGGCAGGCCGCTCGACAGGGCGCGGACGGGCGGCGAGGACTGCGGATAGTAGTCCACCTCGCCGATCCCCACCACCGATTCGGGGACGCCAGGAAGAACCGACTGGTGTGCGGCGCGCAGCAGGGCCAGTCCCTCGGCGGCCGGTCGGGGCTCCACGCCGCGGAACAGCGAGTCCAGCAGGTCCACGGTGACGAAGTCGGCCAGGCGGCCCGCCACCACGTCGGCCATCTCCTGGGCGGTGCGGGTCACGTCCAGGGTGCTCCCCACCCGGGCTCCGACCTCGTTCAGCAGGGCGAGGCGCTCCCGTGCCGCGTACTCCGCGGTCAGGTCCACGGCGGTGAACTGCACATGCCGGACCTGGCCTGTCGCGTCCCGCAGCGGGGACAGGGTCACCGACCAGACCCGCTCGCCGGGGTCGGTCCGGCCCTCGACGCGCACCTCCAGATGCGCGGACGCGCCCGTCCTGACCACCCGGCGCATCCCCGCCTCCACCTCCTCGTAGGCCGCGTCGGGCATGAACTGCGTGAACCGCCGGCCGCGCATCCCGTCCTCGGTCAGGCCCGCCTCGTCCGCCATGCCCCTGCTCGCCCGTAGGACGCGCTGCTCGGCGTCGCAGATCGCCACCGGTACATGGCACTGGAGGAAGGCCTCCTGCACCATCGCGTCCCCCGCGCGTCGATGCGGCTTCTCCCCAGGCATGGACACCATCTGCCCTCCGCGGACCGGTGACGGACCTTTGACCACCCCCCAGTCCTGCTTCCTGTCTACCGCTGTTTCCCCCCGTACGCAGGGCGGGGACGCGCACACGCGGCGGCCGCGCGGCTCCCGAGGGTACGGCGCCGCTGTTCGTGGGAACGTACAGTGGCGTCCAGGCTCCCGATCCGGGGGGACGGGTGTCTCCGTGCGTCGTCGAGGCAGGAGGTGCGGCATGGCCGGCAGGGAGACGGTGGCGCTGCCGCGCAAGGTGTACGAGAGGGAACTGCTGCGCCTGCAGGCGGAGTTGGTGAGGCTGCAGGAGTGGGTGCGGGCGGAGGGCGCCCGCGTGGTCATCGTGTTCGAGGGGCGTGACGCGGCGGGCAAGGGGAGCACCATCAAGCGGGTCACGGAGCACCTCAATCCCCGCGTGGCACGGGTCGCCGCACTGCCCAGGCCGACCGAGCGCGAGCGCACCCAGTGGTACTTCCAGCGGTACGTCGAGCATCTGCCGGCCGCCGGGGAGATCGTGCTCTTCGACCGCTCCTGGTACAACCGGGCCGGTGTCGAGCACGTGATGGGCTTCTGCACCGGTGCCGAGTACCAGCGGTTCCTGCGGCAGTGCCCCCTGTTCGAGCGGATGCTGGTGGAGGACGGGATCCTGCTGCGCAAGTACTGGTTCTCGGTGAGCGACGCCGAGCAGCAGGACCGGTTCCGGCGCCGCCTGGAGGACCCGCTGCGCCGGTGGAAGCTGTCACCGATGGACCTGGAGTCGATCACCCGCTGGGAGGCGTACTCCCGGGCCAAGGACGAGATGCTGGTGCACACCGACATCCCGGAGGCGCCGTGGTACGTCGTGGAGAGCGACGACAAGCGCCGGGCCCGGCTGAACATGATCGCCCATCTGCTCTCGTCGGTGCCGTACCACGAGGTGCCGCCGCCGGTGCTGGAGCTGCCGCCCCGGCCCGCCTCGACCGGCTACCGGCGCTCACCGCGCGACCTGCAGACGTACGTCCCCGATCACGCGGCGGGTCTGTGAGCGGTCAGCCGGCCGACGGGCCGGGTGAGGGCGCGGACGGCGCTCAGAGCCAGCCCAGTGATCCGAACACCAGCAGGCAGACCGCGTCGAAGGCGAAGAGGGCGGACACGGCGACGGCCTTGGTGCGGACGCGGGGAAGGTCGTGGACGACGGCGACGGCGACGAAGAAGGGGGCGTAGCCCAGCAGCAGGATCAGGAAGGGGAAGTCGGCCTGCCACCAGGACCAGTCCCAGGTCAGCACGCCCGCCCGGTTCAGAAGGAGTTCCACGCACACGCAGGCGATCGAGTTCGCCACGACGAACACCAGCCGGTTGGGCATCCCGAGGACGCGTGTCCCCCGGGGAGGCAGGAGCTTGGCCGCCGTCACACCCATGATCGCGAACATCAGGCAGATCTCGATGTTGAGCCCGACGAGGATCTGGTACGCGCTGCGGCCCGTCGCCCCCCAGACCGGGGCCCGGCCGGTGAAGTGGAGCACGAGGGCGTTCCAGATCTCGTTGAACCAGTCCATGCCCCACAGGGCGAGCCCCGCGAAGAAGACGTCCCAGTTCCGGCGCTCCACCTCGGCCGCGTAGACATAGAGGGCGAGGAGCAGCAGGGGTATCACGTACCACTGGAACCGATGCGCGTCCCGCAGGTGTTCGAGGGCTGCGCGGGCGTGATCGGTCACGGGGCCTCCATCAGTGGCATGCGGGGCCACCCGCCCTCGCTACCCGCTGGTAACTATGTTCATGCGGCCCCTCTCCGTCAAGGCTCCGCCGATCACGGTCGCCCAACAGGCGGTCGGCAGCGCCCCGTTCACCCCGAATGCCCGACGGCGCGTCCGGACCGACTCAGCCGGCCCCGGCGCCGTGCGGCCCGCTCCGGTCCGTCAGGGCCTCGGCGGCTCGGCTCCGGTGGCTCCGGAACCGGCGCAGATACGACCGCGCCATGGGGCCCGGCGGGACACCCCGGGCGAACGCGCGCATGTTGCGTTCGCCCGTGTTGTACCCGAGGGCGAGAAGCTCGTCGCGGGTGTAGCGGCGCACGTGCCGTTCGGGAAGGCTCCGGTCGAGGTCCCTCAGGTGCAGGGCCGCCGCGCGGATGGCGAAGGCGGGATCGTCGCGCAGGTCCTGCCAGCGCTCCGGCAGGTCGTGCGCGCGCCGCACGCGTTCGAACGTCGCGCGGTGCATGTTGGCCACCCCGAAGGACGCGCCGGGCTTCCACCACTGCCACAGGCGCTCCAGCAGCGGATGGTGGGGCTTGTACGCCTCGTTGTGGAGCACGGCCATCACCAGCAGGGGTGACACCCCGGCCTCCTCGGCACCGCGCACCACGGACGCGGCGTAGTCGGCCGGATCGTAGCTCCCGGGTCGCAGCGGTGGTGTGCGGGCGCCGTCGCGGTCCAGCGCCCCGGACCCTTCCGCCGGCACCGCCGTCGACCGCCTGACCATCCCCACGCGCCTCTCCTCTGCCGCTCCGTGCCCCGCGGACGCGGGAGGTCCCGGCGTCCTGGACTCCACGTGCCCGCCGGGCCCGGTCCCAATCCGGTGCCTCCGGCGCACCGCCCACATGGGCTGTTCGTAGGGCGATCCGACCATGGACGGCATGTCGACACCGTTCCGGACGCGCCGCGGATACGGTGATGCCGCCGATATGTACGAGCGGACCGTGCACGTCCATGGAGGAGCGCGATGAGCTGGTGGAGGGCTCGGGCCCACGTGGCCGCGGCGGCGGGGGGACTGCTCGTGGGCTCGGCGACGCTTCCGGCGCATGCCCTCACGGACGTGCCGTGCTCCACCTCGGCGCTGGTCACGGCGATCGGCGACGCGAACTCCGGGTCGGGGGACACGCTGACGCTGGCCCCGTACTGCGTGTACACGTTGACCGACTCCGACGGGTCGCTGCCGACGATCGCGCAGCCGCTGACGATCCACGGCAACCACGCCACGATCCGCCGCGACCCGGCAGCCACCAGCAGCTTCCGGATCCTCGACGTGGGCGCGGCCCCGCTCACCCTGGACGCCCTGACCGTCATGAACGGCAACGCGGATTCCGGCGGTGGCGGCGGGGTGTTCCTCGGCACCGCCGGCGGATCCCTCACCACCGACGGCGTCAGCTTCCAGGGGAACGCCGCGGGAGTGGGCGGCGCCGTCGCGGCCCTCGACGGCACGTCCGTCTCCCTCACCCGCACCGCCGCCGAGGACAACAGCGCCACCAGCCAGGGCGGCGCCCTCACCGCGCTGGGCGCGGTCGCCGTCACCCTGGACTCGGTGACCATGACCGGCAACCGCTCCGGGAGCCTGGCCGGGGCCGCGCTCCTCGACACCAGCCTGCCCGCCTCCATCACCGGTGGCGTCATCGGCCACAACACGGCGAAACAGGTCGGGGGCGGCATCGTCTACGGGGGCTCCGGCACTCTGTCGGTCACCGGGACCACCGTCTCGGACAACCGGGTCACCCAGAGCATCGAGGGCGGCGGCGGAATCCTGTTCGCTCCGGCCTCCGGCGGGAGCGGCACGATCACCGGCGCCACGATCAGCGGGAACACGGTCACCGGTTTCACCACCGCCGACGGTTTCAGCAACCGCGGCGGCGGCGTCTTCGCCGACGGCGGTCCGCTCGTCCTGGACCACACCAAGGTCACCGGCAACCAACTGGTCGGCGACTTCGGCCAGGGCGCGGGCGTCGCGGCGGCCGGAGACCTCTCGGCGAGCGAACTGACCCTGCGCAACGGCACCACGATCAGCGGCAACCTGGCATCGGGCCGCTCCTCCCAGGGCGGCGGACTCCACACCGACAACACCCTGGGCGCCGTGTCCGTGACCGTGACCGACTCCCACATCGACGGCAACAAGGTGACCGGTACCGGGTCCGCCGCCGCGGGCGTCTTCAACAACGGCGGGACATACGCGTTCACCGCCTCCACCGTGAACGGCAACACCGCGCCGGACGCGCCCGCGCCCGGCGGGGTCTCCACCACCGTGGCGATCACCGACGTGGACGGCGTCACCACCTTCACCGGCAACACCCCCACCGACTGCCTCCGCAGCCCGCAGCCCGTGACGAACTGCGGCAGCTGAGCGGGTCCCGGATCCCGGGCCCCGCCGGCGGGGGTCGAGTGAGCTGCCCCGTGCGACACCATCGCACTCCGGCTCATAAAGGGAATCCCGGCTTTTAAGCCTACATTCGCACTAAACCCCTGTTGCTCCCCATGCGCCCTTTTGCGCAGGAGGAACATCTGCCGTAATGGTCTCAGGTGGCGCCGACGGCGCGCTCCTGGACTCGGCTCCAGGACGTTCCTTCCGGGATGCTCTCGGCTCCAGCCCGAGGCTCGGGAAGCAGGGCTTCACACGAAGTCGCCACGACCGGCGGAGCGCCGGCACGACTCCGGTGGCGGCGACATCGGATCACGCACGCTTCCCTCATCGCCACCCTCTCCGCGACGTCAAGTCCCGCCCCCGCCCCCGCAACAGGGGTGCCCCGTGCGGAGACGAACCAGGGGCGGCAGCACCCACCTGTCCTTCGGGTTCACCAACACAACCAAGGGAAAGACATGGCAACCATCACGTCGTTGGTCGACACCAGCACCTCCACCAACCAGGGAAAGGCCGGAGACACACTCCACATCAACGGCACCGGCCTGGGGACCACCACCAAGGTGACCTTCGGTTCGGTGACGGTGACCAGCGGACTCACCGTCACCGCCACCCAGGTCTCCCTCACGATCCCCTCGGTGCAGTGCGCCGGGCAGGTCTCCGTCAGCGTGACCAGCAACACCAACGTCACCAGCAACGCACTGCCCTTCTTCCTCATCTCGGCCCCGAGCGCCACCGGGGTGAGCGCCACCTGCGGGCCGACCGGCGGCGGAACCACGGTCACGCTGTTCGGCTCCAACTTCCTCACCGGCACCGGCGTGACCGTCGGCGGCACCGCGGTCACCCCCACCCCCACGTTCTCCTCGGCCTCGCAGGTCACCTTCACCACGCCGGTCCACACCATGGTCAACACCTGCGTCGACACGGTGGACATCGCCATCACCACCGCCGGCGGCACGAGCCCCCCGACCAGCAACCTCACGCAGTTCTCGTACTACGCGGCCCCGGTGATCACCTCGCTGGCCCCCTCCACGGGCACGGCGGGCGACCTCATCACCATCAACGGAACCTGCTTCATCAACGTCTCCACGGTGGAGTTCAGCGACGGGACCGACACCTTCACCGCGGACTGGACGAGTTTCGGTGACACCCAGCTCACCGCCACCGTCCCCGCCGGACTCACCGCCGGGCCCGGGACCATCACCGTCACCACATGCGGCGGCCCCTCCAACGACCAGGCGTTCACCATCGTCTGATCCGCGGACAGGCACGGCCGGACAGCGCGCCGCCTTGGTCGAGCCCGTCGACCAAGGCGGCCCGACGACACGAGAAGGAGCATCATGGCCCCACCCGTCGTGTCCAGTGTCAGCCCCAACCAGGGCCCCAACCTGGGAGGGACCTCCGTCACCATCACGGGTATCGGTCTGACGGGCGCCACTCTGGTCCGGTTCGGCGCCAACCCGGCGACCAACGTGATCGTCGTCAGCAGCACGCAGATCACCGCCACGACCCCCGCAGGCAGCGGCACGGTCAACGTCTCCGTCACCACGCCGGGCGGCACCAGCTCGCAGACGGTGCCCTTCACCTACACCGTGGTCACCACTCCGACGCTGACCAGCCTCAGCCCCACGGCGGGGCCGGCGGCGGGCGGCAACACGGTCACCCTCAACGGCACCGGCCTCACCGGCGCCACCCTGGTGCGGTTCGGCGCCAACGCGGCCACCAACGTGATCGTCGTCAGCAGCACGCAGATCACCGCCACAGCACCCTCCGGCACCTGCGCCGGCACGGTCAACGTCACCGTGACCACGCCCGGCGGCACCAGCAACCCGCTGCCGTACATCTACGTCGCCGCTCCCACCGTCATCGACCTCGACCGGCACTTCGGCCCGAGCACCGGGACGAACACGGTCGTCGTCTTCGGCACCGGTCTGACCCTCACCAGCGCGGTCGCCTTCGGAGCGACCCCGGCCTCCAACGTCACGGTCGTCTCCGACAGCCAGCTGACCGTCACCGCCCCGCCCGGGTCCGGCACCGTCACCGTGACCGTCACCACGCCGGGGGGCACCAGCCTCGCGAACGGGAACACCTACTACACCTACCTCGCGGCCCCGGTCCTCCAGTCCCTCTCCCCGGCACAAGGACCCGGTGCCGGCGGCACCGCGACCGTCCTGACCGGCACCGACCTGACCTACACCGACACCGTGACCTTCGCGGGCGTCCCCGCCGTGTTCGCCGCGATCTCCGACACCCAGGTGGTCGTCACCACCCCCGGCGGCCCGCCCGGCACCGTCGCCGTCATGGCGCACTCCCCGGCCGGAAACAGCAACACCCTGCCCTACCTGTACGAGCCGTGACGACGCGCCCCGCGCCGGGACACCCCTCCCCCACCACCCCGCTCCCACAGACCCGAAACGCACGGTGATCGCCCATGAACCTCGTGGTGCTGTTCCTCACCCTCGGCGCCATATGCCGCGTCACCCGCTTCATCACCAAGGACACGCTCGCCGCGGGGCTGCGCATCCGGGTGGCCGACCGATTCGGCGACGACTCCCGGCCCACCGTGCTGGTCACCTGCGGCTGGTGCACCAGCATCTGGGTCTCCGCCGCCGCCGTCCCCCTCGCCCACCTGGTGGGCACCACCACCTGCTTCCGTGTCGCGGCGACGATCCTGACCCTGTCGTACCTGGCGGGCGTCGCCTCCGACCGGCTCGACTGAAGGAGAGACATCATGGGCTGCAACTGCGGTGGACACGTGCACCCCCCCGCCGGACGGACGATCACCGTGTTCCGGCTGACCAGGTCGGACGGAACCGAACAGGACTACCTCACCTCGCAGGAGGCCGACGCGGCCAACCGGCGTTCGGGCAACGGCGGCACCATCACCATCTTCACCCGCCCTGCCTGAGCGTCCGTCGGGCCTGCGGCGGCCAGACTCCCGGTGCGAGCACCCCCCGGGCGTAGGCGTGCGCCACCAGCTCCGTGCGGTTGGACGCGGACCAGCGGGCCGAGAGCCGCCGCAGATGGTAGGTGACGCCGTCCGTGCTGAGGCCGAGTTCCCTGGCGGCCCGGCTCGTGGTGGCGCCCCCGGCCAGCAGCGCCAGGACCCGGCTCTCCACCGACGTGACGGGTTCCGGCTCCGGTTCCCGGGGGATGTCGCGCTCGCCCCGCACCCGGAGCATCACCAGGAGCGCCGGTGTCTGGTCCGTGCTCTCCGTCACCGGATCGGCCATCAGCTCGCCGTACCGCTCGCTCCCGCCGGGAGCGGGCCAGGACACCGACACCCGGTAGCGTGAGCGGTGCCGCAGCCGGAGCGCCTCGGCGATCCGCTCCACCTGCGTGGTCTCCTCGGGGCTGAACAGCTCCAGCACGTTGCGGCCGCACAGCCTGCCCGGCGTCGTACCGCACTCGGCGGCCATCGCCGGGTTGGCCAGCACGATCCGTCCGTGCACGTCGCACACCGCGACCGGCACGAAGACACGGTCGAAGATGGTCAGCGCACGGTTGCGCCACACCACCGCCTCGGACTGCCCGGTTTCCATGCGCACCTCCCTGTCCCGCCCATCCAAGACGAACCGCCGGACCGACGGCAATCTCGACGGTGCGACGGGAGCGCCGGGAGGCAGCCGCGAGGGCGGCGCACAAGAGCGCTCGGTCACTGCCGACTGCACGATCGTGTAGTGGCGCGGCACGGGTACGAGGGGCGGGTGGACGAGTCTGGGGTGCAGGACTTCCGTTCTGCGAAAGGCAGTTGTCGCGTCATGCCTCCCACCGCACCGCACCCCGAGACGATCCCGGCCGACGTTCCCGTGATCGACATCTCCGCCTCCGGGCCCGGGCCCACCCCCACCCAGCAGGTCATGGAACTGATGCGTACGCACGGCCCGATGCTCGTGCGCCGCCTCCACGGGAGGGACGCCCTGTTCGTGGCCGACGCCGACGTGGTCGCGGAACTGGCGGACGAGGAGCGGTTCACCAAGCACGTCGGACCCGCCCTGGAGAACGTACGCGCCTTCACCGCCGACGGCCTGTTCACGGCCTACAACGACGAGCCCAACTGGGCCAAGGCGCACGACATCCTGATGCCGGCCTTCGCGCTCGGCTCGATGCGGACCTACCACCCGGTGATGGTGGCGGTGGCGCGGCGCCTCATCGGGGCCTGGGACCGGGCCGCACGGGCCGGGCAGCCGGTCGAGGTCGCCGATGACATGACCCGGATGACCCTCGACACCATCGGACTGGCCGGGTTCGGCTACGACTTCGGCTCCTTCGAGCGGGCCGAACCGCACCCCTTCGTGGAGTCGATGGTCCGCTGCCTGGAGTGGGCCATGAAGCGGCTGGCGCGCACCCCGGGCGAGGACCACTCCGCGGCCGACGCCGCCTTCCGCGCCGACGCCGACCACCTGGCCAGGGTGGTGGACGAGGTGATCGGCGCCCGCACCGGATCGGGGCAGGACGGCGCCGGGGACCTGCTCGGGCTCATGCTCACCGCCCGCCGTCCGGGCGACGGGACGCCCCTGGACACGGCCAACATCCGCAACCAGGTCATCACCTTCCTCATCGCCGGACACGAGACCACCTCCGGCGCGCTGTCGTTCGCCCTCCACCACCTGACCAAGCACCCGGCCGCGCTCCGGCTCGTCCAGCGCGAGGCGGACGCGCTGTGGGGTGACGACCCGGACCCGGAGCCGACGTTCGACGACGTCGGCCGACTCACCTACACCCGTCAGGTCCTCAACGAGGCGCTGCGGCTGTGGCCCACGGCCGCCGTCTTCAGCCGCGAGGCCCGTGCGGACACCCTGCTCGCCGGACGTGTCCCGGTGCGCGCCGGGCAGGCCGTCAGCGTGCTCACCCCCATGCTGCACCGGCAGCCCCTGTGGGGCGACAACCCGGAGCTTTTCGACCCGGAGCGGTTTTCCCCCGAGGCGGAGGCGGCACGCCCGGTGCACGCCTTCAAGCCCTTCGGCACCGGTGAACGGGCCTGCATCGGAAGGCAGTTCGCGCTCCACGAGGCGACGATGCTGCTGGCCATGCTGGTCCACCGCTACCGGCTGCACGACCACGCCGACTACCGGCTCACCGTGAAGGAGACCCTCACGCTCAAGCCGGCGGGCTTCACCCTGACCCTGACCCCGCGCACGGGTGCCGACCGGGTCCACGCCGCGCTGCCGGGCGCCCCGACCGCCGGCGCGCCGGAGGCGGCGTCCGCCGTGCTGCCGTCCCGGGTCCGGCCGGGAACCGGTGTGCTCTTCCTGCACGGCAGCAACTACGGCACCTGCCGCGCCTTCGCCGCCCAACTCGCCGACGAGGCGGCCTCGATCGGCTGCGCCACCTCCGTCGCCGCCCTGGACGACCACACGGGCAGCCTGCCCACCGACCGGCTCGTCGTCATCACCGCCGCCTCCTACAACGGCCGCCCCACCGACGACGCCGCCGCCTTCACCGCCTGGCTGGAGGACGCCCGGGACCTCACCGGAGTGACGTACTGCGTCCTCGGGGTGGGCGACCGCAACTGGGCCGCCACCTACCAGCAGATCCCCACCCGCATCGACGCGCGCCTCACCGAGTTCGGCGCCACGCGGTTCATCGAGCGCGCCGCCGCCGACGCGTCCGGCGATCTCAACGGCGCCGTCCGCGAGTTCGGTGCCCGGCTGCGCACGGCTCTGCTCCAGGAGTACGGCGACCCCGAGGCCGCCGGTGGCGAACCGGCGCGCCCCGCCACCGACCACGACGTACGCCTCCTGCCGGACAGCCCGCTGGACGCCCTCGCGGCACGGCACGACCTGGTCCCGATGACGGTGGCCGAGGCCCACGACCTCACGGCACCGGGCCACCCGCGCACCAAGCGGTATCTGCGCGTCGCACTGCCCGACGGGGTCGGGTACCGCACCGCCGACCATCTCACCGTGCTCCCGGCCAACGCCCCGGAGGTGGTGGACCGCGCCGTCGCCGCGTTCGGCGTCGACCCCGAGGGCCTCCTGGACATCCGGACCTCCCGCGCGCGCCACGACGGGCCGGCCGTGGACCGCCCGGTGACGGCACGTCATCTCCTCACCCATCACCTGGAGTTGCAGGAGCGGCCCACCGAGCGGCAGATCGCCCTGCTCGCCGAGGCGAATCCCTGTCCTCCCGAGCGTGCCGCGCTCACCGCCCTGACCGGGGACGACCCGCGGACCGTGCTGGAGCTCGTCGAGGACCACCCCGCGCTGGGCGGCGCCCTGGGCTGGTCGCGTCTCCTGGACCTGCTGTCCCCGCTGCGTCCGCGCCACTACTCCATCTCCTCCTCACCGGCGACCGACCCGGGCCACGCGGATCTCATGGTCTCCGTGCTGGACGCACCCGCCCGGTCGGGCCGCGGCCGCTACCGGGGGACCGGCTCCGGGCATCTCGCGTCGCTGCGCGCCGGCGACTCCGTGTACGCCCGGGTCCAGCCGTGCCGGGACGTGTTCCGCGTCGACGGCTCCGTACCGGCCGTGATGGTGGCGGCCGGCACCGGTCTGGCCCCGTTCCGCGGCGCCGTCGCCGACCGGGTCGCCGCCCGTGCGGCGGGGGTCGTACCGCCGCCGGCTCTGCTGTACTTCGGCTGCGACGCGCCGGACGCCGACTTCCTGCACGCCGGTGAGCTGCGCACCGCCGAGTCCGCGGGGGCCGTGTCCTTGCGCCCGGCCTTCAGCGCCGCCCCGGAGAACGGCCGGCCGTTCGTGCAGCACCGCATCGCCGCCGAGTCCGACGAGGTGTGGGAGCTGTTGACGGCGGGCGCCCGGGTGTACGTCTGCGGTGACGGCTCCCGTATGGCGCCCGGGGTGCGTGCGGCGTTCCGTGCCCTGTACCGGGCGCGAACGGCGGGCGCCGACGAGGCGTCGGCGGCACGGTGGCTGGACGCGCTCGTGGCCGAGGGCCGCTATGTCGAGGACGTGTACGCGGCGGGGTGAGCCGCGGTGCACCGGATCCACCGGATCCGTCGCGCACGGGCGACGGATCCGGTGGTTCTCCTGCCAGGCCCCCCGCTACGCCGCTGTGCCCGGCGTGGCGCAGGCTCCCGAGGCGCACAGCGTGAGCCAGCGGTCGAAGTCGGCGTCGTAGCGGGTGCCGATGCCGTCGTGGTAGACGGCGTACCCGCCCGGGTAGTCGCCGGTACGGAACAGGCCGAGCATGCGCTGGACGTCGTCCGGATGGTTCTCGAGCATGTACCGGACCGCCAGGTAGCCCCAGGGGTAGGTGCGGGTGACGTCGCTGTTGGCGTAGGTGCTCTGGAACAGGTCGCTCAGCCGGTAGGTGTGCCTGCCCGCCTCCGTCACGGCCTCCTCGTCGGGTATGCCGCGGTAGCTGTAGGAGACGTACTCGGCCAGCCCCTCGATCCACCAGATGTCGGGGACGCTCGTCTGCCGGGCGAAGTCGCCCTTCATGTCGTCGCGGGCGTCGAGGAAGTGCGTGTACTCGTGATTGAGGTTCCAGATCCGCGCCACGAACCCGTCGTCGTAGTCCTTCTGGTACATGATCGACATCGGTTGGTTGGCCGGGTCGGCGGGGTCTCCCGTCAGGGTGATGCCGCCGTTGTCGGTGTCGACGCCGAAGATCGCCCCGGCGTAGAGCTGGTAGTCCGCGCGGCTCGCGAAGACAACGAGCCGGATGGTCGCCACGTGCTGGCCGGGTATGGGGCCGTCGTCCTTGACCACGCCGTGGACGTACGAGTCCTGCGCCAGCACGCTCGCGCAGGCGGCGTCGAGGTCGGCGGGGGTCAGGGCCTGGGCGCGGACGGTGTGGGTCGCGTCGCAGGTGTGGGTGAGGGGCAGGGCCGCGGCGGCGAGGCGGGCCTGCAGGTCGCAGACGCCGTAGTACGAGCAGTGGGAGCCGTCGTAGGCGAAGGCCTGGGTGGCCACCGCGACCCACAGCGCCGCGGTGGGGCCGGTGATGCGCGAGTGGTTGAGCAGCTGCCTGGTCAGCGGCCGGGCCGTGGCCTGGAGGGAGGGGTGCTCCACGTAGCGGGCCAGGTTCATCCCGGCGTTGGCGTCCAGGTAGGCGCGGTCCGTGCCGAGCAGGTCGCGGTGGTCGAGGGCGAACGCGTCGAGGGTGGCCGCCATGTCCGGGTCGGCCGCCACCGCGTCGACGTACTCGGGGTTCCAGTTGCCGCGCCACAGGGGCGTGTGGACGTCGTTGACGGCCGCGAGCATGCTCGGGAAGGCGTCGTAGGAGCTGTCGTAGCCGTCGAGCAGTCGTCGGTACACGTCCAGGTAGCGGGCCTGCTGGTCGGCGCTGTCGGTGAGGACGACGACGTCGCCGAGGACGTCTCCGTTGGCCTCGGTGACGTCCTCGGAGTGCGGGCGGGCGAAGAAGGCGTCCAGGCCGCGGACCGTCGCGCTCGTCAGTGCCGGGTCGTAGGGTCCGACGTCGGCGGGGTCGTTGAACTGCACGTAGTAGCCGGCGCGCAGGAACAGCACGAGCTGCCAGACGCCCGAGGAGTTGTCGCCGCGGTAGTGGCGCGCCGTGCGGGTGAAGGCCTGGGCGACGGAGACCATCTGAGGCTCGCGGAAGACGTCGTGCGCGTTCGCGCCGGTGACCGCGAACAGGGTGTTCACGCAGTCGGTGGTCGAGTTCACGACGAGGGTGACGAGTGCGTCCCCGGTCCGGCTGCCGAAGTCCGCCGGAGAGCAGGACGCGCGCTGAGGGGTTTCGGCCTTCGGGTCGGTCCCGGCGTGGTCCTTGGGAGGTGCCGGCCGGAGGGGAGGCAGGTGGGCGGGTGCCATGGGTCGGCCCTGGACGGCGGGACGGTCGGTGGCGCCGGTCGCGGCGCCGGTCGGGGACGGCACGCGGCGGGGTGTGCTCACCCTCGGGGTCGCGGCCCCGGCCCGGGGCGACGCCGGCGCCGGCGTCGCGAACAGGCCGAAGAAGGTGAGGCAGGCGGTGAGAGCGCCGGCCATGCGCAGGGGCAGGGTGGAGCGGCAGCGCATCGGATCTCCTTCGCGGACGGATGCGCCTCGATGACGGGGTTGAGGCGTGTGCGGCACTGTCTCAACGGGTGCCTGCAGCAACAATGGCCTGCGGCATAGCACCTGGCCGCCGTCGGCCATAACACCGGCCCTGCGGGGGGATGCGGCGCCTAGTGCCCCGTCACGCTCCAGGCGCGTGCGGCCCAGGTCTTCAGGTGCGGTGACCTGTCGACGAGTTCGCGATAGGCGGCGGTGGCGGAGCGGAACAGTGCCTCCGCCTCCTCCTCCCCCACCACGTCCCGCCGCCAGGCCAGGACGTAGCGGCACCACAGCGGTGTCCCGGCCAGGGGGCGGATCACCACGTCCGGGTTCGGGCGCAGGGTCGGCTGGACGACGGACACGCCGAGGCCGTCGGCGATCATGCTCTGCAGCTGGGCCTGGTCCCCCAGGAACTCGTGCACGGCCACCGGTGTGAATCCGGCCGCGGCGCAGGCGGCGTAGAAGACTCCCGGCCAGCCCGCCCCGTCGTCGGGCGTCAGGAACCAGGCGTCCTCGGCGAGATCGGCGAGCGGGACCTGTGCGCAGCGGGCGAGGCGGTGGTCCGACGGCAGGGCCACGAACGTCGGCTCGGTGACGATGCCGCGGTGTGTCACCGCGTCCGAGTGCCGCAGTTCCATCGCCGGATAGTCCGCGGCGATGGCCGCGTCCACCTCGCCGTCCTCCAGGAGTTCGACGATCCGCGCGGAGGAGTACACGCTGCTCACCACGAGCGCGAGGTCCGGGAGCGCGCCGCGGAGTCGGGACACCATGCCCGACAGCATCGGGGAGTTGGTGGCCGCGACCCGCAGCGGTCTGCGTGTCCTCACGGGTCCGTCGGCCGAGGGGTGGGCCAGTGCGTCGGCGCGGGCCAGGATGTCGCGGGCTCGTACGACGATCTCGGCGCCGTAGCGTGTGGGGTGCACGCCTCTCGCCCCGCGGTCGAAGAGGGGCTGCCCGAAGTGGCGTTCGATGCGCTGGAGTTGGGCGCTCACGGCGGGCTGCGAGTAGCCCAGGTCCGAGGCGGCCCGGCCGACGCTGCCCGCGTCGGCGAGCGCGCACAGCACGCGCAGATGGCGCAGTTCCAGGTCCATCCGCCCTCCCCGACCTCGCCCGGCACCAGGGCCGCCGACGGAAGGGAAGCGTTCCATCGCCCCGCCGTGCGCACAAGGCGGAGGTCCGGCCAGTCGGCGGACTCCGTCGGGCCGCCGGCCTGGACGGGGCGGGACATGCCAGGGGGCGGCAGCCGGGTCGTGTCCCGGTTGCCGCCCTCGGGCCGTGGGGTCAGCTGACGTTGACCGCCGACCAGGCGGCCTCGACCGCCTTGTACTCGGCGCTGGAGGCGCCGTACAGGTCGGTCGCCGCCTTGAGCGTGCCGGCGCGGGCGGCCTTGTAGTCCGTCGTGGACGTGAAGTACGCGGTCAGGGCCTTGTACCAGATCTGCAGGGCCTTGTCCCGGCCGATGCCCGTGACCTTCGAGCCGTCGGAGGTCGGCGAGTCGTAGTCGACGCCGTTGATGGTCTTCGCGCCGCTGCCCTCGGACAGCAGGTAGAAGAAGTGGTTGGCCACACCGGACGAGTAGTGCACGTCCAGGCCGCCCACGCTGGAGGACCAGGCGTCGGCGGAGCCGCCGTCCTTGCTGGGCTTGTCCATGTAGCGCAGCGGCTTGCCGTCGCCGTTGATGTTGATCTTCTCGCCGATGAGGTAGTCACCGGGGTCGGTCTTGTTGTCGGCGTTGAACTCCACGCCGGTGCCCATGATGTCGGAGGTCGCCTCGTTCAGGCCGCCGGACTCGCCGGTGTACTCCAGGCCCGCGGTGTTGGAGGTGACGCCGTGGCTCATCTCGTGGCCGGCCACGTCGAGGGCGGTCAGCGGGTCGCTGTCCTTCGCGCCGTCGCCGTAGGTCATGCAGAAGCAGCCGTCGTCCCAGAAGGCGTTCTCGTACGCGTTGCCGTAGTGGACCCGCGAGTAGGCCGCCTTGCCGTCGTTCTTGATGCCGCTGCGGCCGAAGGTCTTCTTGTAGAAGTCCCAGGTCTGCTGCGCGCCGTAGGCGGCGTCGGCGCCCGCGGTGCCCGCGTTCTTGACCGTTCCGTCGCCCCAGGTGTCGCTGGACTGCGAGAACAGGGTGCCGGTGCCGGACTCCTTGTGGTCCAGGTTGTAGGTCTTGTGGCCGCCGCGGTCGGCGTCGGTCAGGGTGTAGGAGGAGCCGGACTGGGCCGTCGTCAGGTCCACCTTGCCGCTGTACTGGGTGTTGCCGACACCGGTCTCGATGCCCTGGTACTGGAAGAGCTTCTTGCCGGTGGCCGCGTCGCTGATGACGTGCAGGCGGCTCGGGGTGCCGTCGTCCTGCAGGCCCGCGACGATCGTCTCGTAGGCGAGCACGGGCTTGCCCGAGCCCGCCCAGATCACCTTGCGGGCGCCGTCCGCGTTCGACTTGGCGGAGCCGAGGGTGGCGGCGGCGGAGACCGCCTGCTTCTCGGCCTTCGCGGCGGTCACCTGGGGCGTGAGCGAGGCCACCTTGATGGTCGCGCCGGTCGCCTTGGTGACGCCCTCGGTCCTGCCCGACCTGGTGTGCACGACGAGGTCGCCGCCGAGCACCGGGAGGCCGGCGTAGGTGCGCTCGTAGCGGGTGTGGACGGTGCCGTCGGCGTCCTTGACGACGTCCTTGACGATCAGCTTCTCCTGGGCGCCGAGACCGATGTGCTGAGCCGTCTCGGCGACGCCGGCCTGCGCCTGCTGGACCAGGGAGGACCGGGCGGAGGCGGACAGCGCGACCGGGGCGCCGGCGAGGTGCGAGGTGCCCTCGGCGACGGGCTGCGCCGTGGCCGTGGCGGTCAGCGACGTGCCCACGAGGGCTCCGGCGGCGACGGCGATGGCGGCGGCGAGGACGGTGCGCTGCGGACGTATGTGGCGGGAGGTCACACAAGCTCCTTGATCGTGGGGGGAGGAGTCCGGCCGGTGTGGGGCCGACCAGGACGTCTTGGGAAGTTCTCGTGCTCCTGCGGCGGTTGAAGAACCATGCCATAAGTGACGTGTTCATGTCACTAGGGAAGATGTCACAGCATGGGGGTGATGTCCCCCATGGGACGGCTCGCACGCAGGAGACCTGCGGCGCGGGCCGACGACGCGGGCGGACCGGCGAGGGCAGGGGCAGCACCGGCGCCGACAAGGGGCGGGGCGGAGCCGGGCAGGCCGAAGAAGGCGCTACGCATGAACTCTCCAAGAAATGTGGGGGGTTGGAGATGTGGACACGAGACAACCCCAGTCGACGGCCGATGCGCTACGCACGTGACCCAGCTGCGACAACTCCCCCACACCGCCTTCACTCCTGCCTCACGAGCCCACCCGCGCCAACGGCTCGGGCCGCGCCGCCCCCCTCCGGGCGGCTCCCGCAGGTCAGACGGGGCTGGCGGGGTGGGCGGCGCTCGACGACCGGGGCGGCCAGACCTGAGGGGAGAGGATGCCGAGGACATAGGCCCGGGCCACCAGCGAGGGGCGGGTGGCGGCTCCCAGCAGGACACGCAGACGGCTCAGGTGGTAGTCCACCGTCTGCCGCGACAGGCGCAGCTCCTCGGCGATGTCCGCGTTGCTGTGCCCGGCCGCAAGCAGGGCGAGTATGCGCACCTGGGCCGCGGTCAGGGAGGGCTGCGCCTGCTGGCGCAGGCCGACATGGGTGACGACCGCCCACACGCTGGACACGCCCGGCGCCGTGCCGCCCACGGTGCTCAGATGGACCCGGGCCCGGCGCTGGCAGCCGTCCGCGTCGACGAGCACGACCCCGGCACGGGCGCTTCTGCGCCGGCCGGCGATCAGATCCCGCCAGATCCGGTGCAGGACGGTCCGCTCGGGCGTCTCGGCGAGCAAGGTGTCGGCGCTGCGCCCTATCAGGTCGGAGAGGCGCACGTGCAGGACCTCGGCGAAGGCGGTGCCGGCCTCGCTCACCCGGCCGTCCGGGGTCAGCCGGACGCAGGCCAGGCCGCTGCGGTCGCGCAGTGCGAGTAAGTCCGCCTCGGCGCGGTGTCGCTGGTCCAGCACCTTGGCGTGATCGGTGACGTCCACGTAGATCCCCGCGACGCAGCGGGTGGCGTTCCAGCGGACCGGGAAGCGGTAGCCCGCGGCATGCCCGAGGCTCCCGTCGGCGCGCAGATAGGTGAGGTTGTGCCGTACCGGCCTGCCCTCGGTCAGCACATCCTGGTCCAGCGTCAGGAACCGTGCGATGTCGGCGGGTTGGTCGATGTCGGACAGATGCCGGCCGATCAGGGCCTCGCGGGTCTTGCCGTACAGATGGGCATAGGCGTGGTTGGCCCAGACATAGCGGCCGGTGGCGTCGCGCACGAAGGCCGCGGCCGGGGCCAGTTCGGCGAGCGCGGCGAACGGGTTGCGGTCCGCGCGGCCGCCACCCGCCTCGCCCGGCAGGGGCGTGACGGTCTCATCCACGACGCAACTCCTTCAATCCTGCACGACATCACGTGGGGTGACACCTCATGCGTAACCCGTAGCACCCTGGGCATGCGAGAGAGTCAGGCACCCTCCCGCCGGGCACGGTCCGTTCGCTAGCGCATCACGGCGCCTTCACATGACGCCAATCGCCTCCACGAATAGGGCATTTGCCTGAGTGGTCCGGGCGATGGAGACCCTTGGAGGTGAGCGGCTACTGGTTCGCTTGAAGGAGGCCGGTCGACCGGTGATGGGCACCCCCTACGTCGAAGGAGATGGTTTTTCGTGAGCAAGGTGCTGTACGTGCATGCCAAGGGCGGGCCCCCGGTGGGGCACGCTCTGACGCGGGTGGCCGCGAGGGCCGCGGTGCACCTGCTGGCGCTGAGCGAACTGCCCGTCAGCGTGGCCGAGGACGTAGCGGGGCTGTGCGCCTCGACGGCGACGGCGCCGGAGGTGCCCGACCGGGACCTGGTGGAGGTGATCACCGCCCGGGCCCGGGAGGTGGGGGCCGACGCCGTGGTGACCTTCTCGGAGTACGCCGTGGTCGCGGTCGCCGAGGCCTGTCGGCGACTGGGGCTGAAGGGTGCCGGGTCCGCGGCCGCGCTCGCCCGCGACAAGCGCCTGATGCGTGCGACCTGGGAGCGGCACGGCATCGAGCAGCCCCGGTTCCGCGCCGTCACCAGCCTCGAGGAGCTGGAGCGGGCGACCACCGAATTGTCATGCCCATTGCTGCTCAAGGCGGCATGGAGCGCCGGGTCGACCGCGCACCAGATCATCGACCGGCCCGCCCAGGCGCAGCACGCCTGGCGGCGCTCGCGCGAGGTGATGACCGAGTCGGCGCAGCTCGGCTTCGCCGAACTGCACGTGCGCGGGGCGTCGGAGGACTTCATCGTCGAGGAGATCGTCACCGGGCGCGCCGAGGAGTGGTTCGACGGCCCCGGCTGGGGGGACTACGTCAGCGTCGAGGGCGTTGTGGTCGACGGGGTCTTCCGTCCGGTCTGCCTGAGCGGGCGCATGCCGACCGTGGCGCCGTTCACCGAGCGCGCGGGCATCACACCGGCCGCCGTGACGGCTGGGGCCCAGCACAGGATCGTGGAGCTGGCCGAACGCGCCGTGGACGCCCTGCGGTTGGAGAACTGCGGCACCCACACGGAGATCAAGCTGGGCGCCGACGGCCGGATGTGGGTCATCGAGACGGCCGCGCGGTTCGGCGGCGCGATGACCGTGCCGCAGATCGAGGAGGTCTTCGGCCTCGACCTGGTCGGCATGTTCACCGACCAGCTGCTCGGCGCCTCCCCCGACTGGCCCACCCGGGCCCTGACGCCCGCCGACGCCACCGGCGCGGCCGGGTCCCTGGTGGTCCTGGCCGTGAACGGCGACGGCACGCCGTGGCCGGGCCGCCGCCGGTGGGACTCCTCGGTGGTCGTGCGCACGGCCCCCGTCGGCGCGGGCAGCACGCTGTCCGTGGTCGGCGAGAGCTCCCTGCCGGACGGGTCCGTGGTACCCGAGTACGACCCCGCCGCCGGCGCCAACACCATGGCCGGGCTCTGCCTGCTGTCGGCCGACGAACCGCAGTCCGTCGTCCGCGACTTCACGGCCCTGGTCGACACGCTGCCGCACATCCTGCCCGCGGACGTCACCGAGGGGGTCCACGCATGACCGTCGAGCTGGGCGAGGCCCGCGTCCCCGACGCGGCACCCGACAGGACCGTCGTCGGGGTCAACCTGTCGCTGCCGCTGTTCCGCACCCTGTCCGGCGTGCTGGCCGGACATCCCTATCTGAAGGTCGTGGTGGACCGGGTGGAGGACACCTGGCATCTGCTCGACACCCGGGTGCACCCCTTCCACGTCGACTACATCGCGGGCCGCATCCTGGGCATGAAGGCGGACGAACTCGACGCGCAGCTCGACGCGTTCAACGCGTCCGTGTACATGGCGCCGGACCGGCGCTTCCTGCTGGGCGTGCTCTCGCTGCACTGCGACGAGGACCCCGACGGCACCGAGCGGCCCTTCCTGGTCCTGGAGACCACCGAGGCCGACACCATGCACGGCGAACTGCTGGAGGGCTTCTACGACTACGTCCGCCACCGGGTGGACGGGCGCCTCCCGCTGCTGCTGAAGCCGGCGAACCACGGGCAGGAGCAGGAGCTGGCCTCGGTCGGCGAGGCACGCGTCCCGCGCATCCTCAGCCAGGAGCTCTTCGGCAACCGGACCCGTACCTGCCTCAACCCGGGTGTCGCCGAGGGGCGGTTGCGGTACTTCCGCAGCCTGGACGAGTACCGCGGCAGTGCGGCGGAGCTGGGGTGGGCGGACATCGTCGCCATGCCCTGCCTGCCCGACGACGTGCCCCGGGTCGCCGGATTCGTCAACACCGAACCCACCACGCCTCTGTCGCACACCAACGTCCTCGCCTCGGGCTGGGGCATCCCGAACGCGATCGTCCGGGACCTGGACGCCCTCGTGGAGCGGGAGGGCCTGGACGGCGCGTGGGTGCGCTACCAGGTGCGGGAGGACGCGATCACGCTGGAGCGGCTGGCCGGCGCCCCGGACCTGGAACGGCCGGTCTGGCACCAGCAGCGCATCCGCGTCGAGTCGCCCCTGCTGGACGACGCGCCGATCATGGCGTTGCACCGGCTGCGCGGCGCCGACCGCGACAGCTACGGCACCAAGGCCGCCAACCTCGGCGAACTGCACCACGTGCTGGACAGCCGCACGGCGGATCTGACCACCTTCTACGCGCGCCCGCGGCCACCGCGACCGGATCTGCTGGCCCACCTGGCCTCGCGGCTGGGCGAGCCGGACGCACCCGTGGAGCGGCTGCGCTCCCTGGCCGCCGAGCGGGTGGCGCGGACGGTCCGGGCTCCCGAGGGCGTGGCCCTGCCGTTCCGCCTGCACCATCTCTACCTGACCTCGTCGCCCGCGCTGCAACAGGGCATCGGGAAGCTGAAGATGGCGCTCGAACTCGACGCGCTCGACGTGATCGACTCGCTGTCCCTGGATCTGCAGCACCTGACGCAGAACACGCCGATACCCGAGGAGGTGGCGCGCGCCATCGTCGGGTCGGTGCCGGGGCTGCTGGAGGACGACCGCCGTCTGGTCGTGCGCTCCTCCTCCAACGCCGAGGACCTGCCGGGATTCTCCGCCGCCGGGATCTACGACTCGGTCACGACGGTGCGGGGCGCGGACCAACTGCTGGACGCCGTGCGGCATGTGTGGTCCTCGCTGCTGTCCCCGCGCAGTGTGCGTCTGCGGCACGAGGTGGGCATCTCCCTGGACGACACCTACATGGGGGTGATCATCCAGGAGTACGCGCCGGCCGATCTGGGCGGCGTCCTGGTGACCTGCAATCCGACGCGTCGCGAGGACTTCCGCAACGTGTACCTCAACTGCACGGCCGGATCGCCGGAGCGGGTGGTGGACGGCACGGTCCTGCCGCACCAGTACCTGTACAACACCGTCGAGGGCGGCGGCCGTACCGTGGCGGTCGACTCGACGGGCACGGACCTTCCGGCCGACACCCGTGCGGCGCTGGCCCGACTGGCCCTGACCGGACGCCTTCTGCAGTCCCACTTCGCCGAGGACGACCCGGACGATGCCCTGGACATCGAGTGGCTGATGACCGCCGAGGGGGCATTCCAGCTGGTCCAGGTCCGCCCCTACGCCCGGTGAGCCGCCGTATGCCCTTCCCGTGGCGCCGCGGTCCCGCGCCGGACCTGACTCCGGCCGCCCGCCGCATCATCCGTCTCAACAACGGGTTCCAGCTGCTGTTCAACCTGCTGTGGTGGATGCCCGTGTTCTACGCCTACCAGCGGGACGCGGGCCTGTCCGACGGCCAGATCTTCGGCATCCAGAGCATCTACTACGTCGCCTTCTGCCTGTTCGAGATCCCCACCGGGCTGATCGCCGACCGGATCGGAGCCCGCAACTGCCTGCGGGCCGGTGCGGTCGTCATGACGGCGGCGAACATGCTGCCGGTGCTGGCTCCCTCGTACACCGGATTCCTCCTGCACTTCCTCGCCATCGCCGCCGGGCGCTCGCTCACCTCGGGTGCGGCGAGCGCGTACCTCTACGACGGGCTGCGCGCCGAGGGCGCGGCGGACTCCCACTACCTGAGGGCGGAGGGTACGGCGCGGGCGCTCGGGCTCGCCGCCAAGGTCGTCTGCTGGCCGCTGGTCGGACCGCTGATGGCCCTGACCCAGCCGGCGCCGTACGTGCTCAGCGCGGCGAGCGCGGCCGGCTCGCTGGTGTGCGCCCTCGCCCTGCCGCGGCTCGCCCCGCCCGAGGGCGCGGCGCGCGCGCCGGGGCGACGGGGCGGCGCTCTGCTGCGCGACACCGGTGCCGCCCTGCGCACGCTCCGGTCGTCCCCGTGGCTGACGCTGCTCATGGTGCAGGGGGTGGCGGTGTTCACCCTGTCCCGCATCTGCCAGGTCAACCTGTTCCAGCCGGTGCTGCTCGACCACGGCATCGGGGAGAGCACCCACGGCGGTGTGCTGGCGGCGATGACGGTCGCCGAGGCGGTGGCCTCCGCCCGGCCCCAGTGGCTGGGGTCCCGGTTGTCGCCGGCGGCCTGGGTGTCCCTGCTGAGCGTCGCGCTCGCCGCGGCGCTGGCGGGCACCACCCTCGGCGGGCCCTGGGCCGTGGTCGGGCTGCTGTGCGCGTTCGCCGCGATCACCGGGTTCTGCTATCCCGTGCAGCGCAAGCTCATCAACGACGCCATCCCCAAGGAGGCGCCGCGGGCGACCCTGCTGTCCGTGGAGAGCATCGTGGACCGCGGCGTGTGCGCGCTGGCGGCGGTGGCGGCGGGCGCGTATCTGGCGGCGGACCGGCTCGACGCCCTGCTGTGGCAGTCCGCGGCGGTCACCTGTGTGCTGATTCCCGCGCTCCATCTGGCGCTGCGCCGCATGGACCGGACGGCGGCCGGGCGCCGGGCCCAGCCGGCGCCTACCGCGGGCCCGGCCTCGGGGCCGGGCGGCGTACGGCCGCCGGAGGAACCCGTGCCCCTGCCCGTCGACGAGGGCGCCGCACCCCGGCCCTGACCGGGCACCCGGAGCGGCACCCGCCCGGCACCGCGTCGCACGCAGGCGCGGTGCCGGGGTCACACGGTGTTCATAGCTGACGGAAGCGGTGTTTCCGTATGACTGTGATCAGGGATGAGCTTTTTCGGTCAGAATGGAATCGATCACTCACCGTGACCGGTATCGTTCGCCGCCTCCTCGCGCCCATTGCCCTCCCTTGACCTCACGCGTCCCGCGACGCACACCAACTGACGGACATTCACGTGCACTTACCGCAGGTACGCCGAATGTTTTCCCGACATGCCGCCAAAAGGACGCAGAAGAAGTCCGAAAGTGACCGGGTTCCTTTGACTCCTGAACGACGGGTCAGTGAATGTCATTCACATGTTCGTCACATCCCGAGCCGCCGACGGTGGCCCGATGCGTTCACGTGACTTCCGGATGCTGCTCGCGGGAGCTGCCACCGGACAGTTCGGCGCCCAGGTGACCCTGGTGGCCCTGCCCCTCGTGGCCGTCCTCGAACTCGACGCCTCCGCCTTCCAGGTGGGCCTCCTGACCGCCGCGGAGACCGCCGCCTTCCTGCTCGTCGGACTGCCCGCCGGGGCGCTCACCGACCGCGTGCGCAAGCGGCCCCTGATGATCCGCGCGGACCTGGTGCGCGCCGTGGCCATGGCGAGCGTCCCCGCCGCCGCGCTCGCCCACCTCCTGACGATGGCGCACCTCTACGTCGTCGCGCTCGTGACCGGTGTGGCCACCGTGTTCTTCGACGTCGCCCATCAGAGCTATCTGCCGCAGATCCTGCCCCGCGAACAGCTCGTGGCCGGCAACGGCGCACTGGAAACGGTCCGCTCCACCTCCCAGGTCACCGGCCCGGGCATCGGCGGCGGACTGGTCCAACTCGTCGGCGCGCACCTCGCCGTTCTCGCCGACGCCGTCGGCTACGCGCTCTCCGCCCTGTTCCTCCTGCGGATCCGGCAGCCCGAACCGGCGCCCCCGCCGGCCGCCGGCAGTTCGCTGCGCAAGGAGATCGGCGAGGGTGTCCGCTTCGTCTTCGGCCACCCGCTGCTGCGGGTCATCGCCTTCACCACCGGCCTCGCCAACCTGTGCGCCGCCGTCCTGATGGCGACCCAGACCGTGCATCTGATCCGCGTCGTCGGACTGGGGCCCGGCGCGCTCGGGCTGGTCCTGTCCGCCTCCGCGGTCGGCGGGCTCCTGGGCGCCCTGGGCGCCGGGCGCCTCGCCCGCCGGCTGGGGCAGGCCAGGGTCATCCTCCTGTCGGTCCTGGTGACCGGCCCCTTCGCGGTGCTGTGGCCCCTGTCCGGTCACGGTGCCCTCGGCGCGGTCCTCTTCGCCGCCGGCTCGGCGGTCGTCTCCTTCGGCGCCGTCGTCTACAACGTCGCCCAGGTGAGCTTCCGCCAAGGGCTGTGCCCGCCACGACTGCTGGGCCGGATGAACGCCACGCTGCGCTTCCTCATGTGGGGCACCCTGCCGCTGGGCGCGCTCCTCGGCGGTTTCCTCGCCCAGTCCTTCGGGCCGCGTACGGCACTGGCCTGCTGCGCCGCCGGATTCCTCACCGTACCCCTGCCGCTGCTGCTCTCCCCGCTCCGCCGCATGCGGGACCTGCCGGGTCCGCGGGACGACGACGCCGAGGACGACGCCCGGGACGACGCCCAGGAGGCACCGCTCCAGGACGCCCGCGCGGACGGCGACGAGCGTCCGGCCATCACACCCACCGCCTGACCACTCCACGGCCCTCGGCGACGACCTCGGCGCGGGCACCGACCGCATCCCCGTCCCCACCGCCACCCCGGTGGGCGCGGCCGCGGACACCACAGAGAGGACCACGTGCACAGCATCACGAGCCAGTACCTGGCCCGCTACCGGCGTCTGACCGACGGCGACGACCACGGACCCCTGCTGCCGGTCACCGGAGCACAGCGACGCTTCGTCCTGGTGCGTTCGCTCGACCCGTCGGGACGCCCCGACGTGGTGCCCATGTTCCACGCCTTCCCGCACGGAACCGTCGACCTCGACCGGCTGCGCGCGGCCGCCCGCTCACTCGCCGCCCGGCACACCGCTCTGCGTGCGCGGCCCGCCGTCGTGCGCGGGGCGCCCGTCCTGCGTGTCGGGGAACCGGACGTCGCCGTGACGCGGCTGGAGTCCGCACCGGGTGAGCCGCCGGCCGACACGCTGCGCCGCGCGCTGGCGTCCTGGGATCCGCGGGGTCCCGTCCTGCGGCTCCTCCTGGTCCGCGACGAGGAGCGCCGGGAGGAGATCCTCTGCGTCGCCCTGGACCACGCGGTCTGCGACGGCCGGTCGCTCGCCCGGATCGTGGACGAACTCGGCGCCGCGTACACCGGGGGCGCCGCCGCGACGGAGCCCGGGGACCCGGACGCGGAGACGGCCGCCTACCGGGACGCGGTCCTCCTGCAACTGGCCGCCGAGGAAAGGGCGGAGGCCCCCGAGGCCGCCGCGTACTGGGCGCACCGGCTGCGCGGTGTGCACGTCCAGGCCCCGCCGCCCCGGCCGGCGCGCGTGCCGGCCGGTGCCCTGCCGAGCGGCTCGGCGCAGGCCCTGATCGCCGCGCCCGAGGACGGCGTGCCCTTCCCCCACCTGCTCGACGCCTGCCGCTCCGCGGCCCGCGCGCTGTACGGTCCGGGTCAGGTGATCCCGCTCGGCTACCCGTGGGGCGGCCGCCCGTCGGGAGCGGAACCGGTGCTCGGCTGCTTCCTGAACACCGTCGTCTTCCCGGCCGACACCGGCCACGTGCCCGATCCGCGGGAGACGGCCGACGCGTGGTGGGACGACCTCGACCGGGCCGACGTGCCGTTCGACGCGGTGGTGACCGCCGTGCGGGCCGCCGGCTCGGGCTGGACCGGAGGCCTCGACGGCCTGCTCACCGTGGACGACGACAGCCGTCGGCCGCCCCTCGCACTGGCCGGTGTCCAGGGACGGGAGGTCCACGTCGACGGCAGACCGGTCCGCGCCCCCTTCGCCGTCTCCGTCACCCAGGGCGCCCGGATCGGGCTGCGGATGGTGTGGGACCGCGCGGTCCTCGACGACGACACGGCGCACCGGGCGTTCGACGCGCTCACCCAGGCGCTGCGCCCCCTGGAGCCCCTGCCCCTGGAGCGGCTGGAGCAGCCCGTGAGCTGACCCGCCGCACGGACGGGCGCGCGCCCCGGGTGCGATCGGCGGCGCCGACACGCGGCCGGGCCCCCGCATCCGCATGAACGTCCGCGTGCGTCACCAGCCGCCACGTCCCGTCGTGTCCGGGGAACGGACCGGCCCGCACGCGTGCGGACCCGGCGCCCGGCACCCGGTGCCCGGCACCCGGTGCCCGGTGCCCGGTGCCGGTGATGAGCGCGGCGCCCCTGGTCGCGGCACCGCCCGCGTCCACCGTGCGCGCTCCCGCGCAGGGTGTGCCCGGGGCGCGTCGAGCACGTGACCCACCCGCGCCTACGGCCGCCGCGGCGTCTGCCGCGCCCCGCCGCACCGTCCACCCCCAGCGCCCCATCTCGCACCCGGCCCCGCGCGACCCGCGGAGCCGACCGCGCCACCACCCGCCGGCCGCGACCGTGTCCGGCGCCGAATCCGACCCGACAACCTCAGGGATCGCCCATGCTTCCGCTCTCCTCCTCGCAGGAGATCGTCTGGCTGCACGAGCAGATGCAGCCCGGCAGTCGCGCCTACAACTTCACCGCCGCACTGGACCTGTGGGGCACGCTCGACACCGAGGCACTGCGCCGGGGACTCGCCGCCACCCTGGCCCGCCACCCCGGCCTGCGGCTCGAACTCGTCGCCTCCACCGGGTCCGTGCCCGGTCAGCGGGTCGCGCCGCAGTGCGCGCCGCGGCTGCACACCGTCGACCTCGGCGACCGGGACGACCCCGAGGCGGCCTTCACCGAGCTGCTGCGCACCGAGGCCGAGACGCCGCTCGACACCTTCGAGGCGCCGCTGATCCGATGGACGCTGGTGCGGCTCGCCGAGGGGCACCACCGGCTGGTCCACGTGGAGCACCATCTGATCCACGACGGGCACTCCTTCGCGATCCTGCTCGACGACGTCTTCCGCGTCTACCGCGCGCACGTCCTCGGCGAGACCCTGGAGCTGCCGCCCGCCTCGTCGTACGCCGACCACGTACGGGCGCAGGCCGAGGCCGCCTACGCCCCCGAGTCGCTGGACTTCTGGCGGGCCGAACTGCAGGACCAGCCCCACGACATGCCGCTGCCCGGCCTCGCCCGTCCCGGCGCCCGCCGCAGGCACCACGGCGGGCAGCTGCGCCAGACGATCGGCGCGGATCTCGCCGAACGGCTGCGCGGTCACGCCCGTGACCGCGGCCTGACCCCGTTCGCCACGCTCCTCGGTCTGTTCGCCGAGCTGCTGCGCCGGCACAGCGGCCGGTCCCGGATGGTCGTCGGCACCGCGGTCGGCAACCGCCCCCGCGGCTACGAGGACGCCGTGGGCATGTTCGTCAACACCATCCCGCTGCCGATCGCCCTGGACGGCGCCGCCCCCGCCCAGGACGCCATGGACGAGGTCACCGACACCCTCATCCGGGCCCTTCCGCACCAGGACGTGCCGGTCCAGGAGCTGACCCGGGCGCTCGGCATGCACACCCTGGGCGCCGACAACCCGCTGTTCTCCGTGATGTTCAGCGCCCACGACGCGCCGCTGCCCGTGATCGACGTGCCCGGTCTCGACATCACCCTCTTCGAGGGGTTCAACACCGGCACGACCCGTTTCGACCTCGACGTGGTGCTGCTCCCGGACGACCGGCGCGGCGTCACCCCGCGCCACGGCTCCCCCGGCATGACCCTGGTCTGGGACTACGACGCCGACCTGTTCGGCGAGGACGTCGCCCGCCTGCTCTGCGACCGCTTCCTGGACCTGCTGCGCGCCTACCTCGACCGCCCCGAGACCCCGCTGGCCGACCTGGCGCCGGCCGCCGTCGAGCCGGCCGCCGAGCCCGTCCCCGTCCCGGCCGACCGCGACCCGCTGGACCCGGTGGCCGCGCACGACCCGTCGCTGCCGGCCCTGCTGCGCGGTGCGCGCCGCGTCACCTACGGCGAACTGGACGAGCGCGTCACCTCGCTCGCCGAACGGCTGCGCACGGCCGGTGTGACGCCCGGTCAGCCGGTGGGCGTGGTCCTGCCCAGGGGCGCGGACTCGGTCGTCGCCCTGCTCGCCTGCCTGCGGACCGGCGCCGTCCACTGCCCGCTGTCCCCCTCCGATCCGCCGGCCCGGCTCGCGCTGCTGCTGGAGCGGCTCGCCCCGGCCCTGGTCCTCACCGGTGAGGGCAGCCCGGATCTGCCGGAGACGCTGCCCACCGCCCGGATCGACGCCCCCGTGCTGCCCCCGGCCCGCGAGGCCGCCGTGCTGCCCGACACCACGTACGTCATCCACACCTCCGGATCCACCGGGATCCCCAAGCCGGTCGCCGTGGGCCGTGCGGCGCTGGTGCACCATCTGACGGCGGCCGCCGACCGGTTCGGCCTCATCACCTCGGACCGTGTCCTGATGTTCGCCCAGCCCTCCTTCGACGTGGCGCTGGAGGAGGTGCTGCCGACCCTGCACGCCGGCGGCTGCCTGGTCCTGCCCGAGCACGAGGTGCCCACCGGCGCGGAGCTCGCCGAACTGCTCGCGTCCGCCCGGGTCACCGTCGCCAACCTGCCGACCAGCTACTTCCTCGCCACCCGCGAGGACCTGCGCCCCGCACTGCGCGACGGGACCTGGGCGCCGAGGCTCCTGGTCCTGGGCGGCGAGCGCCTTCCCGTGGAGGCGTTGCGCGGCGTCCTCGCCGACACCGACGCCACCGTGCTCAACGTGTACGGCGTCACGGAGGCGGCCATCAGCTCGACCGTCCACGAGATCTCGCGCGACGCCCTGGCCGAGGGCCGCGAGATCCCGCTGGGCACCGAGCTGCCGGGCGAGCGGGTCCACGTCCTGGACGCCCACCACCGCCCGCTGCCGTCCGGCGCCGTCGGTGAACTCGCCATCTCCGGGCCCTCCCTGGCCGAGGGCTACGCGGGCAACGCCGAGGCGACGGCCGCCCGGTTCCTCACCGTCGACGCGCTCGGCGGGCAGCGGGTCTACCTCACCGGCGACCTCGGCTACCGCGACCGGGACGGTCTGCTGTACTTCCTCGGCCGGCGCGACAACCAGGTCAAGCTGCGCGGTCACCGTATCGAGCTGGAGGAGATCGAGGCGGCGGCCTCCGCCGCGCTCGGCGGGCGGTCCTGCGCGGTCGTCCTGGACCGGGAGAACCCCGGCGGCCCCCGGCTCGTCGGCTTCCTGGAGGGCGGCGCCGACGGCGCGGACCTCGACGAGAAGGCCCTGCACACCGAACTCGGCGACCGGCTGCCCGGGGCCCTCGTGCCCGCCCGGTGGGCTCGGCTGGACACGATGCCGACCCTCGCCGGCGGCAAGCCCGACCGCGCGGCGCTGGCCAGGCGGGCGGCGGCGCTCGAACCCGCCGACGACACGACGCACGGGGCCGACGGCTTCGCCGTCACCGGTTCCGGGGACGAGCCCGCGGCCGCCTCGGCGCCCGACGATCCGATGACGGACCTGCTCACGGAGGGCTGGCGCGTGGTCCTCGGCCACAGCCGGTTCGACACCCGTTCCCACTTCTTCCGCAGCGGGGGCCACTCCCTGCTGGCCGCCGAGCTCGCCGCGTGGCTCGAGCCCCGGCTGGGCACGCGCCCGCCGCTGAAGGTGCTCTTCCGCAACCCCGTGCTCGCCGACCAGGCCGACGCCCTCGCCGCCACCACCCCCTCCACGGAGTCGTGATGACCCAGTCCCCCACAGCCCTCACCCTCGGCGCCGCGTCCGAGCCCGGCGTCGGCACCGCGCCGAGCATCGCGCACGGTCCCGCCGCCGAACCCACCAGCGTGGTCGCCCGCTTCGAGGACCGGGTCCGGCGCGCCCCCCAGGACCCCGCCGTGATCGACGGCCCGCGGACCTGGACGTACCAGGAACTCGACGCGGCCGCCGCGCGCGTCGCCACCGCCCTGGCGGACCGCGTACGGCCCGGTGACCTGGTCGGTGTCTGCCTCGACCGGTCCACCGCCCTGGTGGTGACGGCCGTCGCGCTCGCCCGGATCGGCGCCGTCTACCTGCCGCTCGGCCCCCGCCCCGGCGCGCGCCGCACCCAGGCCGTCACCGAGGACCTCGACGTCTCCTGCCTCGTCGGCGACCCCGCCGTGCTGCCCGAGGCCCACCGCGACGGGGAGCACCTTCCGCTGCCCCTGCCCACCGGCGGCGTCAACGCGCCGACCGCCGCGGTGGCGTCCTTCGCCGGTGCGCGCGGCGAACGGCGCGCGCCCGAGGGCTCCCTGTACGCCGTCCTCACCTCCGGTTCCACCGGTCGGCCCAAGGCCGTCGCCGTGGCCGAGGCCTCGCTGTCCGTCGCCCTCGACTGGTACCGGGCCGAGACGGGTCTGGCGCCGGGCGACCGCCAGTCCCTGCTCATCGGTGTCGCGTTCGACCCGCACCTGCTGGAGCTGTGGGCCGCCCTGACCTCGGGTGCCGCCCTGGTCCCGGCCCCGGACGACACCCGCTGGGACTCGGGCGTGCTCACCGACTGGTGGCGCGACGCCGCCCTCACCCACGTCGTGTCGGCCACCCCCACGATCGAACCGCTCCTGGACCGGCCGTGGCCGCGGGACCTGAGGCTGCGTCATCTCGTCGTCGGCGGCGACCGCATGCGCCGCCGCCCCGGCCCCGACGTCACCGCGACGGTCCACAACGCCTACGGTCCCGCCGAGGCCACCGTCGTCACCACCACGTACGCCATGCGCGGCACCGACCCGGAGGCCGGCGAGCAGAGCCCGCCGCCCATCGGCAGCGCGCTGCCGGGTGTCGTCCTCGTGGTCACGGACGACGACGGCCGGCCCGTCGCGCGCGGACAGGACGGTGAGCTGCGCGTCGGCGGACACTGCCTGGCGCTCGGCTATCTCGACCCCGACCTCACCGCGCACCGGTTCACCGCGCCGCCGCGCGACGCGGCGCTGGCCGCCGTCGAGCGCCTGTACCGCACCGGCGACCGGGTGCGGATGAACGCCGACGGCGGCCTGGAGTTCCTCGGCCGCCTCGACGACCAGGTGAAGATCAGCGGGGTGCGGATCGAACCGGCCGAGGTGGAGGCCGCCTTCGAGCAGGACCCGCGGGTGCGCAGCGCCGTCGTCACCGTGTCGCGCGACAGCGCCGGCCACGCCCGTCTCGTCGCACACGTACGTCTCCTCGAAGGGGCCGGGTACGGGTCCCGGGAGCTGCTCGACGCGGTCCGTGCCTGGCTGCCCGAGCAGGCCGTCCCGGCCGCCGTACGGATCGTGGAGGGCTACCCCCTCGACGCCAACGGCAAGGTGGACCGCGCCGCCCTGGCGGCCGCGGAACCCGCCCCCGCCAAGGCCGAGTCCGCCCCCGCCGACGACCTGGGCGACCTCACCGACTGCGAGCGGCTCGTGCTCACGACCGTGCGCGACCTCCTCGGCGCGCCCGGCATCGCCCTCGGCGACAACTTCACCGACGCCGGCGGCACCTCCGTGGTCGCCGCGCGTCTGCTCGCGGCCGTCGAGCGCGAGACGGGAGTACGCCCGCGCGCCCACGAGCTGCTGCGCAGCACCGACCTGCGCGCCTTCGCCACCCTCCTCGACCAGCGCCGGGCCTGCGCACCGGCAGGAGCCTGACATGACACCCACCATCCCGCGGCCCGCCCGCGCCACGGACGGCACTGCCCGGGCGCGGACCGTGTCCCTGCCGGCCCTCGTCGCACGACAGGCCCGGCTCGCCCCGAACGCCCTCGCCGTGGTGGACGGCGACACCACCCTCACCTACGGCCGCCTCCTGGAGGCGGGCCATGCCCTCGCCGCCCGGCTGCGCGACCACGAGGTGGCCGTCGGGGACCGGGTGGCGCTGCTGACGGCCCGGTCGGCCCGGACGATCGTGGCGCAGCTCGGGCTGTGGCTGGCCGGAGCGGTGTGCGTGCCGCTCGATCCCGCCCAGCCCCGGCCCCGCACCGAGGCGGTGATCGCCGACGCGGAGGTGACCCTCACCGTCGGCGACGCGAAGCTGCTGGACGCGGCCACCCTGCCCGGACCCGTGCTGGCCCTGCCCGAGGAGCCGCTGACCAGCGGTGAGCCGGTGGACCGATCCGACCCGCACGGCGCGGCGTTCATCATGTTCACCTCCGGCTCCACCGGCCGCCCCAAGGGCGTGGCCGTGCCGCACGGTGCCATCTCCGCGCTGGTCGGCGACCCCGAATACGTCACCCTCACCGCCCGCGACCGGGTCCTGTTCCACTCCCCGATGACCTTCGACGCCTCGACGTTCGAGGTCTGGGGCGCACTCGCCAACGGTGCCGCCGTCGTCGTCTGCACCGAGCAGCGGCCCTCCCTGGAGGACCTGGCCCGGCACGTCGAGCGGCACGGTGTGACGGTGGCGTTCTTCACCACGGCCCTCTTCCACCAGCTCGCCGCCCGCCGCTCCCGTCTCTTCGCCCAGCTCCGTTCGGTCGTGGTGGGCGGCGAGGCGATGGCCGCCGCCCAGGCCCGCGAGGTGCTGAGCGCCTTCCCCTGGCTGGAACTCGTCAACGGCTACGGCCCGACCGAGACGACCACCTTCGCCACCGCCCACCGGGTCACCGAGCAGGACTGCGGGGCACCGATACCGATCGGCGTGCCGATCGCCGGAGCCACGGTGCACGTCCTGGACGCCGGGGGCGAGCCGGTGGCCGAGGGCGACCGGGGCGAGCTGTGGATCGGCGGCGGCAGGCTCGCCCTCGGGTACACGGGCCTGCCCGAACTCACCGCCGAGCGGTTCGTGGAGCACCCCGCCGCGGGCCGGCTCTACCGCACGGGCGACATCGTCTCCAGGCGGCCCGACGGCGTCCTCCTGTTCCACGGCCGCAACGACGACCAGGTGAAGGTCCGCGGCTTCCGCATCGAGCCCGCGGAGATCGAACACGCCCTGCGCCAGCAGCCGGACGTGGACGACGCCGCCGTCGCCGTCGACGGCGCGGGCACCCCCGAGGCGCGCCTCGTCGCGTTCGTCGTCGCGGCGCCCGGCCCCGTGCCCGGTGGCCGGGCGCTGCGCGAGCGGCTGACCGCCGTCCTGCCGGGCCATCTGGTGCCGGACGCGGTCACCGTGGTGGAGCGGCTTCCGCTCACCCCGACCGGCAAGGTCGACCGGCGGGCGCTCACCGAACGCGCCCGTGCGGACGAGTCCGGGACCGCCGACGTGCCGGCGGCGGCCATGACGCCGCTGGAGCAGGCCGTCGCCGAGGTGTGGAGCCAGGCGCTGGGCGGCGAGGTCACCCGCGCCGACGCCGACTTCCTCGCCCTCGGCGGCCATTCCCTGCTCGCGCTCGCCGTCACCGACGACCTGCGCGAGGAACTCGGCGTGGAGCTCTCCCTCGCCGAGTTCTTCGCCGCCCCGACCGTCGCCGCGCAGGCCGCGCTGGTCGAACGCGTTCTGCTGGCCGCCCACGACGGCCTCCACCCCGAGCCCCCGGAGCACAGCGATGTCCACTGACGCCGACTCCGCGGCGCCCGAGCGCAGGCAGCAGCTGCAGCGGGAGCTGCTGCGCCGGGCCCGTGCCAGAACCGCCCGCCCGGACACCGCCCGTGGGGCCGACGCCGCCTCGCGCCCGGGCCGTGTCCCCCTCTCCCGCGCCCAGCGCCGCATGTGGCTGATGGAACGCCTCGGGGGCGCGGGCGACTCCTACCACGTGCCGTTCGCCACCCGCGTGCGCGGCCCGTTCGACGTGGCCGCGTTCACCACCGCCCTCACCTCGCTCGTGGAGCGGCACACCATCCTGCGCACCCGCTACGCGGAAGGGGACGGGGAGCCCTACCAGGAGGTGCTCCCGGCACCGCGGACCGTGCCCGTGCCCGTGGTCGAGACCGGTACGGAGCACGCCGCCGGGCTGCTGCGGCGGGAGTCGGCCCGGCCCTTCGACCTGGCGGTGGGCGAGGCCGTGCGGGCACTCGTCCTGCGGCACGGGCCGCAGGACCACACCGTGCTGCTGACGTTCCATCACATCGCGGTCGACGGCGGGTCCCTGGAGACACTGGCCGGCGAGCTCGCCGCTCTGTACACGGCGGCCGCCGACGGAGCGGGCGGGCACACGCTGGCCGATCCGCCGCAGTACGCGGACCACGCGCGGCGCGAACACGACGCCCTGCCCGGCTTCGAGGCCGAACTCGACCGCTGGAGCGGCCTGCTGGCCGACGCGGCCCCGCCCCGCCTGCCTGCCGCGGCGGCGGGCGGGCAGGGCGGCGCGGACCGGCCGGCGGCCGTGCGCACCGTTCCCCTCGCCCCCGGCCTGCCCGAGGCTCTGCGGGAACTGGGCGCCGAGCGGCACGCCACGCTCTTCGCGGTGACGCTCACCGCGGCCTTCGCCGCGCTGCACCGCCTCACGGGCGACGCCGACCTGGTCATCGGGGTGGCGGGCACCCATCGCACCGGAACCGCCATGCGCGGCCTGGTCGGACTGTGCGTCAACACCCTGCCCGTACGGGTCGACGTCGGCGGGGACCCGTCGTTCGCCGAGCTGCTGCGGCGGGTGCGCGACGCTCTCCTGGAGGCCCAGCGCCACCGGCACATCCCCTTCGACCTGGTCCTGGAACGCCTCGGAGCGGGCGCGCGGGGCGCCGACGGCACGGCGCTGGTCCGCGTCACCTCCGACGTCCTGGGCGACCCGACGGTCCTGCGGCTGCCCGGCACGTCGGCGGAGTACGTCGACGTGCCCACCACCGGCGCGAAGTTCGCCCTGTCCTACGGCCTCGGTGTCGGCGACGCCGCACAGCCCGTGGCGCTGGTCCAGTACGACGGGAGCGCGCTGGACGACAGCGTGGCCCAGGCGGCCGTACGGGACTACGCGGCCCTCCTGCGGGCGGCCGCGGCCGACCCGGAACGCCCCCTGAGCGAGCTGCCCGTCGCCGCCCCGGACCAGGGGCGCGGCCCACGGGGCGCGCCCGGGGCGCACGAGGGGGCGGACGATCCGGACCACGCCGGGCGGGCCGGCGGCGATCCGTCCGGTGACCGCCACCCCGCCGCGCGGGCCCTGCGCGCCCATCCGCGGATCGCCGACGCCACGGTGGTCCAGCCCGCCCAGGGGCCGCCCGTGGCCTATGCCGTCCTGCGCGACAGCGTCGGCCCCACCCGGCATGAACTGCTGGGCCTGCTGCGCCGCTCGCTCGCGCCCGAGGTCGTGCCCGCCACGGTCACCCTGGTCGACGCGCTGCCCCGCACGGCCACCGGGGCCTGCGACGACGCTCGGCTGCCCGGACAGGCCACACAGGCCGGCGGCCCGTCCGGCCCCCGGGTCCAGGCGGTCCTGGAGGCCTTCACCGAGGTGCTCGGCGCCCTTCCGGCCCCCGACGGCGACTTCTTCGCTCTCGGCGGGCACTCCCTGAAGGCCGTCCAGCTCGCCGAGCGGCTGCGCACCGGACTCGGGCTGCCGCTCACGGGCCTCGACGTGCTCCAGGCCCGTACGCCCCGGGCGCTGACCGCGCTCCTCGACGAGCGGGCGGCTCGGCAGGCCGCCGCGAAGGCCGCGAGGCCCGCGGCGGCGGCGCGGGCCGAGGGCGGGGCGGGACGGTCCCGTGCCCTGCGGCCGGGCACGGTCCTGGTGACCGGCGCGACGGGCGGCGTGGGCGCGTTCGTCGTGCGTGAACTGGCCGCCCAGGGACGGCCCGTGCTGGCGCTGGCCCGCCCCGAGTCGGCGCACCTGATCGCCGCGGAGGGCGTCGAGGTCGTGGAGGGCGACCTCCAGGACCTGGCCGGGCTGCGGGACGCCGTCGCGCAGGCCGACGCGGTCGTCCACTCCGCGTGCACCTTCACCCGGCACGAGGTGGACCTGGCGGCGATGGAGGCGATGGTCGAGGCCTGGCGGAGCGGCCCGTTCGTCTTCGTCAGCAGCGTCGACGCCTACGGGCATCCCGTGGCGGACCGGGTCGCCGAGGAGGCGCCGTCCCACGAGCCGGTCAGCCCCTACGGGCGCGCCAAGCTCGACTGCGAGGCCATGCTGCTGCGCGCCGCCGGGACCGGGGGACGCGGCGGTGCGAGCGCCGTGCGGTCCCCGATCGTGTGGGGCGCGCACGACCGGTTGCGCGAGCAGTTGCGCTGGGGCGCCCTCGGGAGCCTGTACCGGTCCGCCCACACGGGAGGCCCGATCGAGCTGCCGCGCCCCGGTACCGGCGGACACGCCTGGTACGGCGCCGCCTGGGTGCACGCAGCGGCCCTGGCTCGCGCGGTGACGGTGTGCCTGGACCGTCCGGTGCACGGCGTGGCCAACGCGTGCAGCGGGCATGTCTCCTGGCACGACCTGGCGCGCGATCTGACGGAACTGCTCGGCACCCGCGCGGACGTCCACGAGAGCGGTGAGGTCCCCCGCGACCTCGACCACCGCTGGCACTACGACAGCGCGCGCCTGGCCGGTCCGCTCAGGGCGCGGCCGGGAGAGGACCGGCGGACCGTGCTGGCCGAGATGATCGACGGCATGGCACCCGGCGACGACTGACGCGCGGGCGGCGTGTGTTCCCGGGCGCCCTACCGGTGCCGCAGCAGGCGGCGTTCGAGGTCCCGGGTCCGCTCGCCGGCCGCCGCCGGCAGCCGCGTCGCGGCTGCCGGCCCGGTCCCTCGCGCACCGGAGGTGAGGGCCCAGCGGGCCAGCAGGAAGGAGAGCGGCGTGACCAGGACACCGGCGCCCAGGGCGGCCCAGTGCTCGTCCACGCCCAGTTGGGACACGGCGAGATGGAGGAGGATCCCGCTGGCCACGACGTTGGTCGCGCCGGACAGGGGGTAGCGCGCGAAGGCGTGCCAGGTGGGCCGCACCCGCAGGGTGACGGCGGAGTTGAGCAGGAACGAGCAGACGAGACTCACGGCGTAGCCCAGCACGTGCGCCGCCAGATACGGCAGCCGGCGGTCGGCCGTGACGTACACGGCGTAGTAGACGGCGGTGTTGGCGAGGCCGACCACGGCGAAGACGGTGAACTGCCGCACGGCGCGCGCGTTCATGACCTCGCAGTCCGCGTCGTGGGGGCGGGGAACCGGGCGATGGATCCGGCGGCGGCCATCCGCTCGGTCTCCCGCACCACGTAGTGCGGGCGCCGTTTGGACTCGTGGTAGATCCGACCGACGTACTCCCCGATGACACCGACGGTGACGAGCTGGATCCCGCTGAGCGCGACGACGGCGACGATCAGTGTGGCGTAGCCGGGGGTGTCGACGCCGTTCAGCACGGCGGCGCCGGCGATCCACAGCGCGTAGGCCAGCGCGGACAGGAACAGCCAGAGCCCGGCGTGGATCGCGAGGCGCAGCGGACGCGTGTTGAAGGCGAGCAGGCCGTCGATGCCGTACTCCAGGAGGCGTCGGCCGCCCCACTTGGACCGTCCGGCGGCCCGCTGGACGTTCTGGTAGGTGAAATGGACCGTGTCGAAACCGATCCAGCAGAACAGGCCCTTGGAGAAGCGGTTGCTCTCCGGGAGCAGCAGGAGGGAGTCGACGGCGCGGCGCGAGAGCAGGCGGAAGTCGCCGGCGCCGTCGACGAGCCCGACGTCCATGAAGTGGCGTACGGCGCGGTAGTAGACGCGGCTGACCGCGGTGCGCAGGATCCCTTCGCCCGCCCGGTCCCGCTGGGCGACGACCTGGTCGTAGCCGTGCCGGTGGAGTTCCAGCATGCGGTGCAGCAGTTCCGGGGGGTGCTGCAGATCGGCGTCCATCAGGGCGACCGCGGCACCCTGGGACATGCGCAGTCCCGCGAGCATCGCGGCCTCCTTGCCGAAGTTCCGGCTGAAGGAGGTGTAGCGCACCTGGGGTGAGGACGCGGCCAGCGCGCGGAGGTTCTCCAGCGTGTCGTCCGTGCTGCCGTCGTCGACGTAGCAGACCTCGAAGTGTTCACCGGTCTTCTCCAGCGCGGCGGTCAGGGCGGTGTGGAAGGCACCGATGACCTCGCCCTCGTTGAAACAGGGGACGACGACCGAAATCCGAATCCCTGGCACCGCCCCAGTGGACATCGGGAGGGGACGGAAACCGCGTATGCGTTCTGCGTGTGGCGGCGCTACCACGCGAACGGCGTATCCGGTGATCACGGGGATCATGGGGGGTTCCGCGGCGGCACGCCGGGGGTCAGGTGTCCAGCAGGTCCGGTGCGAAGACGTCCTCGATCCGCCATCGCCGGGGGGACAGGCCCTGTTCGTGGTGGTAGCGCAGACAGGTGTAGAGGGTGGCGCGGTTGGCCGCGATGCCGTAGGGCCACCAGTCCTCGGGGAACTCCTCCTCGACGCGCTCGACCAGGGCGTTCGTCCACGGCAGCATCGTCTGCACCTGATACAGCCTGCGGTTGCGGCGGTAGCGGTCGGCGGCGGTGCCATTGGCGCGCAGGAAGGTGCGGTAGACCTCGCGCACCAGGCCGGGATCCTCCTTCAGGAGGTCCTGCCGTACGACGACGGTGTGCATGATCGGGAAGATCCCGGTGCGCCGGTGGTGGTCGCGTTCCAGGGACTCGTGGTCTGGGAAGAGGCGGGCGACGTTCGGGGACCGGGCGAGGAACGAACTCGGGGCGTTCGCCGAGAACAGGGCGTCGATCTCGCCGCGGTCCAGCATCGCGTCGAGCGTGGCTTTCTCGGGGGCGGCGCTGACGTCGACGTCGGCCGGATGCGGGTGGGGGATGAAGTCGAAGGGCGGCGCGGGGTGTTCGAGGCCGCCGATCACCCATCGGCTCGCCTCGGGCCTGAACCCGTGCTCGCCGACCGATCTCGTCGTGGCCTGGCCGCGGTCCGGGCGCCACCCCCTGGTGCGCGGCTTCGTCCGGATCGCGACGGAACGAGGCGTGTCGGCGGCCGGTTCCGGCTGACCGCCGGGGCGGCGTGCGGGGCGTTCGGCGTTCACGGCGGTTCCACGGGTGGTGCGGGCCGGCCGCCTGGGTGGCGTTCGCGCCAGACGCAGAAGACCGTGCAGGACAGGACCGCCCAGGCGGTCAGCACGAGGAACGGGAACGCGTGCTGGTGGCCCGCGAAGTACACGGCGGTGTGCTGGGCGTTGACCGAGGCACCGGGCGGCAGCCAGCGGCCGATCAGGCCGAGCGGGGAGGGGAGCAGCGGCCAGGAGACCGCGCCGCCGGAGGACGGGTTGCCGACGACGACCATCAGTCCCCAGGTCGGCAGGACGGCCCAGCGGCCCACGAGTGTGTTGAACATCGTGAAGACCATGCCGGAGACGAACATGGTGAACGCCAGGATCAGCCACGACTCGACGAACGGCAGGCGCAGCGCACCCAGCAGCCAGTCCACCACGGCGACGATCGCGAAACCGCCGAGCAGGGCGTAGGCGAGGGTGAAGGCGATGCGTTCGGGCGCGCTGAGTTCCCTGGCGTGCACGCTCAACTGGATCGCGCCGACGAAACCGATGATCACGGCCGCGATCGACACGTAGAAGATCGCCAGGCCGCGCGGATCGCCCCGCTGCAGCGGCCTGAGGTCCCGGACCGCGACCGGGGTGCCGGTGGCGGCGCCCACCTTCACGGCCGCCGTCAGCAGCACCTGCGCCACCGCCGCGCCCGAGGCGCCGGAGACGTCCACGCTCACCTTGCCGTCGGCGGTGGGGGCGTCGAGGACAGCGAACATCCGCTGGTCGTCCACCGCCGCCACCGCCGCGCGGCGGGAGCCGAAGCGGCGGGTCCGCAAGGACGCGTGCAGGGCGTCCTCCATCCCGGCGAGGAAGCGGGCGCCCCGCGGCCCGTCCCACACGCCGACCAGGGCGGCGGGAATCGTACGCGGGGTCGGGTTGGCCATGGCGTAGGTGTAGGAACCGGCGAAGAGTCCCGCCATCGCGGCGACGATCACCACGAGCAGCGTCGCGGGCACGAACGGGGATCTAGGCACGGCGGGCCGCCACGCGGCGGGGCCGGGCGGACGCGGGCCCCGGCCTGCGACGTCTGCTCATGCATCCACCAACGAGGCGGCGCCCTCACGGTGACCGCGACACCGCCGAACGGAGCAACGCCCTGCGTGGCCCACCCGCCGGCCGGCGACCCGGGCGGCCACACGGCTCTCACGGCTCTCACGGAACCGTCGCGAGGGCCGGTGGACGAAGAACACGTTGTGCGGGACGTGAAGGGGGCATACGGCTCACGAACGCACGCGGATCACGTCAGGGGGCGCGACCGCGGGATGAGGGAGAACTGGGATGAGCACCGATATCACCTCGATGGACGACCTGCCGACCGCCGACTTCTACGCCTACGAGTCGCTGCTCCCGGACGAGGAGCGCAAGATCCTGCTGAAGGCGCGCGACCTCGTGCGCGACGGGATACGTCCCCTGGTGAGGGACAGTTGGGCCGAGGGCGAGCTGCCCGCCGAGCTGATCGACGCGCTGCGCGGAAGCGGCCTGTCCGCGCTCGCCTACGAGGGCTACGGCGAGCACCCGGGTGCCGTCAGCCATCTGCTCGGCGGCATGCTGGCCCTGGAGTTGAGCCGCACCGACGCCTCGGTCGCCACCTTCTTCGGTGTGCACGACGGGCTCGCCTTCGCCTCCATCCACCACGGCGGCAGCCAGGAGCAGCGTGACCGGTGGCTGCCCCGCATGGCGACGATGGACACGATCGGCGCGTTCGCGCTCACCGAGCCGGAGGGCGGCTCCGACGTCGCCGCAGGCATGCGCACCACGGCGCGGCGCGAGGGCGACACATGGGTGCTCGACGGTGCCAAGAAGTGGATCGGCAACGCGACCTTCGCCGACGTCGTGGTGGTGTGGGCGCGGGACGTCGAGGACGACCAGGTCAAGGGGTTCGTCGTGGAGAAGGGCACCGCGGGGTTCGAGCCCGTGAAGATCGAGGGCAAGATCGCGCTGCGGATCGTGCAGAACGCCGAGATCACCCTGACCGGCGTCCGGGTGCCGGAGGCGAATCGGCTCCAGAACGTCGACTCCTTCCGGGACGTGGCCGAGATCCTGCGCATGACGCGCAGCGGCGTCGCCTGGCAGTCGCTGGGCCTGATGATCGGCGCGTACGAACTGGCCCTGGACTACGCCAAGGAGCGCGTCGCGTTCGGACGTCCGATCGCCAGGTTCCAACTGGTGCAGGACCTGCTCGTCAAGAGCCTCGGCAACATCACCGCCTGCTGGGGCATGCTGGTGCAGCTCGCGCGGCTGCAGGACGCGGGCGTCTTCCAGGACGAACACTCCTCGCTGGCCAAGGCGTTCGTCACCGCGCGGATGCGTGAGGTCGTCGCCTGGTGCCGTGAGATCTTCGGCGGCAACGGCATCCTGCTCGACCACGACATCGCGCGGTTCTTCGCCGACTCCGAGGCCCTCTACTCGTACGAGGGGACGCGGGAGATGAACACCCTGATCGTCGGGAAGGCGATCACGGGGCAGAGCGCCTTCGTGTGAGCGGCGGCCGCCGCGCGGCCCGTCGCGGCGTGAGGGGCCGCCGTGGCATTCCGGCATGATCGACTCACTGGCTCACGCCGAGGACGCCGTGGTCGCGGCGACGGCCGCGCCGGTACGCGGTGGGCGTCGCGGTCCGGCGGGCCGAGGCCCCGGTCCTCCCGGACGGCCTCGTTCCGGCCGGTGGTTGACTGGCTCCCGCACGCACACCACCGACCCGTAGGAGCCACACCGCGATGAGTCAGTCCGCCCTGTACGAGTACAAGGTCGCGACCTTCCGGGAGTCGCTGATCGGCGACGCCCTGGACAGCGACAAGCTGGAGAAGGTCCTCAACAAGCACGCCGAGGACGGCTGGCAGTTGAAGGCCATCACGTCCGCCGACGTCAAGGGCCGCATAGGGCCCGGCGCCGTCGAGGGTCTGCTGCTCACCTTCGAACGACCGCGCCACTGAGGGCTTCGGCCCGTCGGCCGTGGTGCCGTGACCGCCTCCGCGCGGCCGCGGCACCGCGGGCCCGGCACGCCGCGGGCGCGGTGCCAGGGGGCGGGGATCCCCCCCATGCGCGCGAGGTCCGGGTGAGGGAAACCCCTTGACCTGCGCACGCGGCTCGATCCCTTCAGCCGCACGAAGTCCCTGTGACGCCACGCGACGCGTCATGTTTCGGCCAGCGCCTCACCGCCGGTGACCCCCGCCGTGTTCGCCCCGTTACACACGAGCAGCCGCGAACACGGCACTGCCCCCGCTCCTGTTCCAACGGGTCCTTCACTCAACGGAGTTGCAAGGTCACGCCCCCTGTGGGCCGACCCGGGCACGGCAGCGTGCGAAGGTGATCGCATACGCCAAGACCCGGGAGGCGGCGCTCGCCCACCCAGCCGCCCGGGCCCACGAACCGGCCGATTCACCGCAGCCGGACCGGCGCGCACGGGGTCGGGCGAAGGGCACCCGGCGCCACTCCTTGCAGAAGGAGACGGGCGGACACAAGCGGATCCGGCGACGCGCCTTCCACTTGGCCGCGCGAAGGCGGTCCCGCCCCGCGGGCGCCGGGGCGCCGGCCGTGCGAACTGCGAGGACCGGTCCCGCCCCGTCCGCGCCGGCGGGCCCACCGGAGCGAAACGGAACCCGTTGCAGACGGCAAGAATTCCCCGGCTCATTCCGGGACCGATTCGTTGAATCGTTTTTCGGCATCGTTGTCCTCGACAAGCCGGCCGCACCGGCCCGTTGGCGCGAAGACAGCCTTGACGCTTCCGGCCGATCAAGCGACTTTTGATTGCCGCCGGCCACCGGTCGGTGAGTGTTCATCCAGCCGAGAGAGGACATGAGATGAAGTCGACTGTCGCAATGAGCAAGAAGGCCGGCGCCAAGAAGATCGCCGTGCGCCGTACCGGCGACGTCCGCCTGACGTCGGCCGCCTGTCAGTGCCCGTACCACGTTCAGGCCTGACCATTACCGGTGGCTTAGGCTCGGGTGCGCCGTCTTCGCGGCGCACCCGAGCTGTCATCGCCGTTCATGAGGGAGGGTTCGTGGCGGGTGGCGGCATTGCGCTCCATGAGCTGAGTTTCGTTTCCGAGGGCGACGATGTCGTGGTCGGCCGTCTGGACACCGGCTCCTACGCGGTTTTCCCTGCCGATGGAGCGTCGTTGCTGAAGCGGTTGGCGGACGGAATGCCGCTCGGCGACGCCGAGGCCTGGTACGAGGCGGAATTCGACGAGCCGGTCGACCTGGACGACTTCGTGGCGACGCTGGAGGAGCTCGGCTTCATCCGCGAGAGCGGCCGGCAGCCGGAGCCCCCACCCTCACCGGTACGTCTGCGCGGACTGGGCCGTGCGGTCTTCTCGCCGCCCGCCTGGGCGCTCTATCTGGCCGTGGTGGGCTGCTGGCTGTGGCTGGTCGCCACGCGCGCCGATATCGCCCCGCATCCGGGTCAGATCTTCTTCGTGCATTCCCTGCTCGTGGTCCAGTTGGTGATCACCTTCGGCCAGGTGCCGCTGCTGCTGCTCCACGAGGGATTTCACATACTCGCCGGCCGACGGCTCGGGCTGCCGACTCGGCTGCGGCTGAGCAATCGGCTGACGTATATCGTCGCCGAGACCCAGATCAACGGGCTGCACAGCGTTCCCCGCTCCAAGCGCTATCTTCCCTTTCTCGCGGGAATGGTGTGCGACGGTGCCGTCCTCGGCGTTCTTGGAATCATCGCCGAGACGACCCGGAATTCCGACGGATCCTTCCCGCTGATCGCCCGGGCCTGCCTCGCTCTCGCCTTCACGGTGGGGGTCCGCATTCTCTGGCAGTTCCAGCTCTATCTGCGGACGGATCTCTATTACGTGGCGGCCACCGCCTGGAACTGCTACGACCTGCATGACGCGGGAATGACGTTGCTCAAGAACCGCGTGTGGCGGCTGCTCGACCGGCCCGAGCGCATCGTGGACGAGGAGAAGTGGACTCCGCGGGACCGCCGTGTCGGCAGGTACTACGGGCCGTTCATCGTGCTCGGCTACGCCACGCTGGCCGCGATCACCGCCTTCGTGAGCATCCCCGTGACCGTCCAGTACGGACGGATCGCCTGGCGGGCCATGAGCTCCGGCCAGGTCGACGCGGCCTTCTGGGACGCCGCGCTGTCCCTGTGCATGAACGTCGCCCAGGCGGCCGCACTGATCGTCTTGTCCAGGAGGAAGCGCCGGGAGAAGCAGTCCGGCCCCTCTCACACGTCTTCTTCGGCGGAGGTCGAACTCGCATGATGGGCCATCTCCGGATCGTCGGCGACAGGCACGCGGATCGCCTCCGCCTCATCAAGTCCCATGCCGGCAAGGCCCTGGTGGTCCGCTGCCACCAGCGGCTGCGCGGTCCCTACACGGGCGTGGACACCGTGTTGCGGGCCGTGCTGCCCGAGGCGCAGCAGCGCTGGCCCGACCTGGTCGAGCAGCACCGTGTGGAGTTGCTGTACGGGATGCCCGAGCTGACGCAGCTCATCGGCGAGAGCCCGCGCACCCTGGCCGGTGACGCCCCGTTCAAGGAACGCACGCGGTTCTACGGCGCCGGCATGATCCGCTGCATGAGCCAGGGGATCGTCACCTTCCTGCTCGCGTACGCACGTCTGGTGCACGCCGAGACCGGTGCCCCCTTCGAGGTGGCGTTCGAGGAGGTGCACGCCGCGGAGTCCACCACTCAGGAGCTGGTGGGCCTGCTCGTGCGCCGGGCGGATCCGCGGGTGCTGCGGGTCGTCGTCTCCGGCACGGGGGACGCGCTGCCCGACGAACTCCACTCCGCGCTCGCCCCGGGCACCACGCTCACGGTGCCGCCGGCCGCGCGGGAGGAGCCGCCGGCCGCGGACCAGGACGCCCTGGAGTGGGCGGCCGTGTACGTGAACAGCGACGGCACCGACGACGACCCCCGCGCGGTCCGCGGTTACCGTGCCGCCGATCCGCGAGCGGTCGCGGACCTGCACGACAAGCGCGCCGAGGCCCTGGAGCCCGGGGCGACCTGGGGCATGCGGATGGGGGCGATCGCCTACCACCGCGAGCGCGGCGGCGACCGGTCCGGAATCGGCCGCACCACCCTGCTGGAGGCCCAGCGCCACGCCGTGGCGACCGGCTTCTCCGCCGTCGTGGTCGACCTCGGGCTGCGCGGGCGGGGCGTGACCGACCCGGCCACCCATGAGCACGACTTCTGGGAGTTCACCCGGGAGGCCGCCTCGGCGTGCATCCCGATCGGCCGGCTCCAGCAGTCGATGGAGCTGTACCAGGACCTGCTGCGTCGCTTCACGGACCCCAAGGTCCACATGATGACCAGCTACGCGATCGCCATGCTGCACACGCGGTTCCTGGAGCCCCGCGACCATGACCTGGCCGTGCAGTGGCAGCACAACGCGGTGGCCATCGCCGGCCTCCTGCCGGATCCGGCGGAGCGCCTGACGTACAGCGTCTTCCACGACAACGGGCTGGCCCTGGTGGAGATGCACCGCGGGAACCGGGAACGCGCCCTGGAACTCGTGGAGACGTGCATCGCCCGGCTCGACGCGCGCCTGGACGACGACCAGTGGGTGCTGCACCGCTCCCAACTGCTCTACAACCGGGCCCGTCTGCAGGCCTCGCTGAACCGCCTGGACGAGGCGCACGCCGACTACACCCGGCTCATCGAACTCGACCCGTACTACACGGACTACCTCTCGGAGCGGGCGAGGATCCACCGCGAGCGCGGCGAGTTCGAGGCGGTCCTGGCCGACTACGACCGTGCCGTCCTGCTGGCGCCTCCGTTCCCGGAGCTGTACTACAACCGGGGCACCGCACGGGCCGAGACCGGTGATCACGAGGGGGCGCTCGAGGACTTCGGCTATGTGCTGGAGATGGAGCCGCTCGACCTCGCCGCCCGTGTCGCCCGAGCCGAACTGCTCCTGGAGTGCGGCGACCTCGACGGTGCCGAGGCGGACGCCGACGCCGGGCTGGCGCTGCACCCCGCGGAGGCGCAGCTGCTCTGCCTCAAGGGCATCGTCCTGCTCCAGCGGGAGGACCTCCAGCCGGCCCTGGCCGCCTTCGACGCCGTGCTGGAGCAGGACCCCGCCTATCCCGCCGCGCTGATCAACCGGGCCGTGGCCCACTTCCACCGGGCCCGGCACGACCAGGCCGTGGCGGACCTGTCGGCCGCGCTCGACGTCGTCGGCGACGACCCGGACGTGCTCCTCAACCGGGGCATAGCGCACCTCGCCGACGGCCGGACGGAGCTGGCCCGCGCCGACTTCGACCGCGCCCTCGGGCTGCCCGACGCGGACGTGGACGAACTCCGGCGCCAGCGAGAGCTCTGCGACGCCGCGGCGGGGTGAGGAGGACCGGGGCGGCCGCTGAGCCCTGACCTCGGGAGACGGTGGCCTCGGCGCGCGATGCGCCGAGGCCGACCCCCGGCACCCGGCCACCGCGCCACGCGCCACCACCGGCAAGAAGCCGTACGATCCCCCGCCACCCGACAGACCGGCCCGGTCGGTGAGCTGAGCCCTGGTCCCGGGAGACGGTTGACCGCAGCGCGCGATGCGCCGAGGCCGACCCCCGGCACCCGGCCACCGCGCCACGCGCCACCACCGGCGAGGAACCGTACGGTCCCCCGCCGCCCGGCGGACCGGCCCGGTCGATGGTTCCCGCTCTCCGCGGGTATGGTCGGGGCGTGCCCCGGCACCTCCGGCGAGGCGGAGTTCGCGTCCACCGCCGGGTGGTGCGCCCCGCGTCGCGCCGCCGGGCACGTCGGTCCTCGTCAGGACGTAGGCGTGAGGACGTCCGCCCCGGGCTCGGCCGCCGGGACGAGGGTGTCCATGGCACCGGCACAGGCCAGCGCGGCCTCGGCCGAGCGGGGCAGCATGGCCTTCTCGTAGGCCCGGACCGCGTCGTCGAGGTCGGCTTCCGCGACGAGGTGGTGCGCGAGCTCGGCGCCGTCGAGGAGGGCGAGGTTGGCGCCGAGACCGACCGGGGCCATCAGGTGCGCGGCGTCCCCGAGCAGGGTGACGCCGGGAACGTGCTCCCAGCGGTGCGGGGCGGGCAGGACGAACAGGGGGCGGTCGACGAACGCCCGGTCGTTGCGGCGCAGGGGGTGGAGCAGGCTCTCGTGCCAGCCGTCGAAGATCGCCGCCAGCCGGTCCCGCACCGCCTCCTCGTCCGTGTGATCGAGACCGGCGGCCGGACGCCGGCCCTCCGGGACCCTCAGGGCGAGGTACACGCGGATGTGGCCCGCGCTGTTGCGCTGGGCGAACAGGGCCCGGCCCGCGGACTTCACCACCAGGCTGCCCCGGCCCACCAGGCGTGCGAGAGCGGGGTGGCGGACGTCGCAGTCGTCGAAGCCGGTCTCCACGAACGTGACGCCCGTGTAGGTGGGCCGGGCCGGCGACAAGGCCGGGCGAACCCGTGACCAGGCGCCGTCGGCGCCCACCACGAGGTCGAAGTCCTCGGTGGTCCCGTCGTCGAGGAGCAGGCGCGCGGCACCGTCCTCGAGCGGGGTGACCGCGCGGACGGCGCACCCCCAGCGCACGGCGTGCGGGTCGAGGGAGTCCAGGAGCAGTCCGCGCAGTTGGCCGCGGTCCACCTCCGGGGAGTCCTCGTCGTGGACGGGGCCCGGGAAGGGCAGCGCCCGGCCGGTCATGGCGTCGAGCGTGCGCCACTCCTGGCTCTCGGGGCGGGACAGGGCGCGGAAGCGGTCGAGCAGGCCGGCCGCGCGCAGGGCCTTCTGGCCGGTGCCGGCATGGATGTCGAGGCTGCCGCCCTGGGGGCGGGCGTCGGCGGACGCCTCGCGTTCGAAGACCGTGACGGGGCGGCCGTGGCGTCGCAGGACGGAGGCGAGCGCCAGTCCGCCGAGGCCGGCACCGACGACCGCGATGCGGCCGTGGGGAGCGGAGGTCATGGGGATGTCCCCTCGAAAGATCGAAAAGGTGGGTGGTGGAGCCGCCGGATCCCGGCGACGACCCCATCAAGAAAGCACACTCACTACAAAAGTGCAATGACTACACTTTTAGAGTGGATGCACTCTGCGGTACCGTGTACCGGTGACCGAACCGACCGGGCGCCGCGAGCGCAAGAAGGCCCAGACCCGCAGGTCCCTGGCCGACGCCGCACTCCAGCTCTTCATGGACCGCGGCTACGACCAGGTGGGCGTCAAGGACGTCGCGGACGCCGCCGACGTCTCGGTGACCACGCTGTTCAAGCACTTCCCCAGCAAGGAGGCGCTCGTCTTCGACCTGGAGGAGGACCTCGAGGCGCGGCTCGTCGCCGCCGTCCACGACCGGCCGCACGGCCGGTCGATCCCGCACGCGCTGCGCGAGCACATCCTGCTGACGCGGACCCGGCTCGGCGTCGACGCGGCGGACCCCCGCTTCGCCGCCTTCACGCGCATGGTGCGGGACACCCCGGCCCTGCGGGAGTACGCGCACCGCATGTGGACGCGCCACGAGGCGGCCCTGGCGAAGGCGATCGCCGCCGAGGTGGGGGCGCCCGACGACGACGTCGCCTGCGCCGCGCTGGCCCGTTTCGCCCTGGAGTCACGCACTCTGATCCAGCGGCACGACGACCCGCGCCACGCCGCCGACGCGGTGTTCGCCGTGCTCACCGAGGGCTGGAACGCGCTGCACCCGGAAGGCTGAGCGGCCGTCAGACCACCCGGCGCGGGACGGCGCCCCTCCGCCTGACCTGCGGGCATATCACCCGACCGGCCGACCTGATGTGCCGCCAGGCACCGGGCCCGGAAGTCTAGACTCCGTCAGCAGTCACCAGCACCGCCCGTCCCGCCCCACGCCGGGCCGGGTCACCCGCGCGACGGAGGAGTCGCATGCCGCACCGCACCGGCAGAACGTGCTGGAAACGCTTCGCCACCGTCCTCGTCTGCGGCGTAACCGCCGCCGCGGCCCTCGGCATCGGCATGGCGCAAGGGGCGCTGGCGGCCTCGTTCTTCATCTCCGGCCAGAGCTTCCAGGTGAGAGCGGGCACCCTGTACGCCCACGGGTTGAGCACCTACCCCATGGTCGACGTGACGCGGAAGGGCACACTCGTCCCGGTCGTCGTCCTCGGCTTCAGACGCGCGGAGATCCGCAGGCTGTGCCTATCGGTGGAACTCCCGGTGCCGACACTGGGCACGTACACCCTCCTGCTCACCGGGGGCCGCGGCCGGCACGTCCAGGCGGCGAACCTGTACATCGACGCGACCTCCGTCTCGGCCGCCCAGGCGGACACCGACGGCATCGACATCGGGATCGCGGCGGGCTCGATGACCAAGGGACCGGTCAACCCGGGCGACAGGCGCTCGCGGTTCTTCGACCCCGACGTCTTCGCCCAGCAGGCCGACTCCGCCGTCCTGACCGACGTGAAGGCCACCTCGGTCGCGGTCTCCGCCGGCACGCTGAACATCCCCGACTTCGATCTCCAGGTGGAACAGGGCAGTCACGACTGCTTCTGAGCCCGCCCTCACCACGGGGAGCACTCCATGGGACCCGACGCATTCGGCCGTGGCAGGACAGTACGCGCCACGGCGGTCCGCACCCGGCACGCCTTCCGCGCATGGCGCGGCGAACGACCCTTCTGGGCAGGCCTGTTCACTCTCGCGGCGGGCCTGCCCATCATCTACCTCCCCTACACGCACCTGGACCTGGACGGCATCGCTCTGGCCCTGTCGACGACCTCCGGGGCGGGATCCCTGGTCATCGGAGCACTGCTCATCACCCTGGGCGCCTCCCTCTGGGCGCAGCCCCCCGTGCGCGTGTTCGCCGGCGTCGCGGCCCTGCTGCTCTCCCTGATCTCCCTGCCGGTCGCGAACTTCGGCGGCCTGCTCCTCGGCCTCTCCTTCGGCCTCGTCGGCGGTTCCCTCGCCCTCGCCTGGTCCCCTCCCCCGGAGAACCCGAGCCTATGATTGCCTTGACAAGAATTGTCGCGACAATAATGATGGAGACGTGAACAGGACGAGCGGACTCCACGACCATCTCGGCTACTGGCTCCGGCGGCTCTCCGACGAGGTCCACGGCCGCTTCGAGGCGGAACTCGCCGCGCACGGCGTCACGGTCTCCCAGTGGGGAGTGATGATCGGCGTCTTCCACGGCGAGGACACCACCAAAGCGGTCGCCTCCCACATGGACATCGACCCCGGCGCCGTCTCCCGGCTGGTCGACCGCCTCGTGGCCAAGGGGCTGCTCCGGCGCGAACCCGACCCCGTCTCCCGACGGACCGTACGGCTCGTGCTGACCGAGGAGGGCCTCGCCCTCGTCCCGGTCCTGGCCGAGATCGGCGACCGCAACGACGCCCACTACTTCGGTGCGCTCGACGCCGCACAGCGCCGGCAGCTGGAGACGTGGATCAGGCGCCTGGTCGGCGAGGCCCACCCCGCGCCACGGCACGACGACACCCCGAAGGAATCACCATGAGCACCACCCTCGGCATCACCAAGACCGTCAGCATCGAGCGGCCCGCCGGCGAGGTCCACGCCTTCCTCGCCGACCTCGCCAACTGGCCCCGGTGGGCCGTGGTCAACATCCAGTCGACGCAGCCCACCGACGACCCCCACTGGTGGCGGATGTCGACCCCCCGGGGACCCGGCAGACTCCGCATGCGCGCCGACGCCGGACTCGGCGTGCTCGACCACGACTACCTGGACGACACCGCGTCCTGGAGCGTCCCCGCGCGCGTGGTCGCCAACGGCGACGGCGCCGAGTTCATGATCACGTTCTTCCAGCCGCCCAGGCTCACGCGGGAGTCCTTCCTGGAGCAGGTCGCGCTGGTCGACAAGGAGCTGGCGACCCTGAAGGAGATCCTCGAAGGGGCGGCGTGAGCCCTGCCCCGCCCCTGCCCCCGCGCCCGCGCCGCGCCCGGTGCCCTCACGGGGTGCCCGGGCGCGGCGGCGACCGTGCGGCATAGCCTCAGCGGCCGCCGGGGAACGCCGCCTCCCGTGTGAGGAACGCCAGCTGGGCCTGCTTCTCGGGCAGCCGCACGTCCGGAAGGTCCACTCTCGGCAGCACCACGCGGGGCCCGGCCGTGAAGCCCTGTCTCAGCAGGCGCGCGATCGCCTTGCCGTTGGCCGGGTCCGGGTCCACCACGACGCGGAGGCGGTCCAGGCCTATGAGGAGGTAGGAGAGGAGCACGGAGGTCAGGGCGGCGGTCCAGCCGGGGCGGCCCCCTTCCGTACCGGCGGGCGCGAGCAGCAGATGGACGCCGATGTCGCCCGGGCGGGGGTCGTAGCAGGCGCCCACACGGTCGGCCTCGGGCTCGTACGTCTGCAGCAGGGCGACGGGGACGCCGTCCTCCTCGACCAGGAACGCGTGGTGGGTGTCGAGCGAGTCGACATGGGCGTAGATCTCCGCGACCTGATCCCGCGTGAGGCCGTTCATGCCCCAGAACGCGGCGCGTTCCCGACTCACCCAGGCGTGGACCGTCGCGGCGTCGAGGTGCGGGTCCAGGGGCAGGACGCGGTACGTGCCGAAGCCTTCGACGCGCTCTTCGTGGACGGACGGGCGGACGGGAGCGAGCGTTTCGGACATGACTCTCCAAGGCGGTTGGTGGCCGGTCGTTCGGGACCGGCCGCGAGGGAGCCCGCGCCGTGCGCACCGGCGGAGGCGGTGGGGTCGGGCGAGGACGCCGGCCGTCGGCCGCACCCCCGGACCCATGTGGCGAGATATTAGGTTAGCCTTGCCTAAATTTCATGCATGCGAAAGGGTGGGGACCGATGGGACCAAGACGTGGGTGGGAGGGTGCGGTCCTGCGGCTGCTGCGGGCCAAGGACTTCGTGCTGACCGTGACGGCGGCGGAGGACGTCACCCCGTCCTACCGGCGCGTTCACGTCCGTGACGGCGGACTGCTCGCGGCCACCGGAGTCCATCCGACGATGTGGGTGCGGCTGTGGTTCGCGAACGCCGGCCGGCCTCACCAGCGGGCGTACACCCTGGTCGACCCGGACCCGGCGACGGGGTGCTTCGCGCTGGAGTTCGCGCTCCACGACGGGTGCGCCAGCGACTGGGCACGAGCCGCGAAGCCGGGTGACACGATCGAGGCGACGGTGCAGGGCACGGGCTTCGAGCACCCCGAGGACGCCCCCTCGCACCTCTACGCCGTGGCCGACCCCGCCTCGCTGCCCGCGCTGAACTCCCTCCTGGACACCCTGGGCGCGGCCGACGCCACGATCTGGTTCGAGGGCGACCTGAAGGGCCTGCCCTGCCGCGCCCGGACCTCACGGCACGAGCTGCGCCAGGTTCCCCGGCGGGACGCGGGCGGGCTCCTCGTGGAACGGGTCCGCTCCGAACTGCCCGACCTCGTCGCGAAGACCCCGCACCCCTATGTGTGGATCGCCTGCGACACCGCGACAACGCGCACGCTGGCGTCGTACGTCCGCAAGGAGCTCGCGGTGCCGCGCGCACGCGTCCACGCGCTGGGGTACTGGCAGCCGACAGCGGCCGCGGGCTCCGCGTCCTCCCCGGCGGACGGCGACCGGTGGACCGCGCCGGGGGCGGACGGCGTGCGGCGCGGCGGGGAGTGAGGCCGCCCGTGGGGGCCCTTCCGTCACCCGGCGTGCTCCGGCCCCGGCGGGACCGCGTATCCGGGGACGGAGGGCCACCGCACGGTCAGCACCACCGACTCCTCCTCCGCCACCCAGGAGTGGTCCACTCCCCTGCCCCACACCACGTAGTCGCCCTGCCGCTCCAGCAGCACGCTGCGGCCGGGGAGTTCCACCCGGAAGCGCCCGCTGACCAGCACCAGGAGCGCCGTACGCTCCTCGCCGCGCACCCATCGCGCCCGTTCGTCGCCGCGCGGGTGGACGCCCCACTTGACCTCCACGGCGTCGCTGCGGCGGGGATCTCCCTGCGCCTTGAAGTGGCCGAGCAGCCAGCCCCGGTCCAGCGCCGCGTCCTTGCCGGCGTTGCCCACGTACACGTCGTCGCTCATGCGCCGCAACGCTAACAGCGCCGCGTGCGGCGGCCCTTCACCCCGATGCCCCCGGGATTCACCCGATCGGACCGTGTGGCCGGGCTCGATGACACGGACGAGTGAACGCTGAGGTGCGGTAGTCCTCCAGAGAGGGAGAGCGGCATGACGGCATGTGCGGTCCCTGGATCACGACGCCCGGCACGACGTGCGCGCATCACGGCCGCGGGGTGCGCCCTGGTCGCCCTGTGCGCGGTCCCGGCCGGCCCGAGCGCCGCGGACAGCGCCCCGGCCGGTGCGAAGCCCACGATCGTGCTGGTGCACGGCGCCTTCGCGGACGGCTCCAGCTGGAACGGGGTGATCGCACGGCTCGAGCGCCGCGGCTACCGGGTCATGGCCCCGGCCAACCCGCTGCGCGGGCTGCAGAGCGACTCCGCCTACATCGCCTCGGTCCTCAGGAGCGTCAAGGCCCCGGTCGTCCTGGCCGGCCACTCCTACGGCGGAGCCGTCATCAGCACCGCGGCGGCGGGTGACGCACAGGTGAAGGCGCTGGTCTACATCTCGGCGCTGATGCCCGACGTGGGGGAGAGCGGCATGTCGCTCGCCGCGCGCTTCCCGAGCGCCCTGGCCACCGCCACCGAGTCCGTGCCCTACGAGGCGGGTTCCGGTGTGAGCGGAACCGACCTGTACCTCAAGCGCGACAAGGTGCGCCCGGTGTTCGCGGCCTGCCTGCCGGCCGGCCAGGCCGACCTGCTGGGGGTCACCCAGCGGCCCGCCGCGACCACCGCCTTCTCGCAGAAGGCGAAGGTCGCGGCGTGGAAGGACATTCCCTCCTGGGCGCTGGTCGGCCGGCAGGACATGACCATCAACCCGGACCAGGAACGCTTCGAGGCACGGCGCGCCCACTCCCACACCGTGGAGATCGACTCCTGCCATGTGTCGCCGATCGCGCATCCCGACGCCGTGGCCGATCTGATCCTCCAGGCCGCCACCGCCACCCGGACGCGCTGAGCCACGCGGATCCCCACCGGACACCGCGAACCCCTCGTTGTTCAGGTCGGCCGTGCCACTGGGGTGGTGGTGGGCCGCGGTGACGGCGAACGCGCCCGAGGTGTCCACCCGCAGCGTGCGATGCTCGCCGCCGCAGCGGGCTGCCCACGCCGGGTGACGTCGCCGTGAACGCCGGCGGAACCGGTGGGCGGCGAGGGGATGTGCGCACCCGCGCGGGTGACGCGGCGGACCGGTCGGCGTGGTGGGTCGGGGCGAGGGGCAACCCGAGGGTGTCCCTTGGAAACCACCCGTCACGGAGGCTGTCGTGGCACGAGTACGCAGATCCCTTCTCGTCTGCGCGGCCGCGGCCGCTCTGTCCCTCACGGTGCCGCCCGGCACCGCCCACGCGACATCCGGCTTCTTCCTGTACACCAAGCAGCCCCGGCACATCCGGTACATGCTCTACGAGCCCCTGGACGACGTCTGCTACGTCCTCACCGGTCAGGGCCGCACCCTCAACGAGAGCGACCGCACTGCGCAGTTGTACGCGGATCCGGACTGCGGCGGCGAGGTCGCGCTGTCCCTTCCGCCCGACTCGGGAGTCCTGAACGCGTCGTTCACGAGCGTGCGGTTCGTCGAGTAGCGCACGCCGGCGGCGACCCCGCACGCGTGACCCAGAACGGGCAGGTGCCGAGGGCACCTGCCCGTTCTGACGTTCCCTCAGCATCTCATAACGAAAAGGCAACGAGTCCAGTCCAAACGCCCTCCCGGTTTCATCGCGCTGCCATCTTGTCAGCGGCCGGTAGTCACCTGGCCGGTCGACAGTCCTCGGGACCAGAGTCACACCGCACGGCACCCCTTCCTTCCCTCATCCCGTTTCGGAGGCCCCACCGTGACGCCCGTCTCCCGTCGCACGTTCCTCGGATCCGCCGCGGCACTCGGCGCAGCCCTGGGTCTGGACCCGCTGGCCGGCACCGCCTCGCGCGCGGCGGCCGCGAGCACCGGCACGATCAAGGACGTCAAGCACGTCGTGGTGCTGATGCAGGAGAACCGCAGCTTCGACCACTACTTCGGCAGCCTCAAGGGCGTGCGCGGCTTCGACGACCGCGCCACCGTCCCCCTCGAAGGAGGCCACAGCGTCTTCGAGCAGCCCAACGGCACCGGCCGGCAGTACCCCTGGCAGCTCAGCGCCACGAAGACCTGGTGGTGGGGGGCCAGCGCCGAGCAGCTGGCCCAGTGCGACGGCTCCCTGGACCACTCCTGGTCCACCCAGCACAAGGCGTGGAACAACGGCAAGATGGACAGCTGGGTGTCCGCCAAGGGTTCGGTGCGCGCGCTCGGCTTCATGAACCGCGCGGACATCCCGTTCCACTACGCGCTCGCCGACGCCTACACGGTCTGCGACGCCTACCACTGCTCGATCCTCTCCGCGACCGGCCCCAACCGCACCTATCTGTGGTCGGGCTGGATAGACCCCTCGGGCACCGCGGGCGGCCCCGCGTACGACGGCGGGGACGAGTCGGGGCTGACCTGGCAGACCTACGCCGAGGCCCTGCAGGACGCGGGCATGACCTGGAAGGTCTACCAGAACGCCGCCGACAACTACGGCGACAACGCCCTGGCCTACTTCAACCAGTTCACCGGCGCCCCCGCGTCGAGCCCGCTGCGCGTCAGAGGGATGTCCTCCGTCCCGGCGGTGACCGGTTCCACGCCCGACGACATCGCGGCCGCGATCAGGAGCGACTCCGTCAACAACACGCTGCCGCAGGTGTCGTGGGTCGTCGCCAACCAGATCTTCTCCGAGCACCCGAGCGGGCCGCCCGAGAACGGCGCGCACTTCGTCAACCTCGTCATCCAGGCCCTGGCGGCCAACCCCGAGGTCTTCGACTCGACGGTGCTGTTCCTCAACTACGACGAGAACGACGGCTTCTTCGACCACGTGCCGCCGCCGGTCGCCGCGTCGGGCACGACGGCGGAGGCGTACGCGGGCACGCCCCTGGGCCTCGGCTTCCGGGTCCCGATGGTCATCGTGTCGCCGTGGACGCGCGGCGGCTGGGTGGACTCCCGGGTCTACGACCACACCTCGGTGCTGCGCTTCCTGGAGACCTGGACGGCCGCCCTGGGCACCCCCGCGAAGTGCCCCCACATATCCGACTGGCGCCGCCAGGTCTGCGGCGACCTCACCACGGCGTTCGACTTCACCAACCCCGTCTTCGGCCTGCCCTCGCTGCCGGACACCAGCGCCACCATCAGCGCGGCCACCGCCGGCTCGATGATCAACCCCAGCCCGGGCACCAACTTCCAGCCGGCGCAGGAGCCGGGCACCAAGCCCGCGCGCGCCCTGCCGTACCAGCCGAACGCCTGGGTCGACCGGATCGAGTACAACAGCAACAACCAGATCCTGCTCTGGGTCGACCTGGCCAACCAGGGCACGCGGGCGACCTCCCATGCCCACTACTCGATCCACGCGGGCGCCTACCGCAGCGGTGGCCCGTGGCAGTACACCGTGGGTCCGCACAACCCGGCGACCGATGCCGACGGCAGCACGAGCGACTTCTTCAACATCGGCGCGGGCTACGGGGACGGCAAGTACGACCTGACGGTGCTCGGCCCGAACCGCTTCCTGCGCCGCTTCACCGGCAACGCGACCGCGGCGGGCAAGGGCTGCGAGGCGACGACGTACTACGCGCCCGCTCCGGACACCGGCAAGGACGCGCTCTGGTTCAAGCTGACCAACACGGGCGCCGGCACGGTGACCTACACCGTCACCTCCACCAACTACCGCACGGACGGCCCCTGGACCTACCAGGTCGCCCCCGGCGCGACGGTCACCGACTACTTCAACTCCGGTGCCCACCAGCACGGCTGGTACGACTTCACCGTCACGGTGAACTCCGACGCGAGCTGGGGTCGGCGGGTCACCGGCCATCTGGAGTCGGGCTACGCCAGCGTCACCGGCTGACGACCGAGGGCGCACCGCGCCTCGGCAGGCCACGGCCGGACGGACGCGTCATGTCCGTCCGGCCGTGGCGTTCGACGGACGCGACCCCTCGCCGCCCCGGGCTGTATCGGGCGTCACATTCGGCCGATGTCCTCGGCGCCACCGGGCGCGCTTTCGCAAAGAGCGGCTAAAGGGACCCCAACGGCCGCCTATGGAACCGGCCCGCTTGTGAGGACCGTCTCCCGTTCCTGCGGAACCGGGTGCCGACGCGTTCCGTCCACGGCGACCCGAACCTTTAATATTAAAGAGCCAGTTGGCGCAAGTGCGTTCCGAATGGTGAGATAATCTTCGAGTTCGGATGCGACGCCGTCCCCAGACGCGCGCCGCCGCACCACATCCTCAGCGACACGGTCGCCCGCCTCACCGGGACGGACCGTCTTCGTCGCCCCTCCGTCGGCCCCTTCACCGCCGCCGGTCCACGCCTTCGAGCAGGAATCGATGCCCGTTCAACCTCTCGCGGAGCTCATACGCTACGCGCGTCACCACTCGCCCTTCTACCGTGAGCTGTACGCTCACCTCCCCGATCACGTGGCGCACCTCACGGACCTTCCGGTGGTGCCGCAGACGGAATTCTGGCGGGCCAACTCGCCGCGCGACAACAGACTTCTCACCACCCCGCTCGACGAGGCAGTCGTCTTCCGCAGCGGCGGCACCACCGGCTCCCCGAAGTTCTCGTACTACACCCGTACGGAGTGGCGGGAGTTCACCACCGCCTTCGGCGCCGGGCTCGTCACCGCCGGGCTGCGTCCGGGGCACCGCGTGGCCGACCTGTTCTACGCGGGCGACCTGTACGCCAGCTTCACCTTCATCCTCGACTCGCTGCACCGCTCCCCGGTGGCCAACGTGCGCCTGCCCCTGGGCGGCGCCGTCTCCTGGGAGTCCACCGCGGCGACCCTGGAGGAGTTCGGGGTGCAGGTCGTCGCGGGGACGCCGACCACCCTGTGCGCGCTCGCCGAGCGCCTCACCGCGGCCGGGCGCACCCTGCCCGACGTGGAGCTGCTGTTCTTCGGGGGCGAGTGCCTCTTCGGCGACCAACTCCCCTTGCTGAGGTCCGCGTTCCCCAAGGCGGAGGCGCGTTCCCTCGGCTACGCCAGTGTGGACGCCGGACTGCTGGGCGAGGCGGTGCCGGGCGGCGACCCGCGCGTCCACCGCGCGTTCACCCCGCACACGATCGTCGAGGTGCTGGACGACGACAGCGACGTACCCGTGGACGGCGAGGGGGTACCCGGCCGGCTGGTCGTCACCGACCTGCGCCGACGGCTGATGCCGATCCTGCGCTATCCGGCGGGCGACCGCGCGGAGTGGGTCGATGAGGCCGCCGGGGTCTTCCGCATCCTCGGCCGCGCCGAGGAGGGCGTACGCGTCGGTCCGGTCTCGCTGTACACGCAGGACGTCCACGATGTCGTCAAGGCGGCCGACACCGAGAGCCGTGTGAGCGGTCTGCAGCTCGTGGTGCGCCGCCAGGACGGTCGGGACGGGCTGGTGCTGCGTCTGGCCACCGGCGAACCCGGCGCCCTCCCGGAGGGGGCCGGCGCGTCCCTCGCCGCCGCCGTGCTGGCGCAGCGCCCGGCCTACGAGAGCGCCGTCGCCGCGGGACATGTCAACCCGCTCGGCGTCGAATGGGTACGGCACCGGGAACTCGCGGTCAACGCGCGTTCCGGCAAGCTCGTTCGCGTCGTGGACGAACGGCCGCACTCATGAGCGTCTCCGCAGCGCCCGCGCGACGCCTTCCCCTCGTCCTGCGCAACCCGTCCTTCGGCTCGGTCTGGGCCGGCCAGCTCCTGACCCAGGCGGCCGGCCGGATGTTCCAGGTCGGCGCGGTGTGGTGGCTCGTCGGCTTCGCCGCCACCCGGCACCGCGGACTGGACTCGGGGCTCTTCCTCATGGTGAGCACCCTGCCCGCGGTCGCGCTCGCACCGCTGGTGGCCCGCGTCATCGCCCGCCACGCCCATCGGACGGTCCTGTCCGTCGCAGCGCTCGTGGCGGGGCTGGTGGCCGGTGCGGCCGCCCTGTGGGCGTACGCCGGGACGCTGCCCATGGCGGCCACCTACGCGGTGGGGCTGGGGCTCGCCGCGTGCCAGGCGGTCTTCGACCCGTGCCTGACCACGTCGGTGCCCGAGCTCGTGGAGGACACCGACATCGAGGCGGCCACCGGATTCGAGCTGTCGACCCAGTCCGTCGCCGGGCTCGGCGGAGGACTGCTGGGACCGCTGGCGGTCGAGGCGGGCGGCCTGGCCGGCGTCGTCGCCGCCTGCGCGGGCGCCTATCTGCTCGCCGCCCTGCTGGTCCGTGCGGCCCGCTTCCCGCACGCCGCACCGGCGGCCGGCCCCGCGGACGAGGCCGCGCCCGCCCGACGGACGCTGCGCGAGGTCCTGGCCGGACTGCCCCTCATCCGCCGGATCCTGGTGTGCTTCGCCGCGGCCAACGTGTTCACCACCGCCGTGTTCGTGGTGATGCCGCTCTACACGCGGGGCGTGCTGCACTCGACCGGCGCGACCGTCTCGGCGCTGGAGGCCGCGCTGGGCGCGGGAACCCTCGTGGGCTCGTTCACCGGTGGGCGCCTGCCCGGGCGGCCGGTCGCCGTCGGCAGCGCCTGTCTGGCCGTGATGGCCGCGGCGCTCGGCCTGCCCGGGCTGCTGCCGGGGCGGGCGACGGCGCTCGGCTGCCTCGCCGTCGCCGGCTGGTGCGTCGGGGTCATCGGCGTACGGTTCGTCGCGCTCTTCCAGCGTCTGGTGCCCGCCGACGACAAGCCGGGCTTCTTCGCCGTCATGCAGGCGCTGCTCGGTGCCACCTTCCCCGTGTCCTCGCTGGTCTTCGGCGCCCTCGGCGACCATCTGCCGGCCCGCGTGCTGTGCCTGGTCCAGGGCGCCGGTCTCGTGCCGGTGGCGCTCGCGCTGTGGTGGCTCGGCTCGCGCACGGACGCCGCCGCGGCACGGACCTCCGCCGTGCTCGCGCAGCCGGTCACGCCGGCGGGAGAGGCGTCATGACCGTCATCCTCTCCCCCGCCGCCGTCCAGGACATCGCGGAACTGCGGCAGTTGTACTTCGACGTGTACGGGCACGGCTACCCGGTGCCGCTCGGCAGCGACCCGGCCGTGATGCGGCGGCTGATCACCGAAGGCACCGCCCACTGGCTCACGGCCCGCGACGAGAGCGGCCACCTGGTCGGCTCCGCCGTGGTGCAGACGGATCCCGCCGGCCGTATCGGCAAGCTCGTCGGGCTCGCCGTGCATCCCGGCCACCGCGGCGGCGGCCTGGCCTCCCGGCTGACCGGAGCGGTCTGCGACGAGGCCTTCGGCACCGGCGCTCTCGACTCGATGTACGCGACCGTCCGCGTCGTCACCGAGGGCCCGCAGCACGTCGTCGTCCGCAACGGCTTCCGGCCGCTCGGACTGATGCCCAACGCGGTGGAGGTCGAGGGGTGCGAGAGCCTCGCCCTGTTCGCCCGCTACGCCGACGGCGTCCTGGAGCGGCGGGCCCCCGTGGAGCGGGTCCCCGAGCGTCTGGCGGGACTGCTGTCCGCGGCCTCCGCCGGTATCGGCGTCGACTACGCCCAGACGGGGCACGTTGCGCCGAGTCCTCCTCCGCGTCCACAGGGCGGTGCCGAGCCGATCGAGCTGATCGCCGCCCCCGCCTTCGTACGCCGCCGGTTCCTGGAGCGCTTCCCCGACGCCGGCGACCGGTTCTTCCCGTTGCACTCGCCCAACGCGGTCCTGGTCGCCGCCGACGGCGGATTCGAGGCCTACGCGGATCTCGATCCGGTGGCGGGGAGTTGCGCCCTGGTCGCGGTCCATCCGCGTCCCGCGGCGGTCTCCGGTGCCTTGGAGGCGCTGATGACCGCGGTCACCCGGGCGGGCGCGGACTACGCCGAGGCGCTGCTGCCCCTGGCCGACACCGAGGCCCTGGAGGTCTTCCTCGCCTCCGGTTTCGTGCCGAGCGCGGTCTACCCGGCCATGCGCCGCGTCCGGGACCGGCTGCACGACTACGTGGTGCTCTCCCGCACCAGCCGACAGATCGACTTCCGCACCACGGCCGTCAGCCCCCTGCTCCAGCCCTATCTCCGCGCCTACCTGAGCGCCTGGACCGCCACCTATCTGCCCCGACACGAGGTGTCCCGATGAATCCCCATCTCGCCCCCGTCGAGGTCCCCGACGCCTCGGCCCTCGGCCATGTGCAGCGCCTGTGCGACCTCTCCGAGCCCTACACGGCCGGCCCGGACGCCGACGAGCTGTTCGCCGCCGCGATGGCCGAGACCAACGCCTGGCACGCGCGCCGCTCGCCGTTCTTCGCCGCCCTGCTCCAGGACCCGCCCGAGGCCCCCGCCCCCACGGTCGGCGGCCAGGTGCGCGCCCCGCTGGTGCCCGCCGCGTTCTTCAAACGGCACGAGGTGCTCTCGGTGCCCCGCGACGAGGTGTTCCTGCATCTGACCTCCTCGGGCACCACGGGCCAGAAGTCGCAGATGTTCTTCGACGGCTGGACCATCCGCTCGGCGCAGCGCATGGTGGCCCGGATCTTCGACCACTACGGCTGGATCACCCCGGACCAGCCGGTCAACTACCTGCTCTACAGCTACGAGCCCGCGCCGTCGCTCAAGCTCGGCACCTCGTTCACGGACAACTACCTGTGCGACTTCGCGCCGGCCCGGCACACCACGCACGCGCTGCGGCACACCGGTTCCGGCCACGAGTTCGACGTGCACGGCTGCATCGCGGCACTCCAGCGCTACGCCGAGGACGACGTGCCGGTCCGCATTCTCGGCTTCCCGGCCTTCCTCTACTTCACCCTGGAACGGATGCGGGCGATGGGGCTGCCCGCCCTGCGGCTGCCCGAGGGGTCGCTGGTGGTCCTCGGCGGCGGCTGGAAGAGCCACGCGGACCGGCAGATCGGCAAGGACGCGTTCTACGCCGAGGTCACCGAGCGGCTGGGCATCCCGGGTGACCGCATCCGCGACACGTTCGGCTCGGTGGAGCACTGCGTCCCCTACGTCGAGTGCGCGCACCACCGGCTGCACGTGCCGGTGTGGTCCAGGGCGGCGGTCCGCGACACGGCGTCGCTGCGCCCCCTGCCGTACGGGGAGAAGGGCTTCCTGCACCTGGTCAGCCCCTACATCACCTCTGTACCGGCGCAGAGCGTCGTGATGGGCGACCTCGCCTCGCTCCACCCGGGCGAGGAATGCCCGTGCCCCCTCACCACCGACTGGTTCACCGTGCACGGCCGTGCCGGGGTGAGCCGCAACCGCAGTTGCGCGGTCGCCGCCGCCGAACTCCTGAAGGGACTGTCGTGACCACCTCCGTACTCCACCTGTGGCAGGGCGAGTTCATCGACGACGCCGAGGCGGGCCGCCGGCTCGCCGGGCTGCCGGAGCTGACCGGGCGGGTGCTGGCGCGTCCGCTGCCCACCGACGTGGTGATCGGCGCCTGCGCCGAGGTGAGCCGCGTGCTCGCGGACCCCGCCTCCGCCCTGCACACGCGCCTGGCCGCGCAGCTGCCCCCCGGCGAGTCCGGCCAGGAGCCCGCCGCCACGCTCGCCGAACTGGCCGCCGCACTGACCCGGCAGGCGTTGGAACGCAAGCTGCGCCGGGAACTCGGCGGGCTGCGTCCGGAGCGGCTGACCCGGCCGGACGCCCGCGAGAGGGTCTACGAGTCCTGGGCGCCGCTCGGCCTGCTGGTGCACATCGCCCCCGGCAACGCCGCCGCCGTGGCTCCGCTGAGCGTGGTGGAGGGACTGCTGTCCGGCAACCTCAACGTGCTCAAGACCAGCAGCTCGGACACCGCGCTCGCCCCGGAGCTGCTCGCCGCCCTCGGTGCCGCCGACCCGACGGGACTGATCGCCGAGCGCGTGGTGGTCCTGCGCTTCCCCTCCTCGCGCCGCGACTGGCTCGAGGCGCTGTGCGGGCAGGCGGACGGGATCGCGGCCTGGGGCGGCGAGGACGCCGTGCGCTCGGTGAGTGAACTCGCGCAGCCCGGCTGCCGGGTCGTGGAGTGGGGGCACCGGATCTCCTTCGCGTATCTGACGCGGGAGGCGGCCGGCGACGACACGGCCCTGGACGCGCTGGCCGAGGACGTCTGCCGCTTCGAGCAGCAGGCCTGCTCCAGCCCCCAGGTGGTCTACCTCGACACGAGCGACGCCGAGGAGGTCTTCGCGTTCGCCGGACGGTTCGCCGACCGGCTCGCCAAGGTCTCCGGGGCGCGCCCCGCCCCGCTGCCGGGCGCCGCCGAGCGGGCCGAGATCACCGGCACGGAGCAGCTGGCCCGGCTCGAACAGCATCTGGGCCTGACGCGGGTGTTCGTCGCGGACGACGGCTCGTGGCGCGTGCTCGCGGACACCCGGCCGGCGCTCGACGCGTCCCCGCTGCACCGCAGTGTCTGGGTGAAGCCGCTGCCCCGGCACGCGGTCGTGGGCACGCTGCGGCCGATGCGCCGCTATCTGCAGACCGCCGCCGTCGGCGGCGACCGGGCGGACGTGGCGGCGCTGTCGCGGGCGCTGTTCGCGGCGGGAGTCACCCGCGTCACGCCCGTGGGCGCCATGCTGGAGGGGTACGAGGGCGAACCGCACGACGGTGTCTACGCGTTGCAGCGCTACAGCCGCCGGGTGAGTGTGCGCACGACGGACGAGGCGTTCACCTCGGTCGCCTGCCTGGACGATCTGGTGGCTCCGCCCGCGCTGCCCCCGTCGCCGGACGGGCCGACGCTCGGCAAGGCGGACGTGCAGCGGGCGCTGGCGTCGCTGCCGGCCGAGTACGCGCACCTGTACTTCCGCAGCGGCGGCTCCACGGGGGCGCCCGCTCTGTCGGTGTTCACCTGCGACGACTACGACAACCAGATGCGCGCGGCGGCGGACGGGCTCGTCGCGGCGGGCTTCGACCCGGCGCGGGACCGGGCGGCCAACCTGTTCTACTGCGGCGGGATGTACGGGAGCTTCATCAGCTTCTTCTCCATCCTGGAGCGGCTGAACGCCACGCAGATCCCGATGGCCGCGGGTCCCGACCACGCGGTCGTCGCCGAGGCGCTGGTCGCGCACGGGGCCGACACGGTCTTCGGGATGCCGTCCTACCTGTGGCAGCTGTTCCACGCCGAGGCGGACCGGCTGCGCTCCTACGGCGGCATCCGCCAGGTGTTCTACGGCGGCGAACACTTCACGGACGAGCAACGCCGTGTGCTCACCGAGGAGTTCGGCGTCCAGGTGATCCGCTCCGCCGCGTACGGCAGCACCGACCTGGGGCCGCTCGGCTACCAGTGCGCGCAGAGCGAGGGCTCCGTCCACCACGTGCTGACCGATCTGCACACCCTGGAGATCCTCGATCACCAGGAGGACCGGCCCGTGGCGCCGGGCGAGCCGGGGCGGCTGGTGTTCACCTCGCGGGCGCGGGCCGGGCAGCGGCTGGAGCGCTACGAGATCGGCGACCTGGGCCGCTCGGTCGAGGGCGCGTGCGCGTGCGGCAGTCATGTGCCGCGGCTCGAACTGCTCGGCCGCTACGGCGACGTGGTGCGCGTGGGCACGTACTTCTTCAACTACCGGCGCTTCGTGCGGGCCGCGCAGGAGCGGTTGGGCTATCACGGAGAGGTGCAGCTGCTGGTCGAGTCCGGCGCGGGCCGCGAGCGGATGACGGTGCGCCTGGACGAGGGCTACGCCTCCGACCCGGTGGCCGCGTGCGACGCCCTCACCGCGGAGATGGCGGAGCTCTCCTCGGCCCGTGCGGAGGGTCTGCTGGACTTCGCCGTGGCGACCGTGCGCCGGGAGGAGTTCGAGCGGACCGCGACCAGCGGGAAGCTGCGGACGGTGATCGACCTGCGCTGACGGCTGTGGTGTGCGGGTGGCGCGGCGGGATCGCGCCACCCGTGCGCGACCTTCGCCTCCAGGCGCCCGGTCCGTAGGATCGCCTCTGCGTCGGCGGAGCGGTCCGCCGTGTCACGGGGGTGGGTGCGATGGTGACCTTGGCGGTGTTCCTCGGGGTTTTGGCGGCCCTGTCGGGGATGTTGGTCGGGATCCTGCTGCGGCGCGGCGGCAGGCCGACGCTCAACGCGGACGGGCTGCGCATCGAGCAGGCGCGGCGCGAGCGCGCCGCCCGGGACCGGAAGACCTACAACGCCTTCACCCAGCACAGCGGGACACCGGCGGCGAGCGACGACCACGGGAATTGACGCTGCACTGGGAGGTTCCCCGGTCGCGTGTCACACGGGGCTGCGGGACGGCTTCGGCGCGCGGCGCGCGCTCCGGTCCCGTCGGGGCAGCAGGAGCGGGGTGGCCAGGACGAGCAGTCCGGCGACGGTGAGGGCGGTGCGCGGGCCGGTGGCGTCGGCGAGCAGTCCGCCGAGCGCGGTGAGGACGGCGATGGAGACCTGCTGGCCGATCGACCAGGCCGACAGGGTGCGGGCGACGAGATGGCCGGGGGTGCGTTCGAGCCGGTAGGTGGCGAGCACCGGGGTGTACAGGCTCATGTTGACGATGATCGCCAGTTCGACGGCCATCACGGTGACGAGGCCGGTGACGCCGGGGCGGACGAAGGCCAGTCCGATCAGCCAGACGGCGCGCAGGGTGCCAGCGGTCCGCAGGACCCGGTGCCGGCCGTGGCGGGCCACGACGCGCCGGGCCAGCCGGGAGCCGATCAGGCCGCCGAGGCAGGGGGCGGCGAAGGCGAGGCCGTACTGCCAGGGCGCGAAGCCGAGCCCGCGCAGCAGGAGCACGGCCAGCAGCGGCTCGGTGGCCATGATCAGACCGGCGACGAGCAGGTTGTTGAGGTAGAGGGCCCGCAGCTCGGGATCGCCCATGATGTGCCGCCAGCCGTCGAACACCGCCCCCGCCCGGGCCGGGCTCCGGTCGGCCGCTCGCGGCGCTTCCTCCCGGCCGGGGATCGCGGCGATGCAGAGCGCGGAGAGCAGGTAGCTGAGCGCGTCGGCCACCACGGTGGTGACCGGCCCGAACAGGCCGATCGCCGCCCCGCCCAGGGGCGGACCGACCGCGATGGAACTCCAGTTGGTGGACTCGAACCGCGCGTTGGCCACGAGCAGGTCGTCCGGCCGGACGAGGGTCTTGAGGTAGGCGCCGCTCGCCGCGCCGAACGCGATCTTGGCCGCGGCGACCACGGCCGAGACCACGAGCAGCTGGACGAGGCCGAGCAGGCCGACGGCGTAGGCGACCGGGATCGTCGCCATGGCCGCGAACCGGGTCAGATCCATCGCGACCATGACGGGGCGCTTGCGCCGGAACTCCACCCACGGCGCGAGCGGCACCGCCAGCAGCGCGCCCACCGCGGGCCCCACCGCGGAGAGCGCCGACACCTCGGCGGGGCCGGCGCCGAGCGCCAGCACGGCGATCAGCGGCAATGCCCCGAACCCCAGCCCGGACCCGTACGCGCTCACCGCGTACGCCGCCCACAGCCGGCCGAACCGCCGGCCCAGCCTCCTCCTGCCCACCACGCTCGGCGCGCTCCCCTCGACGTGTCACCCGAACAGTCCGACGTTGATCGGTGACCAGGGAATCGGGCGCTCGGCGGCAGGTCAAACAACCGCCGCGCCGCCGGTGGACAACCACGGGTTGTTCACCAGGGGCTGACCCGCCGGGGATCGCGGGACAGCCCTTAGGGTGGGTCGGCGTGGATCTCGAAGCAGTGCGGACCTTCGCCGCCGTCGCGGAGGCCGGCCAGTTCCAGAGGGCCGCCGTCGACCTGGCGGTCACCCAGCAGGCCGTGTCCAAGCGCGTCGCCGCGCTGGAGCGCGACCTCGGCGTGCGGCTGTTCACCCGCACTCCGCGCGGCGCCGAACTCACCATCGACGGGCAGGCGTTCCTGCCCCACGCACGCGAGCTGCTGCGGGCCGCGGAACGTGCGGCCGCCTCCGTGCGCACCGGGCACCGCCCCCTGCGCGTCGACGTGATCAACTCGCGGGGCGCGGCCTCGGGCCTGCTGCGCGGCTTCCACCGCACGCACCCCGAGATCGACCTCGACGTGGTGATGCTGTTCGACGTCGAGGCGGCGGTGGCCGCCCTCCGCTCCGGTGCGATCGACGCCTCCTTCCGTGCGGTCGCCGCGCCCGGCCGCCCCCTCCCCGAGGACATCGCATCCGTCCGTGTCCTCGACGAGGCGCTCCAGCTCCTGACCGGGCCCGCCCACGCGCTCGCGGGCGCCGGGTCGGTGACCGTCGCCGAGCTGGCGGGGCACCGCATCTGGATGCCCGGCATCGTCCCCGGCACCGAGTGGGCCGCCTACTACGACGACCTCGTCGCCGCGTTCGGTCTCACCATCGAGGCGACCGGCCCCAACTTCGGCTCCGACGCCCTCCTCGACACCATCGCCGACACCCCGGCCCTGGCGACCTTCATGAGCGAGCAGACCCGCCTCGTGTGGCCCGCCGGCCACGGCCTGCGCCGCATCCCCGTGACCGACCCGACGCTCGTCTACCCGCACTCGCTCCTGTGGCACCGCGACAACCCCCACCCGGCGCTGGCCACCCTTCGCGCCCACCTCGCCGCCTCGGCGGCCGGCCACGGCGCCCCCGGGACCTGGACGCCCGACTGGGTCCTGCCGCGCTGAGCACCGTCACGAGGGGCCGCGGACGGCTTGGAGCAGCCGTGCGCAGCGTGCGCTCATGTCCTGGGCGGACAGCTCGGGGTGGGAGACCCACCAGCCGACGAGGGCGCTGACCGTGCCCGTCCACACCTGCTTGAGGGCGTCCGCGTCCAGCGCGTCGTCGTTCCCCCCGGCGTGCAGGAGGGCCGCGGTGCCGTGGGCGGCCGTGGCGTCGATGGCCTCACGGTGGCTCCGTGCGGCGTGCCACGGCGCGGAGCCGTGCTCCAGGGACCGGTCGTAGAGCACGAACCAGGCGTGCCGCCGCTCCTGGAGCGTCTCGAAGACCGCGGTGAGCACGGCGAGGGGCAGTCGCTGCTGTGACTCCTCCGCCCGCATCGCCGTGTCGATCGCGGCGAGCAGGAGGGGGCCGACGCGGTCGACGCAGGCCGTGTGGAGGCCGTCCTTGGACCCGAAGTAGGTGTAGAGCATCGGCTTCGTGACGCCGACGCGCCGGGCGATCTCGGTCATGGACGCCGCGGCGTGACCGCGCGTGCCGAACTCCTCCAGGGCGGCGTCGAGGATCTGCTCCTCCCGAAGGGCGCGCGGAACCCCTTTGGTGCCGGCGCCCCGCCTGCCGCCCCCGCCGGTCCCGCCGCTTCGCGGACGGACCGGGGGGTCCTGTGGGCCGGAGACTCTTGCGGTCGTCATGGCCGGAGTATACGTTGCGGTAACTTACCAAGAGGTAAATTACCGAAGGATCAATTCTCGTGGCCGACAGCAGCACACCGCCTCCACCCTCCTCCGACGCCCGCCCCCACCGCTCCTGGTGGGGCTGGGGCGCCGCCGACAAGGCCCTGTCGGACGCGGAGTGCGCCGAGCTGGGCCGGCTCGTCCCCGGAGCGGCCGACACCCCGCGCCCGATACCGGCGCTCCCCTCCCTCGCCCTGCCGAGGACACGCGTCGAGCCGCCCACCGCGCTGGCCCCGCTGATGTCGGCCACGCCGCCGGACCGGGCCTCACACACCTACGGCAAGGCCTACCGCGACGTGATCCGCGCGCTGGACGCGGACCTGGCCGCCGCACCCGACCAGGTCGCACGCCCCCGTACCGAGCGCGAGGTGACGCAGGTCCTCGACTGGGCGGCGGACGCGGACGTGGCCGTGGTGCCGTACGGCGGGGGCAGTTCGGTCGTCGGCGGGGTCGAGTACCGCGCGGACCGGCACCGCGGTGTCGTCTCCCTCGACCTGTCCTCGATGGACCGGGTGCTGGAGGTGGACACGGTGAGCCGGGCGGCCCGGATCCAAGGAGGCGCGCTCGGCCCGGCACTCGAGGCCCAGTTGCGGACGCACGACCTGACGTTGCGTCATTTCCCGCAGAGCTTCGAGTACTCCACCCTGGGCGGCTGGCTCGCCACCCGGGCCGGAGGCCACTACGCGACCCTTCACACCCACATCGACGACCTGGTGGAATCGATGCGCGTGGTGACACCGGTGGGCGTCAACGAGTCGCTGCGACTGCCCGGATCGGGCGCCGGCCCGTCCCCGGACCGGCTGTTCCTCGGCTCCGAGGGCACCCTGGGGGTCATCACCGAGGCCTGGATGCGGCTTCAGGACCGCCCCCGCCACAAGGCGTCGGCCACGGTTCTCTTCCACGACGTCCACGTCGCCCTGAAGGCCGTGCGCGCCCTCGCGCAGTCGGGCCTCAACCCGGCCAACTGCCGGTTGCTGGACCCCGGGGAGGCGGCACTCGCGGGCGTGACCGGGGGTGGCGAGAGCGTGCTCGTCCTGGGCGTCGAGTCCGCGCACGTCCCCGTCGACGGACGCCTGGCCGAACTCGTCGCCCTGGCCCGCGACCACGGCGGCACGCCGTCGCCCTCGGCGGGCGACGCCGGGGACACCGCCGCGAGCACCTGGCGCTCGGCGTTCCTGAGGATGCCCTACCTGCGGGACGCGCTCGCCCGGATGAGCGTGATCACCGAGACCTTCGAGACCGCCGTCACCTGGGACCGCGCGGCGGAGCTGTACACGTCCGTGCGCGGGCGGCTGGCCACCGTGGTGAAGGAGGTGACGGGCGCCGAGGGAACCGTCAACTGCCGCCTGACGCACGTCTATCCCGACGGGGCCGCGCCGTACTTCACGGTCGTCGCACCGGGGCGGCGCGGCGCGGAGGTCGCGATGTGGGACGAGATCAAGGCCGCGGCGATGGAGGTCCTGGGCGACCACGGCGCGACCGTCACCCACCACCACGCCGTCGGCCGCGACCACCGGCCGGGCTACGACCGCCAGCGTCCGGAGCCGTTCGCGCTCGCGCTCCGCGCCGCGAAGGCGGCGCTCGACCCGGCCGGGATCCTCAACCCGGGTGTGCTGTTCGATCCGGCCACCCGCTGATCACGCGCCACGGCCGGACCGGTCGGAAACGACCGAGGAGTGTCGCCGGGGCGCCGCCCGCCGGGCCCCGGCGGGCGGGCGTCAGCGGGCGGGCGTCAGCGGGCGGGCGTCAGCGGGCGGGCGTCAGCGGGCGGGCGTCAGTGGGCGATCCCGTCGATCAGCTCGCGCGCGCCCTGACGCAGCAGGGCGACCGCGACGGAGGTGCCGAGCGTGGCCGGGTCGAGCCGGCCCGCCCACTCGTGGGCATTGAGCACGGTCTTGCCGTTCGGCGTGAACACGCAGGCCCGCAGGGAGAGTTCGCCGCTGCGCCCAGCGCGCGCGTATCCGGCGATGGGGCTGTTGCAGTGGCCCTGGAGGACATGGAGGAACATCCGCTCCGCGAGGGTCTCGCGGTGGGTGTCCGGGTCTCCGAGGCCGCTGACGGCGTCGATGGTGGCGGTGTCCTCCGCACGGCACTGCAGGGCGAGGACGCCCGCGCCGATCGGCGGCATCATCGTCTCCTCCGACAGGATCTCGGTGATCACGTCGGTGCGGCCGATGCGTTCGAGCCCGGCGACGGCGAGGAGAAGGGCGTCGGCCTCACCGTCGGCGAGCTTCTCCAGGCGGCGGTTGGCGTTGCCGCGCATCGGGACGCACTCCAGGTGCGGATGGGAGGCGGCCAGTTGGGCGACCCGACGCACCGAGGAGGTGCCGATCCGGGTGCCCGCGGGCAGCTCGTCGAGGGTGCGGCCCCGGGAGTCGATGAGCGCGTCGCGGATGTCGTCCCGCTTGAGGAACGCGGCGAACTGCGTCCCGGCGGGCAGGGGGCGGTCGGCCGGGATGTCCTTGACGCAGTGGACGGCGAGGTCCGCCTCGCCGGCGAGCAGGGCGGCATCGACCTCCTTGGTGAACGCGCCCTTGCCCTCGACCTGGGACAGGTCGCCCATCCACTTGTCGCCCGTCGTCTTCACCGGCACCACCTCGGTGCGCAGTGCGGGATGGAGGGCGGCGAGTTCGGCGCGGACACGCTCCACCTGCGCGAGGGCCATCGGCGAGTCACGGGAGACGATACGCATCAGATCGACCAGCATGCAGGCACGATAGCGCCCTGAGGCGCGAGGTGGTGGCACGGCCCGCGCCGGGGTGCCGGCCGCGGCGCCGCCCCGACCCGGCGACACACGACGTCATGGAGCGTTCGATACTCGTCACCCTCGGGGGCCGGCGGACCGGCCGCCTCCATGCCGACACGGGCAGGACGAATGTAGTCTAAATGGGGAGAGAACGTCCATCCGCCCGTCGGGGATTGGGGCGCCATGAAGCCTGCCGCCCAGCCTGAACTCACGTCGTCCAGACCTGGGATCCGAAAACGGGGGGCCGGCACGACCCGCTCCAGGACCGCGGGGCGCCCGCCCTCCTCCCCCGGCCGCGAGTGTGTGCGCATCGCCGAACTGCGGCCGCTGATGGCGGCCATGAACGCGCTGTGTGACGGCGATTTCACCGTGCGCGTGGAGAGTCAGCCCGAAGGGGTGCTCGCCGAGATGGCGAGCGTGTTCAACCAGATCGTCGCGCGCAACGCCCACCTGGCCTCGGAGCTGGACCGGGTGCGCCGCGAGATGGTGCGGCAGGGGCGACTGGACGAGCGGCTCACGGCGAGCCCGGGCCAGGGCAGCTGGAGCACGAGCGTGGAGGCGGCCAACACCCTGCTGGAGGCGGTGGCCGTCCCCGTCATGAACGCCACCCGTGTGCTCGACGCCGTGGCGGACGGTGATCTCACCCGGCGCGCCGAGCTGCACGACGGCAAGCGGCAGCTGCACGGTGATCTGCGCCGTCTGGGGCGCGGGGTGAACCGCATGGTGGAGCAGCTGTCGCTCTTCACCGGCGAGCTGACCCGGGTGGCCCGGGAGGTCGGCACGGAGGGACGACTCGGCGGCCGGGCCACGGTGCAGGGGCTGTCGGGCGACTGGCGCTCGGTGACGGAGGCCGTCAACACCATGGCCTCCCGGCTCACCGCGCAGGTCCGCGACATCGCGGTGGTGACCACCGCGGTGGCGCGCGGCGATCTGACCCGGCAGGTCACGGTGGAGGCGACGGGCGAGCTGCTGGAGCTCAAGCTCACCGTGAACACGATGGTCGACCAGCTGCGCGCGTTCGCCGACGAGGTCACCCGGGTCGCCCGCGAGGTCGGCACGGAAGGACGACTCGGCGGCCGGGCCCAGGTTCCGGGGGTCTCCGGGGTCTGGAAGGACCTCACCGACAACGTCAACTTCATGGCCTCGAACCTGACCTCGCAGGTCCGCAACATCGCCCAGGTCACCACCGCGGTCGCCGACGGAGACCTCAGCCAGAAGATCACGGTCGACGCCCAGGGAGAGATCCTCCAGCTCAAGGACACCGTGAACATCATGGTCGACCAGCTCTCCGCGTTCGCCGACGAGGTCACCCGCGTCGCCCGCGAGGTCGGCACCGAGGGACGACTCGGCGGCCGGGCCCAGGTGCGCGGCGTCTCCGGCGTGTGGAAGGACCTCACCGACAACGTCAACTTCATGGCCGACAACCTCACCTCCCAGGTACGCAACATCGCCCAGGTCGCCACGGCCGTCGCCCAGGGCGACCTGGGCAAGACGATCACGGTGGAGGCGAAGGGCGAGATCCTGGAGCTGAAGTCGACCATCAACACGATGGTCTACCAGCTCTCCGCGTTCGCCGACGAGGTCACCCGCGTCGCCCGCGAGGTCGGCACCGAGGGCAACCTGGGCGGTCAGGCGCAGGTGCGCGGGGTGTCGGGCGTGTGGAAGGAGCTGACGGACAACGTCAACTTCATGGCCTCGAACCTGACCTCGCAGGTCCGCAACATCGCCCAGGTCACCACCGCGGTCGCCGACGGAGACCTGTCCAAGAAGATCACGGTCGACGCGCGGGGCGAGATCCTCCAGCTCAAGGACACCGTGAACACGATGGTCGACCAGCTGCGCGCGTTCGCCGACGAGGTCACCCGGGTCGCCCGCGAGGTCGGCACCGAGGGACGACTCGGCGGCCGGGCCCAGGTGCGCGGCGTCTCCGGCGTGTGGAAGGACCTCACCGACAACGTCAACTTCATGGCCGACAACCTCACCTCCCAGGTACGCAACATCGCCCAGGTCGCCACGGCCGTCGCCCAGGGCGACCTGTCGAAGAAGATCGACGTGGACGCCCGGGGCGAGATCCTGGAGCTGAAGACCACCATCAACACGATGGTCGACACGCTCTCCTCGTTCTCCTCGGAGGTCACCCGGGTGGCCCGCGAGGTCGGCAGCGAGGGGCAGCTGGGCGGTCAGGCGCGGGTGGAGGGCGTCTACGGGACGTGGAAGAGGCTGACGACCAACGTCAACGAACTGGCCCTGAACCTGACCACGCAGGTCCGGGCGATCGCCGAGGTCGCGAGCGCGGTCGCCCAGGGCGACATGTCCCGCTCGATCACGGTCGAGACGCAGGGCGAGGTCGCCGAGCTGAAGAACAACATCAACCTGATGGTGGCCAACCTGCGGGAGACGACCCGCGCCAAGGACTGGCTGGAGTCCAATCTGACCCGTATGGCCGCGCTGATGCAGGGCCACCGCGACCTGGTGGAGGTCGCCGACCTGATCCTGCGCGAGCTCCCCCCGCTGGTCAACGCGCAGTTCGGGGCGTTCTTCCTGGCCGAGGCCGGGGCGCCCCCCGGCGAGGGCCTGCAGTTCATCGCCGGATACGGCACCGACCAGGCCGCCGGCGCCGGCCCGCTGCCCGGTACCGGCACCCCCGGCCGCGGGCTGATCGCCCAGGCCGCGCAGGAGAAGCAGCGCATCATCGTCACGGACGTCCCGCCCGACTACATCACCATCGACTCCGGGCTGGGCACGGCCCGCCCGGCCAGCATCGTCATCCTGCCGATCCTCTTCGAGGATCAGGTGCTCGGGGTGATCGAGCTGGCCTCGCTCAGCAGGTTCAGCGAGGTGCATCTGGCCTTCATCGACCAGTTCGCCAACACGATCGGTGTCTCCATCAACACCATCATCGCCAACTCCCGTACGGAGTCACTGCTGTCGGAGTCGCAGCGGCTCACCTCCCAACTGCGCGAACGTTCCGACGAACTCCAGCGCTCCAACGCCGAGTTGGAGGAGAAGGCCGCGCTGCTCGCGACCGCGTCCCAGTACAAGTCGGAGTTCCTCGCGAACATGTCGCACGAGCTGCGCACCCCGCTCAACTCCCTGCTCATCCTCGCGCGGCTGCTCGCCGACAACCCCGACGGCCGCCTGGGCGAGCAGGAGGTGCAGTTCGCCACCACCATCCACCGCTCGGGCTCGGACCTGCTCCAGCTCATCAACGACATCCTCGACCTGTCGAAGATCGAGGCCGGGCGCATGGACGTACGCCCGCAGACGGTTCCCCTGATCAAGCTGCTCGACTACGTCCACGCGACCTTCCGGCCGCTGACCATCGACCGCGGTCTGGGCTTCGACATCTCGGTCAGCAAGGACGTGCCGGCCGAACTGTACTCGGACGAGCAGCGGTTGCAGCAGGTGCTGCGCAACCTGCTGTCCAACGCGGTGAAGTTCACCCATGACGGAAGCGTGGAGCTGCGCGTCAGCACCGTGCCGGGGAGCAGGTTCACCGAGGAGACCCTGAAGAACGCGAAGGCCGTCATCGCGTTCTCCGTCAAGGACACGGGCATCGGTATCGCCCCCGAGAAACTGCCCCTGGTCTTCGAGGCGTTCCAGCAGTCCGACGGCACCACCAATCGCAAGTACGGCGGCACCGGTCTCGGCCTGTCCATCAGCCGGGAGATCTCCGGCATGCTCGGCGGGAAGATCGTCGCCGAGAGCGAGCCGGGGGTGGGCTCCCGGTTCACCCTCTACATCCCCTCGCACTACCCGGGCGCCGAGGCCACGCACGGTGCCGCCGCACTGAGGTCCGTCGAGGTCCAGCCCGCGCCCGCGGCCGAGGAAGGGCCGGGGGACACCTCCGCCGACGCGCCGGGCAGCCAGGTGCTCGACAGCGCGGCGCGCCTCGGTTCCGACGCCCTGATCCGGGGTCGCCTCGGCGACGACGCGGCGGCCGCCCCCGCGACGGGCGAGGCGGCGGGCCGTGAGGGCCGCGAGGACTCCGCACCGAGGACGACACAGCTCAAGGAGTGGCTCAGCGGGCGCCCGGGCAGGGTGCTGGCGGGCCGGCGCATCCTGATCATCGACGACGACATCCGCAACGTCTTCGCGCTCACCCACGTACTGGGCCGTGTCGGCATCACCGTGAAGTACGCGGAGAACGGCCGCGAGGGCCTCGAGGTCCTCCAGCGCTCCCCCGACGTGTCCCTGGTGCTGATGGACATCATGATGCCGGAGATGGACGGCTACGAGACGATCCGGACCATCCGGCGCAGCCCGCGCCTCGCCCATCTGCCGGTCATCGCGCTCACCGCCAAGGCGATGCCCGGGGACCGCGACAAGGCGATCGAGAGCGGTGCCAGCGACTACGTGCCCAAACCGGTGAACGTCGACCGGCTGCTGTCGGTCATCTGCGATCTGCTCGACCCGCAGAGCGAGTTCCCGGCACCGGGAGGGGACCCCGACCGGGAGGCGGACTCCCCGCGGGCCGGGGATCAGGTCCGGGACCGCGGCCCCGCCCGGGAACGGGACTCCGTCGGGGCGCGGGGCCGGGACGGCGCCGAGCGGGCGCCCGGCGTCAGGGACGGCGCCGGGGTGACGGACGCCGCCGGGGGTGTGTCCGGGGACACGCCATGAGCGACGTCCCCGAGGACCGGTGCGCCATCCTCATGGTCGACGACGTGGAGGAGAACCTGGACGCGTTCGAAGCCGTGCTCGGGCCGCTGCACCAGCACCTGGTGCGCGCGGACTCCGGGGAACGGGCGCTGAAGGAGATGCTCCGCCAGGACTTCGCGGTCGTGCTGCTCGACGTGCGGATGCCCGGGATGGACGGGTTCGAGACGGCGGCCAACATCAAGCGGCTCGACCAGACCAAGGACGTGCCCATCGTCCTGGTCACCGGAAGCGACGTCGGGGCGGACTACGCCTACCGGGGATACGCGGTGGGCGCGGCCGACTTCCTCACCAAGCCGGTCGACCCCTGGGTGCTGCGCGCGAAGATGGACGTCTTCCTGGATCTGCACCGCACCCGGCGCCGGCTGGCGACACGCGCCATGGCGCAGGACGCCGACCGGCTCACCGAGATCACCGAGCACCTCGCCCGGATCGAGCTGCTGCTGCGCGACGGCACGGACGCCGGCGCCGACGGTCTCGCCGACCGGATCGCGGAGGTGGAGCGCGCCGTGGCAAGCCTGTTGACCGGCCGTCCGGCCCGATAGCGGTCCCGGCACATCGGCCGCCCCTCGGCGCAGACCTGCGGAGCCGGTGGGTCTATCGTCGGACTCAGGGGGCTGAGCGATGAGAGGTGGCCGACGATGGTGCAGGACGACGCCGTGATCGGCTGCACGGGAGAGCTGATCATCGGAACGCGTGGGTCCGCCGGTCCGGGCGAGATCCTCGTGCGCGTCCGGGGCGGCACCGAGACCTTCCTCGCGTGGTCCCCGCAACCGCTGCCCAGAGGGGCGACGGTGCTCGTGATCGAGTCCCGTGGCTGCCGCGAGGTCGGCGTCATCGAGTGGGCCGATCCGTTGGACGCGCTGGACGGCGACGCCGTCGGCGCAGACTGAGGAGACAATGATGTTCGGATACCGCGTACCCGCCCCCGACGAGGCGATGCTGATCTCGGGGGGACGGCGGGGACTGGGGGGCGCGCCGTTCCGAGTGGTGACGGGACACGGCAAGTTCGTGCTCCCGGTCTTCCGCAAGACCCGCTTCCTCACGCTGTCGATGTGCGAGGCCGAGGTCACCGAGACCTGTGTCACCAAGCAGGGCATCGCCCTGCACGTCCGCGCCGTGATCGCCTTCAAGGTGGGCAACGACACCGAGAGCATCATCAACGCCGGGCAGCGCTTCCTGTCCGACCAGGACCAGATGTCCGTCCTGACCGGACGGATCTTCGCCGGTCATCTGCGGGCGATCATCGGCTCGATGACGGTCGAGGAGATCGTCACCGAACGCCAGAAGCTGGCCGCCGAGGTCCTGGACACCTCCAAGGCGGAGATGGCCAAGATCGGTCTGATCGTGGACTCGCTGCAGATCCAGTCGATCGACGACGGCGACACCGGGTACATCGACGCGATGTCGGCGCCGCACAAGGCGGCCATCCAGCGGCAGGCCCAGATCGCGCAGGCGCAGGCGAACCAGGCCTCGGCCGAGGCGGAGCAGGTGGCGGCGCGCAACCAGGCCGAGTACGAGCGGCAGACAGCGGTGGTACGGGCGGAGTACTCCGCCCAGGTGGACCGCGCCCAGGCGCAGGCCGCGCAGGCCGGGCCGCTGGCCCAGGCGCACGCCCAGCAGGAGGTGCTGGCGGCCCAGACGGAACTGGCGCAGCGTCAGGCCGATCTGCGGCAGCAGCAGCTGGTGGCCGAGGTGGTCAAGCCCGCGCAGGCCGAGGCCGAGCGGATCAAGGTGCTCGCCATCGCCGAGGCGGACCGGATGAAGATCCAGGCCGAGGCCGCGGCGTCGCACGACCGGGTCGCTCTGGAGCGGATGCTGATCGAGCAGCTTCCGCTGATCGTCAAGGAGGCGGCGGGTGGCCTGTCCGGGGCCAACGTCAACGTCCTCAACGGCGCGGACGGCCTGGGTGAGATCGCGGCCGGGCTGGTCGCGCAGGGGCTGACGATCCTGGACTCCGTCCGACAGAACCTGAGCGGACAGAGCCCGGAGGGTGGGGCGGAGCAGGACGGCGCGCGGCGCGAGCTGTCGTTCGGGCGCGAGCGGCGGGGTGACGGGGTGGTGGGAGTCGACTGACCGGACGCGGTGCGCGGGGGCCGGCGTCTCGCACGGTTCCCGCGCACTTCCCGCGAGGCCGACTCCCCGGTCACGTCGTGGGGGTGGCCTTTCTTCGGGCGTGCTCGTACTCCGTCACGGGGTCGCCGGTGTTGTTCCAGGGCCATGCGGTGACCACACCCCCCAGTGCCTCGAAGATCGGGCGGGCCTCGTGGCGCCTGTCGGCGGCCATCAGGGCGTAGGCGAGCAGGTTCAGGTCGGCCAGGGCGGCGGCATGGTGGAAGAACTCCGGTCTGACCCAGCTGTGGGCGGCCCGGTCGAGGGCCACGGCCGCCTCCCGCTGGGTCCAGTGGTTGCGCGCCACGAGCGCCTCCACCCCGCCCCGGGCGAGGACGGAGTGGTAGTGCAGGACCTGGGCGGTCAGTTCCGTCGCCGCGCACGGCGCGTTCGCGGGCATGCGGGCGGAGAGGGTGTCGACGAAGTCGAGCACCTGGACGCGTGAGCCCGCCTCCTGCGGGGTGAGGTAGCCCAGCATGCTCAGGTAGGCCTCGCGGTTCCAGCGGTCGCGCGCGAGGACCTCGTTCCAGACGCCGAACACCTGGGACTGCTCCCAGCGCTCCAGCCGGGCCACTCCCAGCAGCACCACCCAGGGCATGGGGTCGTCCGGGATCAGCTCGGCGGCCCGCAGGCAGTGGTCGGTGACCGCCGTCGGGTCCTCCAGGCTCCCCTGGGCGCGGCCTCGGGCGAGTCGGGTCGCCGCCTCCAGAAGCAGCGCGTCGGCGTGGCGCGGCTCTCGTGCCGCCCAGGTCGCCGGCAGGCGGCTGCCGCGCAGGAAGTCCGCCAGGACGGTGACGCGGTGCGTGCGGCGGTCCCAGTCGCCCCGGTCCTCGTCCATGAGGCGGGAAATCTGGGCCAGGCACAGGTCCGTCGTGGCGATCGTGCCGGTCCTGGTGGTCGCGAGCAGGGACTTGAGCAGCCTGCCCAGGGCCTGATCGTCCAGTTCCGGCGCGAGACGGGGTCTTCTGCGGCGGCTTGAGAGAAATGCCATGCACGGAGGCTAGGACGGACCTGGGCTCGCACAAGACATGCGCCAAGATCGTTATCACTTGCTTGCCCGCGCCCCCGTTACTCGCTCGTACGGTGAGACGCCTTCCACTCGACGGTGGTCCGGCGCCCCTGGCGGCGGCCCGCCTCGGCGGCCGGCACGCGGGTGGCCGGGTCCAGCGGGTTGGCGCCGATCGCGGTCCGCGATCCCTCGTCCGGCTCGATGACCGCGACCTCGGCGCCGGACGCCCTCAGTTCCTCGAGGGCCTCCTCCAGCGGCTTGTCGCCGGGGAGCATCTCCACGGTGCCCATGGGGACGACGACCAGCACCCGGGACGCGCCCGCGGCGTAGTCCGCGTTGGCCATGGAGCGGATCCCGCCGTCGACGTACCGGCTGCCGTCGATGGACACCGGCGGCCAGACGCAGGGGACGGCGCAGCTGGCGGCCACGGCCTCGACCAGGTCGACCCCGCAGGTGTTGTCGAAGACGCGGGGGGCGCCGGTGGCGGCGTCCACGGCCACGATCCTCAGGGGCCGCGCGGGCCATGCGTGCGAGGGCAGCCGGGAGGCGATCACCGCCCGGCGCTTCGGCTCGGGGACGGTCTCGGTGCGCAGTGCCATCCGGCCGATCGCGCGCCGGACCTCCCCGGCGTCGGCGGCCTGGCCCAGCACCTCGCCGAGTTCGGCCGCGAACCGGTCCACGTCCATCTCCGCCATGATCTCCTCGGACTGGAGCGCGGGGTCCACCTGCCGGGCGTAGAGCTGGTCGAGGGGCAGTCCGCTGCCCAGCTGAGCCGCCACGACCGACCCGGCGGAGGTGCCCACGACCAGGTCGGCACCGGTCACGTCCTGGCCCGCCTGCGCCAGTCCCGCGAGCAGTCCGGTCATCCAGGCGATCCCGCCGACCCCGCCGCCGCCCAGCACCAACGCCTCCGTCATGACTCCCCCTTGATCGCCGAGATGCTCCTCCCAGCCTACGGGGCCCTTGGGGAATGCCCGCTCGGGCGCGGGACCAGAAGTGCCCGGGCCCGGGGGTTACTCGTTCGGGGGGCCGTACGGCACGCCTGCGCGCCATCCCCTGACCCGCTGGATTTAGTGATCTCGTTCATCGGGGCATGCCCCGGCAGTTCCCTCTGGAGGTTCTGTGAGATCGTCAAAAAGGCGGGTCGGCCTGGCCGCTGCCCTCGGCCTGACGGGTTCCCTGGTCCTGGGTGCCTCCGTCGCGTCCGCCGCGTCGTCACCCGTCGACGACCCCCGGACAGGGGTCGTTCGGGGACCCGGTCGCACCGCGCCGACCCTGCGGCCGATGCCGGTACCGGCGCAGGGCACCGCGTCGGCCCGGCCCGACCACCAGGGCGTGTGCCGGGGGCTGGTGCCGTACCCCGTCCCGAAGCCCTACCGCTCCTCCTACTTCTGCGAGGACTGGCGCCTCGGTTCCTCGACGCTGCCGACGCGGGGGCCGGTGGGGAACGTCCTCAGGAAGTACGACCGGCTCGGCGGTCTCTCGGCCACGCGCTTCCTGGTCCGGTGGTGGGACCCGGCCGGCGACGCGGGCCAGGGCGAGTGGCGCTACCCGGCGGACGACGGCTACGAGCACAACTCCCAGGGCGTCATCGCCTCCCCCGTGGTGCTGCACGCGGGCCTGCGGGTCGACCGGTTCGGGAACGAGGCGGGCCGGTTCCTGGCGCCCGCCGGGACCAAGTACGGCATGCGGTCGATCCCGCCCTCCAGCCTCGACACCAGCGACCCGCGCTACCCCGACGACTACCACCTGTACCGGGTGACCAGGGATGTCACCGTGTGCGCGGGACCGACGGCCCCCGCGTTCGAACAACCGGGTCTCGGCACGCAGTACGTGACGTCGAGCGCGTTCTGTCCGGGCATTCCGCGCACGACCGTGGGCGATCTGGTGCGCAACGGCACCCTGGTGCGGCTCAACGCCCCGACGTCGCAGTGACCCTGCGTCGACCACGTCGAGCTGGGTGAGGCCCTTCGTGCGGCCGGGGTTCCTCGGGCGTACCCCGAGATCCCCGGCTGCCCGCCTCCGCCGTCCTCGACCGAACGCCACTTCCTGCGCGAGCGGGGCCGGCGCGAGGTGCTGGAGCGGTTCGCGACCGAGGGTGAGGCCTGCGACCGGCTCCACCCGCCGCTGACCGACGAGAGGCTGCCCCCCGGCGTGCTCCGGGCCTCAGTCCGTCATGGTTGCGTACTGCTCGTCAGGGGGCGCAGGACCGCCGCTCCGGCGCGCGCGAGCGCCGACACGGGCGCCTCGGCCCAGCGGACCAGGTCGCGGGTCAGACCGGCGTCGAACTCGATCGTCACCCGGACGTAGCGGGTGCGCAGCTGGGTGACCCTGGCCGTGCGCGGCGCGGCGTCCGGTTCGCGCTTCAGGGCTGCTCGGTAGGTGTCCTTGCGCTGGTTCACACGGTGTCCTGACGCTTGATGAGTTCGTCTGCGAGATCCATGTACGCCGTGCCCTTCACCTTGACGGGGCCGCCGAACGACTGGGCGTACAGGTCGAGGCGCGGGATGTGGGTCGCCAGCACGTCGAATCCCCGTTCGGTGAGGGCTTCGCGGGCGTCGGCGTCCGGCCCGGTGCGCGTGGCGTCGGCGCGGTTGGTCCGGTTGAGCAGCACGGCCGCCTTGGCCGGCCGCACCCGCAACGACTGGACGTCGCCCATCTCCCCGCCGATGGGTGCCATGCGGTCCAGTTCGATCGGAGCCGGGGTCACCGGCACGATCCACTCCGCGGCGTACCGCATGATGCTGCGCGCGATGTGCGCGTGGTCCTCCAGCTGCGGGGCGTCGAACACCACCGCCTGGCGGTCGCCGAGGAAGTCGTTCACCCTGCGGTGCACGTCGCCCACGGGCAGGGCGACCACCGGGAACGGAAAGCCCTGGGCCAGCTCGCTCCAGCGCAGCGCGGAGGACGCCGGATCGCTGTCGACCAGCAGTGGTGGAATGCCCGACTCGTGCAGCGCGTGAGCGAGCCACACGGCACTGGTCGTCTTCCCGACTCCGGGCTTCAGGTTCACGAACGCGTAGCTCAGCGACACAAGAGGCGAAGGTAGCGGTCCGGGGCGGCCCGCACCGAAGGCGCGGGGCACGGGGCGCGTTGTTCACCCCGCGGCGCGGTCGCGTCATCCGTTCGGTCCAGCGTTCCGTACTCCGGCGTGCGTCAGGGCGCAGCCACCGACCGGTCCGTCCGGTCATGCGTCATCGTGTGACGGTGCGAACCGCGGACGTGCGTGGAGGGAAGGGCGCGATGGAGCGAACCACCTGCTGTGTGATCGGCGGCGGCCCCGCCGGTATGGTCCTCGGCCTGCTGCTGGCGCGGGCCGGCGTGCGGGTCACGGTCCTGGAGAAGCACGGTGACTTCCTGCGGGACTTCCGCGGCGACACCGTGCATCCCTCGACCCTGGCGCTGCTGGACGACCTCGGTCTCGCGGACCGCTTCGCCCGGCTGCCGCAACGCCGCGTCACCACCCTGCAGTTGCCGCTGGGGAGGGACGGTGAGCTGGCCACCGTGTCGGACATCGGCGCGCTGCCCGGACCGTACAACTACATCGCGATGGTCCCCCAGTGGGATCTGCTCGACCTTCTCGCCGACGAGGCGCGCAGGGAACCGTCCTTCACCCTGTGGATGGACACCGAGGCGACCTCGTTCATCGAGGAGGGCGGGCGGGTCACCGGGGTGCGCCACCGCACCTCCGACGGGCGCACCGGGGAGCTCCGGGCCACTCTCACCGTGGCCTGCGACGGCCGGGGTTCGCTGGCCCGGTCCCGACCGGAGCTGGGGCTGCGGCACTTCACCTGCCCCATGGACGCGTGGTGGTTCCGGCTGCCGCGCCGGGAGGGAGATCCGCACGGCCTGGTGGGAGGGATCGGCGAACGGTTCCTGACGGCCATGATCGACCGCGGCGACTACTGGCAGTGCGCGGCGATGATCCCCAAGGGATCCGACGCCGAGCGCCGGGCCGCCGGACTCGACCGGTTCCTGTCCCAGTTCGCCGCCGCCGTGCCCTGGCTCGGGGACCGGACGGGGGCCGTGCGGTCGTGGGACGAGGTGCGGACGCTCGACGTGCGCCTCGACCGCCTGCGGCGCTGGCACCGGCCGGGGCTGCTGTGCATCGGGGACGCCGCGCACGCGATGTCACCGGTGTTCGGCATCGGCATCAACCTCGCCGTCGAGGACGCCGTGGCCGGGGCGCGGTATCTGGTCGAACCCCTGCGCAGAGGTGCGGTGGGCCTTCGGGACGTACGGCGCGTGCAGCGCCGCCGGTGGCCGACCACGGCGGCCACCCAGGGGCTGCAGCGCCTGGCCCACGCCCGGCTCATCGCCCCCGTGCTGGAGGGGCGCGCCCCGCTGAAGCACGCGAAGGGCGCGGAGCGGGCGAGCGAACTGCTCGCCGCCTTCCCGTGGGTCAAGCGGCTGCCCGCGTACTTCCTCAGCTACGGCGCGCTGCGCGAACGCCCGCCGGCCGAGTGCGTGAGGTGACCGGCTTGGCCCGTTCGAGTGCGGTGGCGGGGCGTCTGCCGCGTCCTGCGTGCCCGGCTCCCCCGCACCCGGAGTATGGCGTGCGGCGCGCCACGTTTCGGAGCTACCGGTGAGGACGACGTGACCACCCAGGCACAGCCCAGGCACGATGCCCGCGACCCCGCCCGGCCGCTGGGCGAGGCCCTGGACGAGGCGGCGATGTCCCGGATACACGTCAGGTTCTGGCTGCTGGCCGGCCTCGGCATCCTGCTGGACGGCTTCGACTTCTTCGTCATCGGTGTCGCGGGCCCGCTCATCGCCAGGGACTTCTCCGTCGGTTCCGTCGACAAGGGCCTGCTGTCGGCGGCGGCCATCGTGGGGTCGGTGCTGGGGGCGGCACTGCTGGGTCACCCCGCGGTGCCGCCGGTTCCCGGACGTTCCTCGGGCCGCGCGATGAGCAGGGCCACGTCGTCCTCGCCGCCCGGGGGCCTGAGCGTGTCCAGGATGCGGTCGCACGCCTCCTCCAGGCCCAGCCCGCGGGTCTTGGCGAGGGCGTCGACCAGGGTGTCCAGTCGCTCGTCGATGGGCTCGCTCCGCGTCTCCACCAACCCGTCGGTGTAGAAGACCAGTTGGTCGCCCGGCTGGAAGGCGAAAGTGGTCGTCTCGAAGGGGACGCCGCCCACGCCGAGGGGGACGCCCGTCGGCAGCTCCAGCAGTTCGGGGGAGCGTCCCCGTCGCACCAGGGCCGGCGGCAGATGGCCGGCGAGACTGATGTGGCACTCGTCGCGGCCGGGGTCGTAGACGCAGTAGACACAGGTGGCGATCGTCTGTTCGACGTCCTCCGTCAGATGGTCCAGATGGCGCAGCACCTCGGCGGGTGCGAGGTCGAGTTCGGCGAACGCCCGGGTGGCGCTGCGCAACTGGCCCATGCTGGCGGCCGCGTTGATGCCGCTGCCCATGACGTCCCCGACGACCAGGGCGGTCTTGTCGCCCGGCAGGGCTATGGCGTCGAACCAGTCGCCGCCGATCTCCCCGGCGGCTCCGGCGGGCTGGTAGCGGCAGGCGATCTCCAGCCCGCGCAGACGGGAGGGGAGTTCGGGCAGGAGCCTGCGCTGGAGGGTGAGCGCGGTGCTGCGCGCGCTCTGGTACCAGCGGGCGTTGTCGACGCTCACCGCGGCGCGCGCGGCCAGCTCGGAGGCGAGGAGGACGTCGTCGCCGTCGAAGGGCGCGAGGTTGCCGGCGCGTTTGAGGTCGAGGACGCCGAGGACCTCGCCGCGCGCCACGAGCGGAACGGCCAGGTAGGTGTGCACACCGGCGGCCTGGAGCGCGGCGGCGGCCCGGGCGTCGTGCGCGATGTGCGGCAGGTCCCGTCGGGTCACCTGGGACACGAGCACCGGTCGCCGCGTGTGCACGCACCGGGTGATGAAGTGGTCCCCGTCGTAGGTCACGAGGTCCTCGTCCCGGGTCACTCCGGGGGGTCTGGCGGGGTGACCCGTGCTGGAGGCGACGGCGTGGAAGCGCACCGGGCCCGCGAGCGGCGCCGCCCGCACATGCAGCGCGCTGTCCAGGATGTGCACGGCGGCCGCGTCGGCCAGGTCCGGGACGACGACCTGGGTCAGTTCGTGGGCCGTCTGCTCCACGTCCAGGGTCGTACCGACGCGGGCGGAGGCCTCGGCGATCAGGGCCAGGCGGTGCCGTGCCTGCGCGGCCTCCCCGGCCGCCCGGTGGCGTTCGGTGATGTCGATGACGGAGTTGGCGACGCCGAGCACCCGTCCGGCCGAGTCCTCCAGCCGGTAGAAGGAGACGGACCAGGCGTGCTCGTGCTCCGGGTCGCTGGGGGGCCGTCCGACGACGTACCGGTCGGCCACCGGCTCCCCTGTCTCCAGCACCCCCCGGATCCGCTCCTCGATGGCCTCGCCGTCCAGGAAGGTCAGGATGTCCTTGATCCGCCGGCCGACGTGCTCGACGGCCGGCAGCCCGTGCATGCGCTCCAGCGCCGGGTTGACGGTCAGATACCGCAGGTCGGGGTCCAGGATGGCCAGCCCGATCGGGGACTGGGACACCAATCGGGCGGACAGCGCCGCGTCCCGCTCCACCTGGGTGACGGTCGCCTGATCGGCGGCGAGTCCCAGGGCGTACGTCTCTCCCCGGTTGTCGAGGAGCCGCATGTTGCGGAACTCCACCAGTCGGGTGCTGCCGTCCTTGTGCCGTATCGGGAAGGTGCCGGCCCAGTCGGACCCGGACTCCATGACGTCGGCGAAGAGCTTGACGACCTCGTCCCAGTGCTCCTCGTGGACGAGCAGCCGTGCCGCGAACTGGCCGAGCGCCTCCTTGGGGGTGTAGCCGAACAGCTCCTCCGCCGGCGGACTCCAGAACACCACGTGCCCGGTGGAGTCCAGCACCACGGCTGCGACGCTGAGCAGATCCAGCAGGCCGCTGGGCGGCGCGGCAGGGGCGGCCACCGGCCGACGCCGGTCGGCCCGGGAGGAGTCCGCCGTGCTCATGCGCCGTTGTCCTCTCGCGCTCGTGCCGGCTCGTGCCGTGGGGGTGGGCGCTGTGCTTACTTCTTTCATAGTCGTCCAAGAGCCGCGCGGCATGTCTTGGACCCCCCCCCCGGAAGCCGGGCCCGCATGACACGGGCGTGCCGGTGGGGCACGCGCGGTGGAGTCAGAGGATGGCACGCGCCGGGGCCGGCGGAACACCCCCGTGCGCGGACCAGGTGTACGGCGGTGGTGAGAAGTCCGTGTGGAAGCGGCGCCGGGGGTTTCACGACCCCGGCGCCGCGCCCGTGTTCCCTGTCACGGGGATGTGGTGTCACCAGTAGTGGTTACGACCACCCACCGCGTGGCCGACGGCGCCGAGCAGCCAGAGGATCAGGCCGATGACGGCGAGGATGATTCCTATGGTCCACAGGATGCCGATTCCCGTGACGAATCCGACGACGAGCAGAATGACTCCGAGGATAATCATGGCGACCTCCGGGGCGATGGGCCCTCTGAGGACTCAAGTACCCCTGAACGGCCGGTCCATACGGCGGTCCGTACAGCGGTCCGTACGGCGGCGCGTCCGTGCGGTGGACGTGCGCGCGGGAAAGCGCCCGGGTATTCCACCCGAAGGGCCCGTTTCGGGCGCGTACTACCTGGGGACCCGGAGCGTGTCCGTGCGAGGGAGTAGGGAGATCGACCGATGTCAACAGGGACACTTCTGGCGATCATCATTCCCGTGGTGGTGGTGGTCGCGCTTCTCTCCGTGGGCTTCTCTCTGGCGACGCGGCGCAAGCGCCTGCGCGAGCGCTTCGGGCCGGAGTACGACCACGCGATCGGCGACGCCGACAGCCGTATGGCGGGCGAACGCGAACTGAAGGCCCGCGAGAAGCGGCATGACGATCTGGACATCAAACCGCTTCCGAGCGCGACGCGGGACCGTTACGCGCGGGACTGGGACGGAGTGCAGGCGGAGTTCGTGGACCGCCCCGAGGACGCCGTGCACGACGCGGACCGCCTGGTGTCCTCCCTGATGCACGAGCGGGGATATCCGACGGAGGAGTTCGAGCAGCGGCTCAAGGACCTGTCGGTCGAACACGGCCAGACGCTCCGGCATTACCGGGAGGCCCACGAGATCGAGACGCTCAGCGTCGACCACCGGGCCAACACGGAGCAGCTGCGCGGCGCGATGATCCACTATCGGGCGCTGTTCGACGAGCTGCTCTCCGACGGGGGCCGCCCCCACCACGCTCCCGCCTGAGCGGTCAGGAGGGCGGCACCAGGGCCGCGCGGGCGGCCGCGAGGATCTCCTCGGAGAGCGGGGCGTCCTTGACGGCACGGGCCAGGACGAGGGCGCCGAGCATCGTGCACAGGCGCTGCACGCCGTCCTGGTCCTCGTCGGTGAGCCAGTCGGTGAAGTCCTCCACGCCGTCGGCGTAGACGCGGCGGGCGCGGCTGCCGTCGGCCTCGCGCCCCATGTCGGCGGCGAGGGCGGCCGCGGGGCAGCCGGAGGACGGATCGTCCCGGTGCCGGGGCGACAGATACCCCTCGATCATGGCGCGCCGGGCGTCCTCGCGCCGCCCCTCCTTCTGCTCCAGGAGGTCGGCGCGCCACCGCGCGAGTTCGCCGAACCCCTGGGCGACGGCCTCCTCGACCAGGGCCTCCTTGGAGTCGAACTGCTTGTAGAAGCCGCCGTGGGTCAGCCCCGCCGCCTTCATCAGCTCCGCGACGCTCACACCGGTGCCCTGCTCGCGGAAGAGCCGTGAGGCCACCTCCACGACCCGCTCGCGGTTCTGCCGCGCCTGCTCCTGGGACACACGACCCATGGGCCCTCCCCGTTTGGATTACGGAAGACATCTATCGTAGCCTCCGTTTAGATTACGTAGCCAATCTATTTGCCGAGGCCGTGACGCACACCGGTCCCCGATCAGGAGAGCCACTGTTCATGGACACCCCCACCGGATCCGCCACCGACCTCCGGCCGAACCCCACCGCGGTCGTCACGCCCGATCCGGCGCCGCCCCGTGCCCGCCGTCGCCCCCCGGTGCGGACCTGGCTCCAGCCGATGGTGATCGCCCTGGTCGTCGTGTCCGCCTTCGTCGGCTGCTACGTCGGCCTCCAGCGCGACCCGCGGCCGCACCGGATCCCCCTCGCGGTGACCGGGCAGCGGTTGCCCGCCCAGATCCACGGGGCGCTCGGCGACAGCGTCGACGTCCGGCCCGCCCGTGACATGGCGGCGGCGCGCCTCGCGGTCGAGCACCGGGACGTGGTCGCCGCGCTGGGCGCCGACGGCCGCGGCCGGCTGGACCTGGAGATCGCGGGGGCGGACGGGACGTCCACCACGACCGCCGTGAAGACCCTGGTCGGCGCCTACGCGCAGGGCGCGGGCGCGCACCTGGCCGTCACGGACGTCGTCCCTCTGAGCCGGTACGACGCCCGCGGCCTGGCCGGCTTCTACATGGCCTTCGGCGTGTCCCTGGCGGGCTTCGTCCTGGCCCAGAACGCGCTCGGCCTGGCCGGACTGCTGCATCTGCGCCACCGGTTCCGGCTGCTGGCCGGCGGCTCGCTGGCCATCGGCGCCGTCGCCGCCGTCATCGCGGGGCCCGTGCTGGGCTCCGTGCCGGCCCCGGTGATCCCGCTGGTCTGCACGCTGGCCCTGCTGGCCGGAGCCGCCGCGTTCACGACCAAACTGCTGGGCACCTACTTCGGCCCCGTCGGCATCCCGGCCGCCACCCTGCTGCTGCTCACCGTCGGCAACGCCACCAGCGGTGCCACCATCGGCGCCGATCTGCTGCCCTCCACGGCCCGGGCCGTCTCCGCCCTGCTGCCGCCCGGGGCCGCCGTCCGCGCCATCACCGACCTGAGCTACTTCGACGGGGCGCACGCGGCGGTCCCGGTGGCCACCCTCGCCGTGTGGGCGGTCGTCGCGGCCGCCCTGATCGGCCTGCGCCCCCGGCTGACGGCCCGGCGCGCCGCCTCCTGACTCTGGAGCCTCGCCCTCAGGGAACCGCGGCCGGCGGCACCGGCAGGGGCATGTCCAGCGAGACAGTCTTGCCGCGGCCGTTGGGTGAGCTGTTCCACTGCCCGGCCAGGGCCTGGACGATGCACATGCCCCGGCCGTGCTCGGCCTCGGCGCTGCCCTCCTCGGACACGGACAGGGGCGAGGGGACGGGCGGGTTGCTGTCGGAGTCCCGGACCTCCAGACGCAGGCGGTCCGGGAACGCGCGCAGCCGCACGTCCACGTCGCTGCCCGCGTGGACGAGCGCGTTGGTGACGATCTCGGACACGGCCAGCTGCAGGTCGTCCGCGACCTCCGGCAGCCCCCAGGAGCGCAGCCGGTCGGCCACGAAGCCCCGTGCCGCCTTGACGCCGTGCAGGTCGCGGCGCTGGATGTGCAGTCCCGCGGTCCGCGGCGCGCCCTCGCCGCCGGCCCCCTCATAGCGGGCCAGGAGCAGTACCGCGTCGTCGCGCCGCCGGTCGGAGCGGGCCGCGGCGGCGATGATCCGGTCGGCGAGCGGTTCCAGGTCGTGGTGTGCCTCATGGTGGGCGGAGCCGAGCAGGGCGCGTGCGCCGCGGCCCGGATCGAGCACGCCGTCGTCGACCAGGCCGTTCGAGTACAGCATGAGGACCGCCCCGGGCTCGACGGTGTGCTCACGCCCCAGGCAGGGTTCGGGGACCGCGACACCGAGCGGCACGTTGGCGGGCGCCGCCAGGTCGCCCACGGTGCCGTCGGGTCGCAGGACGAGCGGCTCGGGATGGCCGGCCAGGGCGACCTCGGCGATGCCGTCGGTCGTGTCCAGGGCGACGACGCAGCAGGTGACGAGGAGATCCGAGCCCAGTTCCGCGAGCAGCCTGCCGGTCCGGTCGATCACCGCGGCGGGGCGGTGGCCCTCGCTGGCGTAGGCGGCCACCGCGGTGCGCACCTGGCCCATGACGGCCGCGCTCTTCAGGGCATGGCCCTCCACGTCCCCGACGACGAGCACCATCCGCTCCCCGGGGAGTCTGAGCACGTCGTACCAGTCGCCGCCGACCTTGGAGGTCGCGGTGGCGGGCCGGTAGCGCGCCGTGGTGGTCAGGCCCGGCAGTTCGCAGAGCGTGGCGGGGAGCAGCCACCGCTGCAGGTACTCGGCCACCTCGTGGCGCCGGCTGCTGAGCTCGACGCGCTCCACCGCCGCGCCCAGCGAGGCCGCCATCATGCTCAGGACCGCTCTCTCCTCGGGCGGGAAGTCGCGCGGCCCCTGGAACGAGAGGCAGCAGACGCCGACGACGTTCCGGGTGCGGATGAGGGGCAGGCCGCTCACCCGGCTCCCGGTGAGCGGAAGGTAGGCCTCCGCCCGTACCGCGCCCTCGGGGCCGCCGCAGCCGGGGGCCGACGGCTCCCGCTCCGGAAGGAACAGCGGATGCCCCCGTACCGCCTCCGCCGCCGGCGCCCGCGCGTCCAGCCGCGCGCCGTGCAGGCAGCGGACCATGGCGGCGGAGGCCCCACCGTGTCCCACCACCCACAGCCGGCCCTCGGCCGCCGAGGCGAGGACGAGGGCGTCGGCGCCGAACGGGTGCATGAGGCAGTACTGGGCCGCCTCGACGACGTCGGCCATGGTCCGGGCGCGGTTGAGCAGGTCCACGAGCCGGGTGAGCGGGTACATCAGGCTCAGGCCCGCGGACCCGGGGACACCGCTGACACCCCAGCCCGGCGTGCGGACGGTGTGCTCCTCGTCGGGCTCCGCCGGCACGAGCACCGGTACGGGCCCGGGTGCGACGGCCACGCCGTGCGCCTCGAGGTCCACGAAGGCGGCGGCGAGTTCCTCCCCGACCTCCCGCAGGCCCGCCCGGTCCGCGCCCCGGTAGCCGGCGTCCGTCGCCGGCCGCACGACGGTCACGGCGCCGTAGCGGTGGTCACCGGAGACGACGGGAGCCGACAGGGCCACGTACGGGTACGCGGCGTGCTTCGGGCCGGGGCCCTCCGGGTCGGGATCGGCCAGCACCGCCGTCGTCCCGCCGGCCAGGGCCCGTGCGGTGGCGTAGGGCGCGTCCAGCTCGATCACGCCCGGCATGGTGAACAGGGAGGGCGGGGTGCCGGCGATCATCGCGACCCGCAGATGGCTTCCGTCCTCGCTGAGGAGGTAGACGGCCGCCGCGATCGCGCCGAGCCGCTGCATCGCCCTGCGGACACCACGGTGCAGGACCGCCGCGAGATCCATGCCCTGGACCGGTGTGGCCGTGCCACCGCGGCGGCGTTCTCCGACTGGGTTGCTGCTCGTCACGCCAACGGCTCCCTCTACCGCGAGTATAGGTTCGGCGCTCCCCCACCGCCCCACGGGAAGCGGGCCCCCGACGCCGCGAAAGCCTGCTGGTCCTCTCGAGTGATGTCTCCACCTCAGGTGGAGCTTCAGACGGTGACCGGGTCCGGGGATCCGCGTGTCAGCGCCGTCACGGCGGCCGTCTCCCGGGTAGCGTCCAGGGTCCATGCGCCCCTTCCGCTCCGCCCTGTCCCGCGCCTTCCTTCCCCGCCGCAAGGCTCTGCACGTGGCGGGGGCCGGCACGGTGGGCCTGTTCGCCCCGCTGCGCTCCGCCGAGCGGGGGCAGGAGCCCACCGGCGTGGACCTGCCGCCCGACGCGGTGGTGGCCCAGCAGGTGCGCGCCGAGCTGGTGCACAGCTGGGAGGGGTACAAGAAGGCCGCCTGGGGCTACGACGAGGTGCGGCCCGTGTCCGGGGGGCACAACGACTTCTTCGTGCCCGGGCAGTCCTTCGGCCTGTCCATGGTCGAGGCCCTGGACACCCTGTGGGTCATGGAGTTGGACGCGGAGGTGGCCCTGGCCGCCGACTGGATCGAGGCGCACCTCGACCCGGCGGTGGACGGCGACGTCCATGTCTTCGAAGCGGTCATCAGGCTGGTCGGCGGCCTCCTGTCCGGCTACCTGTGCACCGGCCGGGAAGCGCTGCTGACCCGCTGCCGGGAACTGGCCGACCGTCTGCTGCCGGCGTTCACCCTCTCCCCCACGGGCCTGCCCTACCGGTACGTCAACCTGCGGACCGGCAAGGTGTCCGGTGCCGTCGCCCCGCTCGCGGAGGTCGGCAGCAACATCCTGGAGTTCGGGCTGCTGTCCCGGCTCACGCACGACGCCCGCTACGGCGACGCCGCCAAACGCGCCTACCGCGCGGTGCTGGACCGGCGGTCCTCCCTCGATCTGCTGGGCAGCACCATCAACGTCGAGACGGGCAAGTGGGTGGACGGCACGTCGAGCGTGCCCAACCCGCCGGTGGACTCCTTCTACGAGTACCTGTGGGCGGGGGCCGAACTCCTCGGCGACCGGGACCTCCTTGACTGGTACCGGCTGCTCACCGACGCGGTGGTGCGCAGGCAGGCCGAACACCGCTCCGGACACCTGTGGTTCCGCCAGGTCGACCACAGCAGCGGGCGGACGGTCGGACGGGAGCAGTCGGAACTGGGCGCGTTCTACGCGGGACTGCTCGGCAAGGGCGGCGACCTGTCGACGGCACAGGACTACTACCGGTCCTGGACCGCCCTGCTGGACCGCTACCCGCTGCTGCCGGAGTCCATCGACTTCGGCAGCCAGAAGGTCCTCTCGCGCCAGAACAGCCTGCGCCCCGAGTACGTCAACTCCTCGTTCGACCTGTGGCGGCTGACCGGGTCCTCCCTCTACAAGGCCACCGGCTACCGGTGCTTCCAGGGGATGCGTGAGCGGTTGCGGGTGCCCGGCGGCTACACGATCGCCCTGGACGCGCTGGCCTCCCCGGCACGTCTGGGAGACCTGACGCCCGGGTACTGGTTCGCGGAGGCCCCCAAGTACCTGTACCTGATGTTCGCCGGCAGCCGCCGCTTCGACCACCGCTCGGGGCTCCTGTCGACCGAGGGCAAGATCCTCCGCGGGGCGCTGCGCCCCTGAGGCACCGGCGCCGCCCGCCGGCCCCGCCCGCCGGCCGCGGCCCCCGTACATGCCCCTTCCCGCGCTCCCGTTACATTGTCCGTGGTTCGTAACAGACGGAGCCCGCGGGCCTTTTGCTCCGTCCTGACTCATGCACGGGGGGCTCACGGAGAAGACCAGGACCGGACAAGGGGCGGGGCGGCATGGGTACGCGGGGTGCGCGGGGTGGTTGGTACGGGCGGATGTTCGCGGCGGCGCTCGGTGTGACGGTGGTGGCCGCCGTCACGTCGGTGTGGAGCGCGGAGGCCGGCCCTCTCAAGGGCCATGGGTCGTCGGCAGGCGGCACGTCGGTGCGGCCGGCCGCACCGTCGGGCTCCCGGGCTCCGGGGGCGGCGAACGGCGCGGTGGACAAGCCGGTTTCGGTGACGATCGCCCATGCCTCGGACCGCGGCGCGCGGGGGGTCAACATAACCATCGACGACGGGCCGGACCCGGTGTGGACCCCGCAGGTGCTCCAGGTGCTGCGGGAGTACGGCGTGAAGGCCACGTTCTGCATGGTCGGCACCCAGGCCGAGGCCCACCCCGACATGGTCAAGGCGGTGGTGGCGGGCGGGCACAGACTGTGCGACCACACGGTGTCGCACGACACCACCATGGACAAGAAGTCCGAGGCGTACCAGTCGCGGGAGATCCTGGACGCCGCGCGGATGATCACGCAGGCGTCGGGGGGCGTCCAGCCGTCGTACTACCGCGCCCCCGGTGGGGCCTTCACCCCCTACAGCCGCACCCTGGCCGCCTCGCACGGCATGCGGCCGCTGGGCTGGAACGTGGACTCGCAGGACTTCGAGCGGCGCGGCACGACGGTGATCGTCTCCACCGTCGAGCGGGAGATGTCCAACGGCCCCACCGTCCTCTTCCACGACGCCGGAGGAGACCGCTCCCAGACCGTCGCCGCCCTGCGCCAGGTGCTGCCGTGGCTGAAGCAGCAGGGCTACTCCTTCGGCTTCCCGGTGCGCTGACCGGGGTCCAAGGACCGTCCGCCGGGAAGGCTGGCGCGCAGCGCCCGCGCGGTGCCGGCGGCGTCATAGCCCTCGGGGACACCGGGAACCAGGATGATGTCGCCCGCGATGTGGCGTGAGCGCAGCGGAGCGATCTCCCGGTACGCGGCGGAGTCCCACCAGTCGCGCGCCTCGGCCGTGCCGGGGAAGCCGATGACCACGACATGTCCGGGCCACTCCCCCTCCTTCACCTCGTGCGGTGCGCCGTGCACGAGGAACCGGCCGCCGTACGGCTCGAAGGTCGCGGTGATGCGCTCGATGTACTCGGCGATCTCCGGGTGCGGGGCGGCCTCGCGCAGGTGGGCGATGGCATAGGCGGTCATGGCGTCCTTCCGGTCGGTCGTCGGTGGTGCGCGGCGGATCCGCGCACCACCGACGATGGCATCCGGGCCGGGCCGGGGTCGATGACCCCGGAGGTCATCGACCCCGCGGCGCCGGGTGTGTTCCGGACGCGGTCCGGGCGGTCGGGCCGCACCGGTACAGCGTCTGGGCGGAGGGGGCGACCGCACCGAGGGCCTCGGGCTCCCGGGCGGTGGACGGCTCCGTGCCGCCGTACGCCGAGGCGGGAACGCGGCTGCACGTGGACGTGACCCAGGTCGTGATCCGGGTGGTGGCCGTCGCCGTGTCCGCGCCCCCGGACCCGCCTCCCCCGCGGCGGCCGCCGCCGAGCAGCACGTAGCGCAGCTTCCCGGAGCCGACCAGGTCGCGGAACCGCGCCTGGCTCGGGAAGGGCACCTTGCCGCTGAATCCGCCGAGCGGCAGCACATGGGCGCCGGTGGCGAGGATGAACGGTGAGGCGGCGCTCCAGCTGGTGGTGGCGAAGACGTAGGTGGCGGTACCCCGGTGCGCGGTGGTGTAGTCGAGCAGGTGCCGCTGCTCCGCCGTCAGTGTGCCGCTGTCATCGGATCCGCGACGGCCGCCTTGGCGTGCCCACCCGACCGCGGCCAGGGCACCGCCCCCGCGCGGCGGACCCATCCGGCCCGCCGTCCGCCGCCCCGAGCCGGATCCGCGGTGCGTCCCCGACGGGCCGACCGCGCCCATGCGGGAGGCGCTGTAGGACGGATTGAAGATCTGCACGGCCCACGCGCTCGGCGCGATCAGCACCGCGGCGAGCGACGCGGCGAGCCCGGCGAGGGCGAGTCGGCCCCGGGCCCGGCCGGGGCGGGCCAGGACCAGCAGGACGACGGCGGACAGTCCGAGCACGCACACGGCGGGCGCCAGCCACGGCAGGAACGCCGGGAACCCGGCGGCGAGATACGCGCTCCAGGCGGCGGTCGCCGCGACCGCGGCCGGCAGGGCCCAGGCCCGCGGGCCGCCGGCCCGGTAGGCGCGCCACATCAGGGTGACGCCGCCCCCGGTGAGGGCCGCGAGCGGTACCGCGATCACCCCCATGTAGTAGGTGTGGCCGCCGACGCTGCCCGCGCTGAAGACCAGGAAGTACGTCGCGAGCCAGGTGGCCCACAGGGCGAATCCGGCCCGGACGCGGTCGGTGCGGGGCCTGCCCCGGCGCCACATCACACCGCAGACCGCGGCGACGGCGGCGATCGGATAGAGCCAGCCCGTCTGCGAGGCCAGCGAGGTGCCGAACATCTTCGACCAGCCGTCCTGGTCGAAACCGCGTGCCCCCGTCCCGCCGTGGCGGGCGCCGCCGGCCTGGCCGTACGTCCCCGGCTGCCCCGACCGCGCCGTGCGGTCCGGCCCTTCGGCGCCCGACGGCGGGTTCTGCCCGCCGTGGCCGCCGCCCCCACCCCGGGTCGCGCTCACACTGCCCGTCGAGGCCGCGCTGATCCCGATCGAGGAGAAGCGGTTCAGGAAGTTGTAGCCGACGACCATACTGAACGCCGAGTTGTTGGTGGTGCCGTCCACATAGGGCCGGTCCCCCGCCGGGGCGAGGGTGACGGCGAGCGTCCAGGACGCGGAGACCGCGGCCATCACCGCGGCCGCCGCGGCGAGGTGCGCCAGCCGGCGCCGCGCCGCGACGGGCGCCGCGAGCAGGTACACCAGTGCCAGCGCGGGCAGCACCGCCCACGCCTCCAGCATCTTGGTCTGGAAGCCGACGCCCACCCAGACGCCCGCGGCCAGCAGCGGGCGCACGCGCCCGTCCCGGGCCGCGCGCTGGGTCGCCTCCGCCGCCAGCAGCAGGCAGAGCGTGAAGGCGGGATCCTCCACCGCCGTGCGGAACAGGCCCACGGCCACCGGGGTGAGAAGGAAGGCCGCCGCGGCGACCAGCGCGGCACCGGCACCGAGCCAGCGGCGCACCAGGCGGTGCAGCACCAGCAGGCTCGCCACTCCTTCGAGGACCTGGGGGAGGATCAGTGCCCACGGATGGAATCCGAAGATCCGGGCGGAAAGCGCCTGGGGCCACAGAAATCCCGGCAGTTTGTCGAGCGTGATGGAGTTTCCGGGGTCGAAGGAACCGTAGAAGAACGCCTTCCAACTCTCCGTCATACTGCGGACCGCATTGGCGTAGAACGTGTGGTACTGACCGTTGTCGATGCCCCAGGCGTAGAGCACGGCGGCCAGCACGGTGATGGCCAGCAGTGCGGGGCGCTCGTACGCGGGCCGGCCCGCGGGGGATCTCCAGGGCGCACGGCGGGGGGCTGTCGTGGCGGGGGCGAGGACTGTCGTGGTCATGTGCGGGAGTCTTCGGTCCCCCACGGGCGCGCCGTGTGAACGGCGGGGCGGTTCAAGGAAATTCTCATCGAACCCGGCCATTCCCTTGACCGACGGGCCCCGAGTTCCGGTCCGGGAATGTCCCGGACCTGAACGGAAAAGGGGCCGGGGGGGGGGGGGGGGGGCGGGGGGGGCCCCCCCCCCCCCGGGGGGCGCGGGGGCGACCGCGCGCGGGGGCCGGGGGGGGGGGGAGGGGGGGGGCCCCACCCGTTGCAGGGCA